>NZ_JBFUKC010000002.1:0-382567 GCF_056401045.1 Rhizorhabdus sp. P4_G6 | reverse complement strand
TCTCGAAAGTCCGGCGAACCCCACCAACGCGCTTGTGGATGTGGAGGGTGTCCGGGACGCTCGAGATGCACTGTTCACGGATGACGGCGAACGGCCGCCGATCGTCATCGACAATACTTTTCTGGGGCCGATCTGGTCGAAACCGCTCAAGCATGGCGCGGACCTGGTGGTCTATTCGCTCACCAAATATGCAGGCGGGCATAGCGATCTGGTCGCCGGCGGCGTGGTCGGCGCCAAGGCGCTGCTCGATCCGGTGCGCGCGATGCGCAACACGATCGGCACGATCACCGATCCGAATACCGCATGGATGCTGCTGCGCTCACTGGAGACGCTGGAACTCAGGATGAGCCGCGCAGGCGAAAATGCCGCCAAGGTGTGCGAATGGCTTCGCCACCAGCCGCAGGTCGAGCGAGTCGGCTATCTCGGCTTCCTCGATCCCGGCTCGCGACAGGCCGACATTTTCGACCGCCACTGCGACGGCGCCGGATCGACCTTCTCACTCTACCTGAAGGGCGGTGAAAGCCAGGCCTTTGCATTTCTCGACGCCCTCAAGGTCGCCAAGCTCGCTGTCAGCCTGGGCGGCACCGAAACGCTGGCGAGCCATCCGGCGGGAATGACCCATTTGTCGGTGTCGGACGAGCGCAAGAAGGCGCTCGACATTGGCGACAATCTCGTCCGCATCTCGATCGGGATCGAGGATCCCGATGACCTGATCGCAGATTTCGGCCAGGCGCTGAAGGCGATTGGCTGACCGGCTGCTCCACCGGCCGGGCACGCCTGGCCCGCCGGTGGAGCAGTGTCGGAACGAAGCTCAGCCGCGCATTCCGTTCGACGTAGCGGCGAAATAGGACATCATTCCGGCGGCAGCCGCGCCGGTCAGTTCGATGAACACGCGACGACCGTCGACCGGATCGGCAACGCGCCGTAGCAATCCGGCCTCGGTGAGTTGCTTGATCCAGCGCAGGGCGGTGGTCGCCGGAACTGCCGCGGCGATGCAGAGGCTGGACACTGCGACGGACCGGCCTTCGATCTTCGCCGCGCTCAGGTCCAGCAGAATATCCCACGCAGGGTCGGCGAAGAGCCCGGCACCGAAGAGATCGTCACGCAGGCGCCGCGCCCTTATCATCTCACGGATTGCTCCCGCGGCGCATGTATCGCCATCGCTCGCCTGCTCGGGCATTGCGCTGCGCGCACTGGCGGCTTCCGCCGCCAGCGATGACAGGACGCGCCCGATCCGCGCATTCTCCTTGCCGCGAAGCCCCGATCCGATGGGATCGGCCGCATCATTGGTCTCGCGCAGTTCCAAAGGTGCCTTGAACAGCCGTTCTTGCATCGCCTTGGCGAGGGCCTCCGGATCCTGGCCCACAAGCACGTCGACGTCCTCATGCCCGATCCGTGCCGCGACGATGTCCAGCAATGCCGGGGTCACCACCACCACGCTCGCAAACCCGCCGGCAGCGGCGCCATCATCGACGATCCTACACAATTCATCGAGCACAGGACCGTGGTCCCGGCTGACATCAACAATGACGAGATCAACGCCGATCTGGCTGTCGAGCCTCTGCCTGGCCTCTCCGATCGGCAATGCCGCAGCAAGCCGCCCGCCAGTCTCCGCCACGCTTGCCGATGCCATGGCGATACCCACGTCGGTATCCCCGAACACCAGCACAACCGGAGCCTCGCTCCATTCCGACATCAGCCACCTCCAGCACGTCCCACAACATGCTCCGCCCCCGCGTGCGATGCCTGACACGAAAACTAGCGCACCGGTCCGGCATGTCAGCCGATATTTGGTCCGTTATGGATCAAGTCCCAGATCGGGAACATCGGCTGCACGCACTTGTTCAGGCTCGAACCCGCGCTTTGAGGCCCACGCTTTTCGGAAGGACTGCTGATGTCAGGGAAATATGGTGCGCGCAACGATGAGGGTCATCATGTGATCGCCGAGGATGATCCGTTGGCAATCAGCCTGCTCAAGCAGGAACATCATCTATTCCGCACGTTGTTCGACGAAGCCGAAGAGGCAGACGAACAGCGGCTTGCCGCGATCGCCCGCGAACTGTGCATGCGGCTGACCGTCCACATGGCGATCGAGGAGGAAATCCTCTATCCGGCGCTCAAGCCGATCCTCGGCGATGACGAGATCAACGAAGGCATCGTCGAACATCAGTCGGGCAAGCGAATAATCGCCGAGCTCGAACAGCTCGACGGCAGCGAGGAGCTTTTCGGCGCCAAGGTCCATGTGCTGGGCGAAGAAACCATCCACCATGTCGACGAAGAGGATGAGGATCTGTTCGAAGACGGCAAGGCGGCGCATGTCGATCGCAGGATCGATCTGAACGCCCTGGGCGAGCGGCTGAGGGCGCGGCAGGCGCAGCTTTATGACGAGATCGCAGCGACCGGGGAGACCGGCAAGACCTGCGAAGCGCAGCCGGACGAGGTCGCCCGGGCATGATGCGGTCGACGCCGGCTATAGGGTGACGGCCGCCAGCGATCGCGCCTCGGCAGCTTCATACAGGGCGAATTCGTCGAATAACGGGGTGCCGAGTGCAGCTTCGAATTCCTCGCGGCTCGACCTGGCAGCATAGGCGCCGCGCGCCGCATCGCCGAGATTGGACTGGAAGATACCGGCCGCGCTGACCGGCAGGAAGTCTTCATACAGGATCGGATCGGCGACGATGTCGCCTGAGTCTATGGCCGCTTCGAGGTCGGCCCGACGCACAGCCCTGCCGCTGTAGCGGAAGAAGGCGAGGCCCTGACGGCGAAGATCCGTCCAGTCGTCGGGCAACTCGGCAAATCGATCCCGTTCCGGCTGCGCGGCCAGGATCTCGTCGTAGAGCGCCCTGCCCTTCCGCGTGAGCGCGACGCCGCGCTGCTCGACCTCGCCAAAGCGCGCGCTGTGGCGGCCGGGCACGGAGTGGCCGGAGAGGGAGAGGAAGACGATCCGTTCGTCGAGGGCCTTGAAGCTGGTCTGGCGCAGCAGGACCGGACAGGCGCGGCGCGGCGGCCCCTCGATTTTGTCCTTGGGCGTGATGCCATGCGCGGGCATCGCCGCCTGCACTGCGTCGATGTCGAGCGTGCGCGGTGTCAGGTGATTGATGTGCGGACCGCGGAAGCTCACGACATCGGCGATCAGGCGGTGCGCGTCGAGCAGGCGGTCATAGCTCTCGGCGCTGACCGTGGCGGTATCGTGCCAGCGAAAAGTCTCCAGAAGCTCATCCACGAAGTCGATGGCAGCCGCGACATCGAGTCCGCCTTCCCGTTCGGCACGCTCGATCAGTTCGAGCGCGCCCGGCGTAAGGATGCGCCGCGCGTCGAGGATAGCAGCGGCCTCGGCGCGCAGGCGCGCGTCTTCGATCAGTTCGAGCCGCAGCAACGAGGTAAATATGCGGAAGGGGTTGGCGGTCAGCGCAGCCTGCTCGATCGGCCGGAAGGCTGTCGAGTGAACCGGCACGCCAGCTGCGGCGAGATCATAATAGCCGACCGGGTGCATCCCCATCACGGCGAAGGCCCGACGGATGAGCGCGAGCTCGGCGTCCGTGCCGAGCCGGATCGCGCCATGGCGCTCGCCGGCGAGTCGCTCCACCTCGCCGTTGCGGCGCAACGTGTCGGCCAGTGCCGGATCGCGCGCCAGCACTGCCGAATTGCCGTCCGCGACGAGCTTCAGCAAAGTGCCATATTGAGGGACTTCGGCCCGATACATCTCCGACATCGCCGCGGAGAAGCGGCCCCGGATCGCATCGGTTGCAACGAAGGCCATCGACGTCAGCCGTCGCTCTGACGCTCGATATCGGCTCCAACGGCCGAGAGTTTTTCCTCGAGCCGTTCATAGCCGCGATCGAGGTGATACACGCGATGAACCTGTGTTTCGCCATCGGCAGCGAGACCGGCGAGGATCAGGCTCATCGACGCCCGCAGATCGGTTGCCATCACTTCGGCACCAATCAGCCGGTCGACGCCCTTCACCACCGCAGTGCGGCCGTGCACCTGTATGTCGGCTCCCATCCGCGCGAGTTCCGGTACGTGCATATAGCGATTTTCGAAGATCGTTTCGGTAAGGACGCTAGCGCCGCCGGCCAGCGCGAGCATCGCCATGAACTGCGCCTGCATATCGGTGGGGAATGCCGGGAACGGTGCCGTCGACAATGTCAGCGCCTCCATCTTTCCATCGCCGCGGACATGGATGCCGCCGGGTACCTCTTCGATGCCGACGCCGGCGCTGCGCAGGCCGGCGAGGATCGCTTCCATGTCCTCGGCACGCGCGCCGGCAAGCAGCAGGTCGCCTCCGGTGATCGCAGCCGCACAGGCATAGCTTCCCGCTTCGATCCGGTCTGGCATCACTTCATAGTCTGCGCCGTGCAGGCTGGTCTTGCCCTGGATCGTCAGCCGGTCGGTGCCGATACCGTCGATCTCGGCGCCCATCGCGACGAGACAGCGGGCTAGGTCGACAATTTCCGGTTCGCGCGCGGCATTTTCCATCACCGTCTCGCCACGCGCGAGCACCGCGGCCATCAGCGCATTTTCGGTCGCGCCCACCGATACCACTGGAAATCTGATCCGGCCGCCGCTCAACCCGCCGGAAGGCGCCGTCGCCTTGACATAGCCCGCAGCCAACTCGATTTCCGCGCCGAGCGCCTCGAGCGCCTTCAGGTGCAGATCGATCGGCCGATTGCCGATGGCGCAGCCGCCCGGCAGCGACACTTTCGCCTCTCCGGCGCGGGCGAGCAGCGGCCCCAGCACGAGAATTGACGCACGCATCTTCCGGACGATGTCATAGGGGGCGACCGTCGATGCGATTGCCTTTGCGGACATCCGCATCCGGCGGCCGATGGTGTCGCCATTGCTGCGGCTGACGGTCGTCGACACACCGAGTTCATTGAGCAGATGGCCGAAACTGTCGACATCGGCCAGACGCGGCAGATTCGTGAGCGTCAGCGGCTCGTCGCTGAGCAGCGAGCAGGGCAGCAGCGTGAGTGCGGCGTTCTTGGCGCCCGATATCGGCAGGCGGCCGTGGAGGCGATTGCCGCCCCTTATTGTGATGCGATCCATTGCCTGCGTTTATCGTTTCGCAAGAAAGGCGCAATTGTTTGTTGGCGCGCCGGACCACGGGTGCAGCGCACAGGCCCAACTCTCGCATGCTATTGGCGCGACGCCGGGATCAGCGAATGTCGATCGCCGGGCGTTAGAGGGCAATCGGACAAGCTCGAAGGGTTATGCCTTTTCAAGCGTACATTGGAGCGGGTGCTGATTCTGGCGGGCGAAGTCGACCACCTGGCTCACCTTGGTCTCGGCCACTTCATAGCTGAACACCCCGCACACCCCGACGCCCTTCTGGTGAACGTGCAGCATGACGCGGGTGGCGTCCTCGATGTTCATCCGGAAGAAGCGCTGCAGGCACAGCACGACGAACTCCATCGGCGTATAGTCGTCGTTCAGCATCAGGACCTTGTAGGGCGAAGGCTTCTTCGTGCGCGTGCGCGTCCGGGTGGCGAGGCCGAGGCCGGTGCCATTCTCGTCGCTATCCTTGCGGATCGCCATGCTGATCGGGGCCGTAGAGGTGCTAAAATGACTCATCGTCGCGACAGGACTCACACATGGGCGGGGCATGCCACAGAATATGGCACCGCTGAGGCCTTCGGCAAGGCCTTCGGTGAGTCATATCGCGCAGGGGTTCCCGGAAAAACAAACCGGCCGCCCCGCGAGGGACGGCCGGTCGATGTTCGAATGTTAAATCGCGACGGCGATCAGAGCGACGCGGTCTTGATCTTCTCGGCCGCGAGCGCATAGCGGCTCGAAATCGGCTGGAAGACATCTCCGGCCAGCTTCAGCCATGCTTCGCTGAGCTTGGAGGCCTCGGCCACCGCGCTGTCGAAGGCCGACTTCGCATAGTCGCTCTGGATCTGGAACAGCTCGGTCGGAGTCTTCACACCGGCGAGGCTCTTCATCGTCGCCGAAGCGGTCTCGAAGCTCTTCTTTCCATATTCAGCCATTTCCTGGCCGAGCGTTTCAGCGCCCTTGGCGGCGGTCTTGGCCGAGGCGGCGAATGCCTCCATGTTGCCCTTGGTGAACTCGGAGAACTCTTCGCCGGCCTTGGTGGTCTTTTCGAGAGCAGCCTTCGCGCGATCGTTGAAATCAGCAATCATCATTGTAACCTTTTCAGCAGCAGCCTTCGGCTTAGGGGGAATGGTGGTGGCCATGACGGTCATTTCCTTCGTTTCCGGCGGTAACGCTGCCGGGGCGGCTTCAACCGGCGGTGCCGAAACCTTGGCGACCGGCGACGAACTGGTTTGCGGGGCGGGAGCCGCCGCTATCGGAGCAGGAGCAGCGGCGGGGGTCGCCGGGGCAGGAGCGGCCGCGGCCGGAATGGGCTTCGACGTCTCCGCCACCGGAAGCGGCTTCGCCTCAACGGTTGTCGGGCGCGGCTCAGCTTGAGCAACCGCAGGAATCGGCTTCGGCGCGACTGCTTCGGCCTTTACGACCTCGGCCGGCGCCTTCTCCACTGCAGCAGTTGGAGCGGGCTTGCTGGAGACCGGAGGCGTGGCCACGGCTGCAGGCTTGGACTCAACGGCGGCCTTGGGCTCAACCGCGGCCTTTGCATCGGAAGCCTTGTTCGAAACCGCTTTCGCACCCACCGTTGCCGCACGAGCAACATTCGGCGTGCGCACGGGCCTGCCCTTCGTTGGTCTCTTGTCAGTCATCGACTCGCTTCCAGCTAGGATGTTGCGACGCACAAATACTGGATTTGCAAAGCAGATGCAACATCTATGTTGCAGTGCAACATAGATTAGTGAGGCGAAGATTTACGGCAGATATCCGCGCTTTCTTACTATCTCGGGCCAACCCGCAGCGGTAAGGAAAGTTCCGTAGGACAAATTGTTTTGCGCTTGCACTCAATCAGGCAATCTAGCGGGTACGGACATAGCGCCCCGGTGCGTCCTCGATCGCTGGCAGCGCACCCTGCCCGGGAATACGTGCGCCCTCGGCGGCAATCTGATCCGCGCCGAACGCCTCGATCCAGCGTCGCCAGTCCGGCCACCAGCTGCCCTTCGTCTCGACGGCCGCAGCCTCGAACGCCGAAAGGTCCGGCGCCGGCGTATCGCTCGTCCAATATTGATATTTGTTGGCGTCGGGCGGATTGACCACACCGGCGATATGCCCCGACCCCGCCAGCACGAAGCGGACAGGACCGGAAAGCTGTTCGGTCAGCTTCCACACGCTCCGGCATGGCGCGATATGGTCCTCCCGGCCGGCCTGAACATAGGCCGGCGTCTCGATCCTGCGCAGATCGATGGGCACGCCGTCGACCGAGATCGCGTTCGGCTGCACCAGCAGGTTGTCGCGGTAGAAATTTTCCAGATAGGCGTGATGCCATTTCGCCGGAAGATTGGTTGTATCGCCATTCCAGTGCAGCAGATCGAAAGCGGGATAATCCTCGCCCAGCAGATAGTTCTGCACGACGTAATTCCAGATCAGGTCCCGCCCGCGCAACAGGTTGAAGGTCAGCGCCATGTAGCGGCCATCAAGCACGCCCGATCCCTGGGTCAGCGTGTCGATCAGCTTGAGTTGCTCATCATCGACGAAGAGATTCAGGTCGCCCGCCTCGGCAAAATCGACCTGCGCGGTGAAGAAGGTCGCGCTCCTCACTTTTGACGCCTCGCCCCTGGCCGCCAGATAGGCGAGAGTCATCGACAAGGCCGTTCCCGCAACGCAATAGCCGATGGTGTGGACCTGATCGACACCGAGCAGGTTGCGCACCGTGTCGATCGCATCGACCTGCCCGCGCACGACATAGTCGTCCATCGTCACGTCGACCATCGTCTCGTCGGCCGACTTCCAGGAAACGACGAACACCGACAACCCCTGCTCGACCGCCCAGCGGATAAAGCTGTTCCGAGGATTCAGATCGAGAATGTAGAAGCGATTGATCCAGGGCGGAAAGATAAGGAGCGGTGTCTCGAGCAGCTTGTCGGTGGTCGGCGTATAATGGATGAGCTGATAGAGCGGCGTTTCGTGGATGACCTTCCCAGGCGTGGCCGCGATGTTGACGCCGACCTCAAAGGCTTCGGTGTTGCTATGGGTAAGTTGGCCCTTGCCGAGATCGGCAAGCATATGCTCAAGGCCGCGCAGCAGATTCTCGCCTCGCGTCTCGAAAGTGCGTTCGAGCACCAGTGGATTGGTCAGCGGGAAGTTCGACGGCGACATCGCGTCCGAGAAGGTTCGCATCGCGAACCTCAGCTGCTCGCGCTGACGCGGATCCAATCCCTCCAGCGCGTCGACACCCGAGAGCCAGGCGTCGCACATCAGCAGATAAGCATCCGCTATGAGTCCGAAGATCGGCGTCTCGCGCCATTGCGCCGCCTTGAAGCGACGATCCTGCGCCGCACTGGCTCCCGGCTGACCCTCGATCATCTTGCCGAAAAGGCCCAGGCTCGATTTGATCAGCTCGCTCTGCTGGTCGGCGAGCTTCTCCGGATCCGCGAACATCGGCACGGTCAGCGGCGGCAGCGTCATCTCGGCGGAGCCGTTTGCCATCGTTTCGGCAACATGCTCCATCATCATCTGCTGCGCCTGGCCGATCAGGCCGGTCCAATGCTGGACGTCCTCCAGCGAGGGCATCGCAAGGCCCCGATCATCCGATGATGCCTGCGCTGTGTCGCCAATCTCAGCCATGTCCATTTCCCGACCAAGCTTTTTTCACCAAGCGCCCTGCAAAGGGGGCACAGAATCTGTATAGGTGGCGATGGCGATCATGGGCGATTGAAGCCCGTCCGCCAAGTCCGAAACCCAAAGGAATCACAATGTCCGAGGAATTCTACCGCATCAAACGCCTGCCTCCCTATGTCATCGCCGAAGTGAACGCGATGCGGGCAGCGGCGCGAGCGCGGGGCGAGGACATCATCGATCTGGGCATGGGCAATCCCGATCTGCCGCCGCCTCAGCATGTCATCGACAAGCTCTGCGAGGTCGCGCGCAAGCCCGATGCGCATGGCTATTCTGCATCGAAGGGCATCGCCGGGCTGCGCAAGGCACAGGCCGGCTATTATGCGCGCCGCTTCGGCGTCGATCTCGATCCCGACAGCGAGGTCGTGGTCACCCTGGGCTCGAAGGAAGGTCTCGCGAACCTGGCGCAGGCGATCACCGCGCCGGGCGACGTCGTGCTGGCGCCCAATCCCAGCTATCCGATCCACACCTTCGGCTTCATCATCGCCGGCGCGACGATCCGGTCTGTACCGACGACGCCCGACGAACATTATTGGGAAGCGCTCGACCGCGCGGTAAAGTTCACCGTGCCCAAACCATCGGTGCTGGTGGTCGGCTATCCGTCGAATCCAACCGCCGAGGTCGTGGATCTCGCCTTCTATGAACGGCTTGTCACTTGGGCGAAGGAGCACAAAATCTGGGTTCTGTCCGACCTTGCCTATTCGGAACTCTATTATGATGGCCAGCCGACGCCCTCGATCCTGCAGGTGCCGGGCGGCAAGGATGTCGCCGTCGAATTCACCTCGATGTCGAAGACCTACAGCATGGCCGGCTGGCGCATGGGCTTCGCGGTCGGCAACAAGCGGCTGATCGAGGCACTGACCCGGGTAAAGTCCTATCTCGATTACGGCGCCTTCACGCCGATCCAGGCGGCTGCGGTAGCGGCGATCAACGGTCCGCAGGACATCGTCGAGAAAAACCGCGAACTCTACAAACGGCGCCGTGACGTGCTGGTCGAGAGCTTCGCCCGCGCCGGATGGGATGTTCCGCCCTCGCGAGCATCGATGTTCTGCTGGGCGCCGCTGCCACCGGCAGTCGCGCATCTCGGCAGCCTGGAATTCTCCAAGCAGTTGCTGACCCATGCCGGCGTCGCGGTCGCGCCCGGCGTCGGCTATGGCGAGGATGGCGAAGGCTTCGTCCGCATCGCGATGGTCGAAAACGAGCAGCGCATCCGCCAGGCTGCCCGCAACGTCAAACGCTACCTCCAGTCGATGGGCGTCAACGTCGGCTCCCAGACGGCCAGCTGATTTTGATGGGAGGCGCGCTGCGCCTCCCATCTGAACGGCCATAGGCAATCATCCGGGGGATCTGAATATGATGTCGGCCATGCCCTTTGCGCCGGACGGGATCGCTCACAGCATACAGCTGGCGCTGGCGCCCTCCTTTCTGCTGACCGCCATTGGCGCTATCCTTGCACTATTGTCGGGGCGGCTTGGTCGCGTGGTCGATCGCTCGCGCTGGATCGAGCAGAACTATGCCCCCAAGGGCGATCCGCGCCATGATTGGCATGTTCAGCAATTGCGGTTGATCGATCAACGCATGCGCTACGCGAACAGGGCGCTCATCCTCTGCACGGTCAGTGCGGTGCTGATCTGTATCGTGATCGCCGGGCTTTTCAGCGCCGCCCTGTTCAATCTGGCGCTCGGGCAGGCGATGGCGATGGCTTTCATCGTGGCGATGCTGCTGCTGATGATCGGTCTCGGCCATTTTCTCCAAGAGGTCCGGCTGTCGGTTCACGCCACCCGCATCCAGGACGAATTGCTCGAGCGCGAATGAAGCCTGAGCGCAGCCTCCTCCAGGCGGCGGTTGGCATAGCCTGCCTCGTTCCGATCCTGACGGGGCTGGACGGCGTGCTTCGTGGCGCGGCGATGTTCGAGCTCGCCACGGTTCCACCCGATCTGGACAGCCATTTCCGCTATCTGTCCGGCATCTTCCTGATGCTCGGCTTCGCCTTCGCCTCGACCATTCCGATGATCGAGGCCAAGGGGCCACGCTTCCGGCTGCTCGGAACGATGGTGATCATGGGCGGTCTCGCACGCGCGCTGAGTTGGGCCATCGTCGGCACGCCCGGCTTGGGCCATCGGCTGGGGCTCGCCATGGAACTGATCGTCGTGCCGCTGCTGATGCTGTGGCAGGCACGGGTGGAGCGCCAGTCCCGGGAGTAGTTCGCCCCTCAAATGAAAAGAGTTGCCGAGGCCTGAACCTCGGCAACCCTGAACATGGTCAGCGGCCGGAGTGCCGGCCCGGAGAACCCGTGGCGCGTTAGTCGCACGTTCCCCGAACGGACAGAACCGACCTCCATGCTGAACCATGAGACATCGGATCACCTCCTTTCGCAATGTTAACGAGACGTGCAGCATCAGCCATCGGCGCCATGCGAACAAGGCTTGTTTTACATTTTATTTTCGGCAATCTTCGATCGCTCGCGCCGGCTCCGCCCATGCCGGAATGGCAAGGCTCGGCAGACCCGGCGAAGCCACCGCGATCCTGCCGCGGCTGAACACCATCTGATCCAGAAATGCGTCTGTCGCGGCCAGGATGATGCCTGTCATCGGCAAGCCAGCCTCTTCCAGGTGCCCCGCAGGAAAGCGCGCGGCGCCGCCCGAGGTGGTGATGACGAGTTCGGTCGACACGCCCGCCCTCATGATCGTTACGCGCCGTACTGACGCATCGCACCGGACGATGAACTGGGGCGCCGCCCGCTCGCCATAGACAGCGGAGGAGGTCGGGCTGCCAGGAACATAACGCCAGCTACCTGCCGTCAGCGGCCAGTCGCGCCAGTCACCGCTATGAGGCGGTGGAGCGGGTAGCGGCACAGGCGGGGGAACCGGCGCGGGCGGCGGTGGCGGGGCCTGGACGCACGCGCTCAGGGCCAGCGGCAGCAGCAACAGGGTCAACTGCCGGATGTCGATCGATCGGGATGCCATCAGCGATCCATGGCGGATCGTTTTGGCGATGGGAACCCCCGGCATTCCTCAGGCGCGACCGCGACAGGCCCTGACGAGACGAACGACGTCGGGATCGACCGGAACGATCGTCTTGCGCGTCGGCAGCAGTTGGACTTCCATCGGCATGCGCCCATCGAGAGCGTTGAGGAAGGGATGCGCAGCCGGCAGCTTCATGCTGATCGTCCCGCCACTGTCCCTGGCATATGTCGCGTCCATCAACAGCTTGATCTTGCCGACACTGAGCGCCTGCTGGTCGAAGTCTCCGGGCGAACCCGTGCCAACCGCAATGAACTCGATCATCCGCCTCCGGGCATCGCAGGCGAAGGCGAAGTTCCATTGCCCGCCATCGCGGCTGTAGATCGCCCCCGGACCGTCGCCGAGCCTGTTGACATAATACCACCGGTTGGGCTTCCGCGCGTCGATCGACGGCTGCGCCGCGACAATGGCTTCGGCCGGGGCTTCGACGGTCATAGCGGGTGCAGCTATTTGGTGAGCGGCGCTGGGCTGTTTCCTGCCCAGATCTGGCGCCGCGGCACGAAGCGGCTCGCGCTCGATCGACCGGCCAAGCGTGCACGTGCCCAGCACCAGCGCGAGGAGCAGCAGCGCGGCGATGGTCGGCAGCCGGCTGAACCGCTGGCGCCGCCGGATCAGGGTCGGCGGAGGATAGCCTGCGGGCGTTTCCATATCACTCGGCGTTGAAGGCCGCCGCATCGATGGCAACGGGCTTCACATTGGCGCTCTCCGATACGGAAAGCTGGTAGGAGACGCTGGTTCGCTTCACTTCGGTATGTTCGTCGTCATCGATGGTCTGCGTGCGCAGGTCGTCGGTTTCGGGAAGCTGATTGGCCTTGATGATGCGGGTGAACGACTTGCAGTCCGGCGCGAGCTGGGGACCGAAGGCATATTGGATACGGTAGGTCCCGTCGGGCACGCCCTCTATCGTCATCGTCTCCATTTTGCGCAGGAAGAAGCTGGCCGCGAGCTTGCCGGTATCGGCGTGACGGATCTTGACCAGCGCGTCACCGCCACCGCCATTGTCGATCTGGATGCTGTGGCCTTCCGCGGCAAGCTCCATATCGCCCGCCAGCTTTTCGCCCGAGGGCGGTGGGTCGATACACACCGGAACACCCGGCTCGGTCGCCGCCGGCAGGCCCGCTGCGGCATCGGCCGCCGCGATCGCCGCCGCGCGCGATGGAGGATCGGCGGCGTGGGCGGCCCACGGCAAGACGCTCGACGACATGATGACGGCCGCGCCGAGCCCTCTGCCCAGCCTGCCCAGATATCCAGCCATGTTTCCCAACCCCGTCCAGACGCCTGTCGGCGTCCCCCTTCGGCACTCTGCTCGATAAGCATGCGCCAGGAAAGGGGTGAAAGGTAAATTCTGCCACGATCCCGCGCCGTTTGGGCTTGACTTGATGCCACCGCGCGCCAGCATCCGACGATGGAGCCGGATCCTCGTATCGATGCCTATATCGCGCGGGCTGCCCCTTTCGCCCAACCGATCCTCGGCCATGTGCGGGCGATCGTCGCCCAAGCCTGTCCCGAAGGCGAGGAAACCCTCAAATGGGGCCTGCCCACCGTCGTCTATCGCGGCAAGATCCTGTGCAACATGGCGGCCTTCAAGGCCCATGCGACGTTCGGCTTCTGGCAGGGCAAGCTGGTGACCGGCCAGGCCACGGGTGAGCGCGAGGCGACAGCGATGGGCCAGTTCGGCCGCCTCACCAGCCTGGCCGATCTGCCTGGCGATGCATCGCTGGCGGCCATGGTGGCAAAGGCGATGGCGCTGATCGACAGCCACATCCCGACACCGCGGCCGCTCAAACATGCCAAGCCGCCGGCCGACACACCCGAAGACCTCGCCGCGGCGCTTGCCGCAGCGCCGAAGGCTGCCGCCACCTTCAACAGCTTCCCACCCGGCCAACGCCGCGAATATATCGAGTGGATCACCGGGGCGAAGCGCTCGGAAACCCGCAAGAAGCGCATCGAAACTACGATCGCCCAGCTGGAGGAGGGCAAGCGGCTCAACTGGAAATATGAACGCTGCTGAAATCGCGCACCTGGGCATCGATCGGCGGTGTGGCGGCGCTGGCGTTGGCGCTGACAGGCTGTATTCCGTCTGTGCAGGCCCCGCGCGGCGGCCGGCGGCCACCGCCCGCCGAGACTCCGGAGCGCTTCCGGCAGTGCGTCGCGATGATGCGCGCGGAAGGCGCGCAGGTGCAGCCCCTGCCCGACCGGACGTTCGCCAGCGGGTGCTCGGCCACATCTTCGGTGAAGCTGGTCGCGATCGGCATCCCGGTAACCAATCTCGGTGCGGTCAAATGCACACTGGCCGCGCCCTTCGCGCGCTGGGTCCGGCAAGACGTGCCGCAGCTCGCCACGCGCTGGCTCGGCGGCTATGTCACCAAGATCGAGAGCTTCGGCTCGTTCGCCTGCCGTCCGATCAACAATCAGGCAGGCAACGGCCTGTCCGAACATGCCCGCGCCAACGCGATCGACATCGCGGCGTTCCAGCTCGACGATGGCCGTCGGATCACCGTCCAGGACGGCTGGAACAGCGCCGATCCACAGGTGCGCGGCTTTCTTCGCGCTCTGCACAAGGCGGCCTGCGCCCGTTTCTCGGTCGTACTGGGACCGGAGGCCAATGCGCTGCACCACGACCATTTCCATTTCGACATGGGCAGCGGACCCTATTGCCGATAGAAAGGTTGGCGTCTTTCGCCCGCTGTAACCGAATCCAAACCAACACAAATATACCAGTGAGATGATGGCAAACAGAAAAGTACCCCAGCGGGTGTTCGCCCGCGCCAAGGAAGACGCCGCCGTTGCCGAAACCGCAACGGAAACGCCGCAGACCACCAACAACAGCTACAAGCTCGCTTTCCAGGACAGTGATTTCCTGCTGCGCGACGATCTGCGGCCGGTCCGCTTCCAGCTCGAGCTGCTCAAGCCCGAGCTGCTGCTCGACGAGGCCAATATCGGATCGACGCTGGTGATGTACGGTTCCGCCCGCATCCCCGCCCCGGACAGGGCGGACGCGCTGGTGCAGGCGGCGGCCACCGACCGCCAGCGGCTTATCGCCGAGCGGCTCCGTGCGAAGAGCAAATATTATGACGAGGCCCGCAAGCTCGCGCAGATCGCCAGCCAGTGCCCGGTCGATGCCGACGGCAAGCGCCAGTTCGTGGTCTGCTCGGGCGGAGGTCCCTCCATCATGGAAGCGGCCAATCGCGGCGCCGACGATGTCGGGGCGGAGTCGATCGGACTCAATATCGTGTTACCGTTCGAGCAGACCCCGAACGCCTATGTCAGCCCGAAGCTGAGCTTCCAGTTCCATTATTTCGCGCTGCGCAAGATGCATTTCCTGCTGCGCGCGCGCGCGGTCGCAGCCTTCCCCGGCGGGTTCGGTACCTTCGACGAACTGTTCGAGCTGCTGACCCTCGTGCAGACCGGCAAGATGGCGCAGCTGCCGATCTTCCTGTTCGGCGAGGAGTTCTGGCGCAAGGTCGTCAACTTCGAGGGGCTGGTCGACGAAGGCGTGATCAGCGAAAGCGACCTCAACCTGTTCCGCTTCGTGGAAACGGCCGAGCAGGCATGGGACAAGCTGAGCCTCTATTACGCAACCCGCGAGCGCGTCCATCTCCACCGGGATCCGCCGCCAAAAGCTGCCTAGGCCTGGCCTCGCGCTTTATCGGAAAGACTGCGGAAAGTGACGGACCAGCGCGTCGCCGCCATTGCGGCAATGCCATGCTCCCATTGGTGGCGCGCCTCGCCGCTGAGATGATAGATCGAGCGCGGCGCCAGATCGATCGATGCCCGGTCGAAGCCCCGTTCCCGGCGCCGGCGGAAGCGGAGCTTCGCGGGCTGGCCGAGCGAAATACCCAGCACATGCTCGAACACGGAGCGATCGCGATGCCAGCCGATACCGGCCCCGGGATCATAGCGGATCAGCAGGACATGGGCGAGCTGGTCGGCGGCAAGCCCGGCGAACGCAGCCGCGCGCTGGCGCAGTGGTAGCAGCCATGCCGGGATAGGTTCGGTCGGCGCGAAGCTCGCATCGTCGAAATCATAGCGCCAGCCGAACGAGGCGGTCAGCCGCTTGCCAAGCCAGCCGTGAAAGCGAAAGGGCGACAGCTCGACTCGATCGATGGCCGCAATCAACGCGTCTTCCTCGGCCCGGCTGACGATCTTCTCGCGATAGCCCAGCCCCGGCAGCAGCGGCGCACCGAACAGATCGCCGACCATGGCTCAGGCGGGGGCGACGCCCGGGATCGGCTTGGTCGCGATCGGCGCATCCTCGCCGCGCGAATAGGTGCCGACCAACATGCCGGCGGCGAGCACCCGGCCGGTGAGCGCGCGGACGAGGCCCGACCTGCCCGGATTGGCACCGATGTCCAGCGTCTCGCTCAGCGCGAACAGCTGGAACACATAGTCGTGCGAGCCATGCCCGGTCGGCGGGTCCGGCGGTAGCCACCCCTCGGCGAAATAGCTGTTGCGGCCGACGTCGCGGCCGTCCGTCGTCCCGCCAACGTCGCGGACGATCGCGCCCTCGGCGAGGCGCCGTTCGTCGGCCGGCAGGTTCCACACCAGCGCGTGGACCAGGGGGTGCAACGCAGGGGCATCGGGGTCCTCGACGATCAGCGCCAGGCTCGATGTTCCGGCGGGCACGTTGTTCCACAGCAACGGCGGCGACACACCGTCGCCATCAGCGGTGAAGCGCATCGGCAGGCGTGCGCCATTAGCGAAGGCGGGGCTGGTCAGGTCGATAACGCTTTCGCCCAGGACGAGCTCGGGCTGGGCTATGACGAGCTTTGAATGTCCAGCGCGGAAGTTCCGCAGCATGCCGCCTATCCAGCCGGGAAGATGTTCGAGCATCGCCTTGCCTCCTTCGCGAGATGACAATGTTTTAGCAGGGATAAATGTCCGCTCAAGGAACGCTACGCATCGCCGCTCATTTGCACGGCGATGAAGATTGCGACCTATAATGTGAATGGGGTCAATGGCCGCCTGCCGGTGCTGCTGCGCTGGCTGGACGAAGCGAAGCCGGATATCGTCTGCCTGCAGGAGCTGAAGGCGCCGCAGGAGAAATTTCCCGCCGCCGCGATCGAGGCCGCCGGCTATCGGGCGATCTGGCATGGCCAGAAAAGCTGGAACGGCGTGGCGATCCTGAGCCGCTGCGGCGCGCCGGTCGAGACGCGGCGCGGCCTGCCCGGCGATCCCGACGATTTTCACAGCCGCTATATCGAGGCGGCGGTGAACGGCATACTCATCGGCGGCCTCTATCTGCCGAATGGCAATCCGCGGCCAGGGCCCAAGTTCGATTATAAGCTCGGCTGGTTCGAACGCCTGATCGAGCATGGGGCCGGCCTGATCGAGAGCGGCGTTCCGGCCATTCTCGCCGGCGATTTCAACGTGATGCCGACCGATCTCGATGTCTATAAGCCGGAGCGCTGGCTGGACGACGCGCTGTTTGCGCCCGAAGTGCGTGCGGCCTATTTCCGGCTGGTCGAGCAAGGCTGGACCGACGCGCTGCGGACGATGCATCCGCACGAGACTATCTACACCTTCTGGGACTATTTCCGGAACGCCTTCGCCCGCGATGCCGGCCTGCGCATCGATCATATCCTGCTCAGCCCCGCAGTGGCCGGGCGGCTGGCGGCGGCGGCGGTGGACAGCCATGTTCGAGGCTGGGAAAAGACCAGCGACCATGCCCCTGTGTGGATCGAGCTTGCGCCGGAGAAGAAGCGCCGCCAACGATGATGCCATGGACCTCGACGCGCTGCTGCACCATTATTTCGGAACCGACGATCTCGATACGCTCGACGACCAGGCGATTGACGCCGGCCGGGAGCGCGTTGCCATCGCCTTCGGCACCGAGCGCGACACGGGCCGGCGCTTCGCGCTGTGGATCGTGCTCCACGCGCTCGGCGCCGCGCCCGATCCATCGGTCGCCTTCAGAAACGAGACCGACCGCAAGGCCGCCGAGGACTATGCCTGGGCCGCGACGCGCATAGGGCGGCGTTGACGGAGACCATCGCGCTCCCCCTCGCCCGCCGGATCGCGCTTGCCGCGCAAGGCTTCGGCACCGCACGCCCCAGCATCGTGGGTCAGGCGCAGCTTCGGCGCACGATCGACCGGCTCGCGCTTCACCAGATCGACAGCGTCAATGTTCTCGTCCGCGCACATTATATGCCCGCCTATTCGCGGCTCGGCGTCTACGACCGCGAACTGCTCGATCGCGCCGCATGGGGGCCAAGGCGTTCGCGCCGGATGTTCGAATATTGGGCGCATGAAGCCTCCCTGCTGCCACTGGACCTCCATCCGCTGTTGCGCTGGCGCATGGCGGAGGCCGATCGCGGCGAACGCGGCTGGTCATCGCTGCGGGTCTTCGCAACCGAACGCCGGCCCGAGATCGATGCCGTGCTCGCTCGCATCCGCGCGGAAGGACCGCTTGCCGCATCCGATTTCGACGAGGGCAAGAGCCGCAGCGGCTGGTGGGAATGGGGCGACAGCAAGCGCAAGCTCGAATGGCTGTTCTGGGCGGGGCACATCACCACCGCCACCCGCCGCAACAGCTTCGAGCGGGTCTATGATCTTACCGAACGGGTCATCCCGGCCGACATCCTGGCCTTGCCGACGCCGGACAAGCCTGCGGCGCACCGCGCCCTGCTCGAACGCGCCAGCCGCGCACTCGGCATCGCGACAGAGGCCGATCTGCGGGACTATTTCAGGACGGGCGTCGCGGACACCAGGCAGGCGATCATCGGCCTCGCGGGCGAAGGGCTGCTGGTGCCGATCCGCGTCTTGGGGTGGCGGCAGCCGGCGTGGCTGCATCGCGACGCAAGGCGCCCGCGCCGGATCACCGCCCGCGCTCTGCTGGCGCCGTTCGATCCGCTGATCTGGGAGCGTGCGCGGACGGAGCGGCTGTTCGGCTTCCGCTATCGCATAGAGATCTACACGCCCGCCGATCGTCGCCAGCACGGCTACTATGTCCTGCCCTTCCTGCTCGGCGACCGGCTGGTCGCGCGGATCGATCTCAAGGCCGACCGCCAGGCGTCGCGTCTGCGGGTCCAGTCGGTTCATCTCGAACCCGATGCGCCAGCGGAGACCATGATCGAACTGTCGGAAGAATTATCGACGATGTCCGAATGGCTCGGCCTAGATGTTTAGTCCCGGCCTCTGATGGTGCCGAGTATAAACCGATCCGGCCCGACCGCCATCCGATCGGACGACGAGTGCCGGCACGCCTATGTCTATAACCTGGGCATGCGGCCGGGAGCGCTGGCCGGGCGCATCCTGTACCGGCGCGGACGTCGACCATCGGGGGGGCGATGAACAGAAACATTGTCGATCTGGCCGGTTTCAACGACGATGGCTCGCAGATCGCCGGCAGGGCCGTGAAATCCGCCCTGCGCTGCATCCAGATATTGGAGATATTGCACAGCACGCGGATCGGCCTGCGGCTCCGCGACATCTCGAAGCTGATGCACTCCCCCAACTCCAGCGTGGACTATATCCTGAAGACATTGGTCGAGACCGGCCACGTGCATTACTCGATGGAGGATCGGACATACCGGCTGAGCCCGCGGGTCGGACTGCTGGGCAATTGGGTCGATCCGATGCTGATCGCGGACGGCCCCATCCTGCGGGCGATGCGCGAGCTGCACGATGCCACGGGCCATTATGTGTCGCTCGCCACCCCGAACGGGATGATGGCCGAGTTCATCCATGTCGAGATCGGCGATCACCCGCGCGAGACGATCGCGCTGGTCGGGCGCTCCGTCAGCCTGCTGCGTTCGCCGGTCGGCATCGCCCTGCTCACATTGGTACCCGATTGCGAGATCGCGAACCTCGTCCGTCGCCACAACGCCGCGCCCGATCATCAGGCCGAGCCGGTCCAGCTGGATAGGTTGAAGGCCGATATCGAAACCATCCGGCAGCAGGGCCATGCGGTCAAGCTGGACCAGCGGGGTTGGGTGCTGGCCATTCCCCTGCATCGGCGGGGAGGTAGCCCGTTGGCGATTTTGCTGGGGACTCCGACATCCGCCATGGATATCGATGTGACGTCGTTGCTGAGCCGCCACCAGGAAATCTTCTCGAAATTGCCCGTAGCTTGACTCGAAGACCCGGGCGAAATGCGAATTTCCCAGTAGTCCGCGCCTTCAGACATCGATCGCCCCATGTCGTCGCGGCGTTCCGCCACTCGAGCCCAACCATTGGATGCGCTTGGCGCGATGGCGGCAAGACGACAGCGCCGGATCAAACTTTGAACAGAAAAATCCGTGTATGTGGATTTTTGCCCGGCGAGTGGATTTCGATTCCAGCCCTATGCATATTCGCCGCCAAACGGCTCGACGAAGCCGGCCAATATAATGTTGGGGAGGAAACATCATGCTGAAGTCATCATTGCGCCTTGGCTGCGCCACCATCGCCCTGTGCATCGTCGCGCCCGCCGTCGCGCAAGAAGCCGTTCCGGCGGATAACGGCCTGGAAGAGATCATCGTCACGGCGCGCCGCATCGAGGAGAACCAGCAGAAGGTACCGGTGGCGGTCACCACGCTGACGGCCGCGACGCTCGAACGTCGAAACGTCACGACGGTCAACGACATCCAGTTCAGCGTGCCCAACCTGCAGATCAGGCCGAGCAGCATCAATCCTTCGCGTCCCGAGATCATCCTGCGCGGCCAGCGCCAGGTGAACCAGACGGACGAGAATGTCGTGACCTACGTCAACGGCGTCCCGCAGGGTACGCGCGGCCTGACCCTCTATGATCTGGACAGCGTCCAGGCGCTGAAGGGGCCGCAGGGAACGCTGTTCGGCAAGAACTCCATGGGCGGTGCGCTCGTCGTCACCACCAAACGCCCGGTGTTCGACACCGAGGGCCAGATTTCCGCCGAATATGGGAATTACGACCGCAGGCTGGTCAACGGCATGCTGAACATCCCGCTCGTCACGGACAAGGTGGCCCTCCGCGCCGCCGGCCAGATCGAGCGGCAGGACGGCTTCTTCCGGAACGTCAATCCGGGGCAGAAGGATCTTAACAACCGCCACAATGAGAGCGGCCGCGTCAGCCTGCTCATCAAGCCCGACGACCGCTTCGAGAATCTGACCACGGTCGACTATATCCATCGCAACGAGATCCCAACGCCCGCGGTGATCGACGCCGCGCCGCTGAACGGCAATTTCTTCCGGAGCGTCACCCAGCAGGCCGTAATGCAGCAGAGCGCCCTGGGCGGCGGCACCGCCGTGATAGACACCGCCAGGGGACTGCTCGTCCGCAGCGGCAATCCGTTCCGCTCGACCGCCTTCACCGGAGTCGGCAACACGCTGCCGGGCTTCTACTTCGTCAACGGCGTGCAGACCAATGGATCGCCACAGGTCATCAGCACCTTCGGCGCGCGTTCGGAGGTCTATGGACTGTCGAACGCCACGACCTACGAGCTGAACGACACGATCACCCTCAAGAACATCCTCGGTTACCGCCATGAGAAGGCGATAGACCATCAGGATCCCTCGGGCATTTCGGGCATGATCCTCAATTTCGCGGGCGTGCTGGGTAGCCCCGTGTCGGGCTATGCAACCAACAACGATACATATTATCGTAATAATTACAAAACCTTCTCCAACGAATTTCAGATCATTGGAACGATGGACAATCTTCGGTTCATCGCGGGCGGATTCTACGCGCACACCAAGCATCTCTACGCGGTGAACTCGTCTTTCGTGGTCGGGCCGGCCTCCTTCTACGGCCCGCGCCCTACCCGTCATTCGCAGATGAACGACTCCACCGATTCCAAGGCGCTTTTCGCACAGGCCACCTATGATTTCAGCGGCGTGGGCCTCGACGGGGTGCGGGTGACGGCAGGCTTGCGCTACACCAATGACAAAAAGAAGAACGTCAACGAGAATTTCTTCACGAGCACCGTCGATCAGCTGCAGAGCTGGGACGCCAGCCGGCCGCAAGCGGCCTGCAACGAGCTCAATACGACGCTTGGCAACGTGGTCGCCGTCAACAATGGCGCCCAATGCCAGATCAGCGGCCAGCGGACCTACAAAGCGCTGACGTGGACCGCCTCGGTGGAATATCAGGCGACGCCCGATACGCTGCTTTATTTCGCCAATCGCCGCGGGTTCAAGGCGGGCGGCCCGAACCCCACGACCCGGCTGCTGCAGTATAATCTGTTCGGGCCAGAGCGGATCACCGACTTCGAGCTCGGCCTCAAGCATCAGGGCCGGCTGGGAACGGTCCCCTATCGCCTGAACGTCGCGGGCTTCATCGGCAAGTACAAGCAGATACAGACGACCGACATCCTGCAATTCTGCGCCAACCAGGCAGCTGATCCGGCCAATGGCCCGGCCTGCGGCACCTTTACCGACGCGATCATTCTCAATCTCGGCAAGGCGACGATCAAGGGCGTCGAGATCGACGCGTCGATCAAGCCGATCCCGCAGCTGGAGCTGAACGCCGGCTATTCCTACCAGGTCGGCCGTTATGGCGCGGGTTCGATCGTGCCGCAGCCTACCAATCCGGCGCTGCCGATCGCCAATTCCAACCCGATCAACTTCGCCGGCGGCGTCAATCTGCAGGGCTCCGAGTTCGCGGGCGTGCCCCGTACCACGCTCACCGCCTCGGCCACCCTGGATCTCGATTTCGTGCCCGAAAGCTTCGCCAAGACCCGGCTGAGCGCGAACTATTTCTATCGCGATAGCACCAAGGGCCTGGCCGTGCAGGGCATCTACCAGACGCCCAGCTTCAGCACGATCGGCGGCCGGATCTCGTTCGACAATCTGTTTGGGTCAGACGTTTCGTTGGCCATCTGGGGCTCGAACCTGGCGGACAAGCACTACAAGCTGTTCTGCTCGAACAACCTCAACAGCATCGGCTATGCCACCTGCAAATGGGGCGATCCGCGCACCTATGGCGTGACGGGTACGGTGAAGTTCTAGGACGGGCTCGGGATCCGATCGCGTCGGATCACCGGCTCCGTCTGCCTTGCTGCGATTTCCGGGCCGGCACCTGAGCCCCGGCCTGGAATCGCTTTGAACCGGTGCGGCCGTCGGTCCCGCCGGATGGAGGAGCGATTATGAACAAGGCTGCTGCCGGTCTCGGCGGAGCGATCATCGCGATCGCTTTGATGGCCTCAACAGGGGCGCTCGCCCAAGGCGTCGCGCACCCCGACGACAGCCTGCGAAGCGCCCCGATCAAACGGCCGGTGCTCGGTACGCCCCAGCAGATCGAAACCGAAACGCTGCTCATCCGCCTGCTCGGCGAGCCGCAGATCAGCACGATCCGTCGCAAGCTCGCGGCCGAGCTGGAAGAGACCGCGACCGGCCGGACGATCGATGGCGCGGCGATGCTCGATCGCGCCGTGTGGCAGTGGACGTCGTCGTTCATCGCGGGCGAGATCACCGCGCTGCAGCCCGTGCCCGGATTCTTCTGGTGGGAGGATGCCCCGCATACGCTGGGCGGCCACACGCTGTGGGGCACCGGCATCGGCAGCGACCTTCCCGACAATATCTACCGGCGGGTCACGGTCGACGGCAGCGGACAATATGAGATCACTGGCCGGTTCGACATGTCGAGCCGACCGTCGATGATGATCTTCGAATTGATGCGCGGCCGGATTGGGCCGGTCCCGCTCAACGATCAGATCAAGAAGGCGGACATGGGCAATCATGTCAGCTCGATCACCGACGAGCAGATGACGATCGCGCCGGACGGCAGCTTCCGGATCACATTGGGCGGGTCGGCCGGCGCGGGCGACCACATGGACAGCGCGCCCGGCGATGTGACGCTCATGGTCCGCGAGACGCTCACCGACTGGAACCAGCGGCCCGCAGAACTGCATGTCCGCCGCATCGCCGGCGCCGCGCCCGCCGCCCTGTCCTATGACGAGCTCAAGCGCCGCGTGATGACGGGCCTGCCCGCCTATGTCCGCTTCTGGAGCAACTGGCACAACATCAACATGGGCGGCCTCGAGCCCAACAGCTACAGGGCGCCCGTCGCCCGCGCCGGAGGTTTCGGCTACGCCGGCAAGCTGCGCTTCCAGCTGGGCAAGGACGAGGCGATCCTGCTCACCCTGGCCTCGGGTGGCGCGAAGTATTTCTCGGTCCACGTCAGCGATCCGTGGGAGATCACGGCCGATTCACGGCGTTACCAGATCAGCCTGAACCCTTCGCAGTCGCGATCGAATGACGACGGCACCTACACCTATCTCATCAGCCCGACCGACCCCGGCGTCGCCAACTGGGTCGACACGGCCGGCCTGCACGACGGCTACGCGATCCTGCGCTGGCAGCGCACGCCGAAGGATTTCGACACCGCGACGGCCGTCCGCGATTTCCGGGTGGTCAAGCTGGCCGACCTGGCGACGATGCCGGGCCTCGTCCATGTCTCGCCGCTGCAACGCAGGCTGGAGCAAGCGGTCAACTTCGCCGCCTATGAACGTCGCCAGCGCGACTGAGCCGATAGGAAAGCCGGCCGGTGCTGTCGCCATGTCGCCCCCTCGGCCGGTCGGTCGTAAGCTGAGCGCGTGGAAAGGCGATAATCTTCCGACAGCGGGTGAAAACGCGCAGCGTCTCTTCAATTACGAAGGTCCGACGTTTAGAGCACCGATATTCCCTCCTTCCCGCCGGTGCCGCTATGACATACATCTCCATTGATCCCGCCAGGCTGGCCGAGGAACTGGCCGCCGATGAGGATGTCGTCCGTGCCCTGCGCGAAAATGGCGATGTCGCGGAGAAGGTGCGACCCGTCGACGTGCATTTCGAGGGTGACGCCGAAGCCATTTCGCAGATCGAGGACGATGCGGAGCAACTCGGCTGGCGCGTCGTCGACATTACCGAGGAAGACGACGGCCAGGCGACGCTGTGGCTGCAGCGCGACCAGACGACCACGGATAGCGCGCTGTGCGGCCTGACCGAAGATGCGCTACGCATCGAGGCTACCTATGGCGTGGGTTATGACGGCTGGGGCACAGTCGCCGAAACGGAGACGGACCACCATCCTTAGCTGAGGTCACCGTGCGGACCTTCATGCCCGCTTGCGCCTTACCGGCGGTCGCTAAGAACGGCACCCGGCGCTTCGAAGCGGTCGCCCACCTGGTCAGAAGATTTGGTGGTATAGCGGTAATGCGCTATAGGAGGCTCGTTCGCGTGACTGGCGAGAAAGGTGGAGCACCACCGTGGAGCGCGAATGAAGCCGCCGCTCGCCTGGGCACCCTGTAAACAAAGGTGCTGATATGTCCGATCCCACCGATATCTATAACTGGCGACGCCTCGACAGCCGCGTCACCACCTCAGGCCAACCCACCGAGGAGCAGCTTGGCGAACTGCCAATGCTCGGGATCGAGCACGTCATAAACCTGGGCCTGCATACGCATGAAAAGGCTTTACCTGATGAAGCAGCCAGCCTCGCAAGGCTTGGCCTTGTCTATAAGCACATTCCTGTGGAGTTCGAGCGGCCGACCGAAGAAGACTTCGTCAAATTTTGCGAAGCAATGAGCGAGATAGGCGACAAGAGTGTGCACGTTCATTGCATAGCCAATATGAGGGTATCAGCCTTTCTTTACCGCTGGCAGAAAGAGGTCTGCGGGCTCGACGACGCAGAAGCGCGCGCGTTGATGGACACGGTGTGGCAGCCCGGTGGCATATGGGCCTCGTTCATCGGAGATGATCTCGGCAGCTCAATGCCGCATCGTCCACCGAAAACGCTCATCTCATGAGATCAGCGATGGGCAAGTCCACACTAACGCTGGCGGCGGCAAGACCTCGCCATACCAACATTGCAGTAATCGCACCCGCGTCCTAGAGCCCCCGCATGGATCATCAGGTGCATGTGATCGGCGGCGGGCTCGCCGGATCGGAAGCGGCGTGGCAGCTGGCGGAGGCGGGTATCCGCGTCCGCCTGTCGGAAATGCGCGGCATCGAAGCCACCCCTGCCCATCAGACCGACAGCCTGGCGGAGCTGGTCTGTTCGAACAGCTTTCGGTCGGACGATCCGAACAACGCCGTGGGCCTGCTCCACGCGGAGATGCGCGCGCTTGGATCGGTGATCCTGAGAACCGCCGACGCGCATCGCGTGCCGGCCGGCTCCGCGCTCGCTGTCGATCGCGAGGGCTATGCCGAGGCCGTGACCCAGGCGATCAGCAGCCACCCCAACATCCAGCTTCTGCGCGAACGGATCGACACCCTGCCGATGGACGGGCCGGTCATCGTCGCCACCGGGCCACTCACCGCCGCCGCGCTGGCCGGATCGATCGGAGATGCGACCGGCGCCGATTCGCTGGCGTTCTTCGATGCCATCGCGCCGATCGTCCACAGGGACTCGATCGACATGGACATCGCCTGGATGGCGTCGCGCTGGGACAAGGGCGAGACGAAGGACTATATCAACTGCCCGATGGACAGGGAGCAATATCTCGCCTTCCATCAGGCGCTGCTCGACGGCGAGAAGACCGAGTTCAAGGACTGGGAGAAGGACACGCCCTATTTCGATGGCTGCATGCCGATCGAGGTGATGGCGGAGCGCGGCGTCGACACGATGCGCTATGGACCGATGAAGCCGGTGGGGCTCGACAATCCCCGCACAGGCCGCTGGCCCTATGCCGTGGTCCAGCTGCGCCAGGACAACGCGCTCGGCACCTTGTGGAACATCGTCGGCTTCCAGACCAAGCTCAAGCATGGCGAACAGGTGCGACTGTTCCGGACCATTCCCGGCCTGGAAAATGCCGAGTTCGCAAGGCTTGGCGGGCTGCACCGCAACACCTTCATCCAGAGCCCGAAACTGCTCGACGAGCGGCTCCGGCTCAGGGCGCGGCCGCATATCCGCTTCGCCGGTCAGATCACCGGCTGCGAAGGCTATGTCGAGTCCGCGGCGATCGGGCTGCTGGCGGGCCGCTTCGCCGCGGCGGAACTGCTGGGCAAGGCCATCGCGCCGCCGCCGCTGACCACCGCGCTCGGCGCGCTGCTTGGCCACATCACCGGCGGCGCCGACGCCGACAGCTACCAGCCGATGAACATCAATTTCGGACTATTTCCTCCCGTCGAAGGCGCCCGCGGCGGCCGCAAGCGCAAGGCCGATCGCAAGGCCATGTACGCCGAGCGCGCCCTCGAAGACATGAAGGCTTGGATCATGTCGAGCCAGGAGGCTATCGCCGCCTGATGAGGTGATTGAGGCTGGCGGCCTGGCCGGTACGGATGTCCTGGCCCTGGTCGCACTCCTGCTCCAGGTCGGTGCGGATCTTCTCCAGTTCCTTCTCGGTGAGGTGCTCGATCCCGATATATTCGTTGCGCGCCTCCCTGTGCGACCGGATCAGTTCGTCCAGCTTCGACTGCATCGACGCGGCGTCACGGTTCTGGGCATTCTGGATCAGAAACACCATGAGGAAGGTGATGATCGTGGTGGTCGTGTTGACGATCAGCTGCCACGTATCGGAAAAACCGAAGATCGGTCCACTCGCCGCCCACAGGATGATCGCCGTCAGCGCTACTACAAAGGCGAGCGGCTGGCCGACGGCGGAAGCCAGTTTGCCGGCGATATGGGTAAACCAGCGATCCATTGCATGAAGTCCTTCATTCCCCGCGGTGAGTTCCGAGCCGCATTTCAGCGCGACCTTACCGTCGTCGGAGCAGACCAGATAGGCCGGATTGCCGGGCGTGCCGCGCGGACGACCGTGTGCGCTCGATGGTGCGCTCGACGCGGCGCTCGAAACGCTCGGTGATCTCGCCCTGCACCTCATGCCTCCCCGCTTCCAGAGGATCTTTTGGCCTTTGCGAAAGCTGTTCGCCATTGCGGGACTCTTTCGCCGGATTAACTCATGATAAGGGGCGCTGTTCCGGTTGCCTTTGATGCCCGACGCGCTAGAGGCGTGCCGATGGACGCTTCCCAGCTTCGCGTTGCCCTGTTCACCGGCAATTACAACTATGTTCGCGACGGCGCCAACCAGGCGCTGAACCGGCTTGTCGGCTATCTGCTCGGCCAGGGCGCGGCGGTCCGCATCTATTCGCCGACGGTGAAGCAGCCCGCCTTCCCCCCGACCGGAGACCTCGTCAGCATCCCGTCGCTGCCGGTGCCGGGTCGCGCGGAATATCGCTTCCCGCTGATGATCCCTCCCAGCATCAAGCGCGACATCAAGCGCTTCGATCCCAACATCCTGCACGTCGCGAGCCCCGAGATCCTCGGACACCGCGCGGTGAGCCTCGCGCTGCGCCGCAAATTACCGGTGGTGGCGTCGGTCCACACCCGCTTCGAGACATATTTCCGCTATTATGGCCTCGCTTTCCTCGAACCCGTGGTCGAAGCCCTGCTGCGCCGGTTCTACCGCCGCTGCGACGCGATCTTTGCGCCGTCGGAATCGATGGCGCAGCTGCTGCGCGAACAGCGGATGAGCTATGATGTCGGCATCTGGTCGCGCGGCATCGATCGGACGATATTCCAGCCTGGACGGCGTTGCCAGGATTGGCGGCAGTCGCTGGGGATCGCCCCGGACGACGTGGCGATCGGCTTCGTCGGCCGCTTGGTCATGGAGAAGGGCCTGGACGTCTTCGCCGACGCGATCGACCAGCTGATGCGGCGACAGGTAAAGCACAAGGTGCTGGTCGTAGGCGAGGGACCGGCCCGCGACTGGTTCGAGAAACGGCTGCCCGGAGCGATCTTCGTCGGCTTCCAGAAGGGCGAGGAGCTCGGCCGCGCGGTCGCCTCGATGGACATGCTGTTCAATCCGTCGGTCACCGAGACCTTCGGCAATGTCACGCTTGAAGCCATGGCGGCCCGGCTACCGGTGGTCGCCGCACGCGCGACCGGCAGCGAGAGCCTCATCGAGGATGGGGTCACGGGCCGGCTGATCCAGGCGGGCCGCACCCAGGCCTTTGCCGATGCGCTCCAGCATTTTTGCGAGGACGAAGCGCTGCGCCGCACCGTCGGCGAGGCCGGCCTCAAATCGAGCGAGCGCTATGGCTGGGACAAGGTCAACCAGGAGTTGGTCGACGCCTATCTGCGCATCATCCGCCAGCATGGCGCAGGCGTGCGGCTGGCGCGGCAAAGCCCGGTGCCTTAAGGCTCACGCATTCCGCCAGTCGAACGCCAGCGGCGCTTCCCGAAAGGCGAAACGGTCGAGGTGGCGCGCGACGGCACCCTTCAGTCCTTCGAGTTGGGCGTCGCAGGTCGCGTCGATCCGCACCGCCAGCGACTCCGGGTCCGCATCGAATGTCACCAGCGCGTCGCCCGGGTGATTCGCGCCGCGCGCGTCCTTTGGTAGCACCGCGTTGCCATGGGTGGGCGTGAACTCAACCGCCAGATTATGCGACCAATGCTTGCAAAGCTGCTGTAGATATTTGCTGCCGCTCGTCGTCGGCACTATCGCGATCGCGACCACCATCACAGCCTCTCAATCTTGCGCGCCGTCTCGTCGAGCAGGGCGGCTATGTCATGGGCGAGGTCGGGCGAGCGGTCGCCGTGCCGCATCCGGGTCCGCAGCGCCATCGCGAGGTTGACCATCGCGCGCTTGACCGGCGAGCGATCGTCGTCGCTGCGCTGCTCGCCAAGCGCTTCGAGCCGCGCGAACAGCGCCTCGATCATCTCGGCCTGCTGGCCGACCTCGAGCTTGCCCGCATCGGTGATCGCAAATAGCCGCTTCGAGCCTTCGGCCGCCTGCTCGGCGATGTGGCCCATGTCCTCGAGCAAGGTGAGCGTAGGATAGACGACGCCGGGGCTGGGTGCATAGGCGCCGCCCGATCGTTCTTCGATCGCCTTGATCAGGTCATAGCCGTGGCGCGGCTGCGCGCCGATCAGGCTAAGCAGGATCAGCCGAAGCTCGGCGCCATCGAAGACGCGACGCCGCCCACCGCCCCTGCCGCTTCGGCCTTCGCCGAAACCCTCACCAAAGGCTTCGCCGAATCCACCGCCGAAGAAACCGCCATGGCGGCCGCGCATCGCATGTCTGGTGCCGTGGCCAGCGGCGCGATGCTGTCTGTGAAAACCGAACATCATTACTCCCTACTCGTCAAACGGAGTCACTTTCGATATGTCTAAGATATATCTTGAGTGGATTTTTGCAAGACCCTTCTTCTGCCCCCTGTGCGCGTGCCGATCGCGCGCCTATATCCACTGCGATGGCCGATCTCTTTGCGCCCGAACCCTCTGCCGCCTTGCCCGTCGATGCCGCGCCGCTGGCCGAACGGCTGCGACCCCGCAGCCTCGACGAGGTGATCGGCCAGGAACATCTAACCGGCCCGGATGGCGCGATCGGCCGGATGGTGGCCGCAGGCCGGCTGTCGTCACTGGTGCTGTGGGGGCCGCCCGGCACCGGCAAGACGACGATCGCGCGGCTGCTCGCCGACGCCGTTGGCCTGCGCTTCGCGCCGGTGTCGGCGGTGTTCTCCGGCGTCGCCGATCTCAAGAAGATCTTTGCCGAGGCGCGCGAGCACGCCCGGCTGGGCACCCGAACATTGTTGTTCGTCGACGAGATCCACCGTTTCAATCGTGCCCAGCAGGACAGCTTCCTGCCCTATGTCGAGGACGGCACCGTCGTCCTGGTCGGCGCCACCACCGAAAACCCGTCCTTCGAACTCAATGCCGCCCTGCTCAGCCGTGCGCAGGTGCTGATCCTCAACCGGCTCGACGCCGCGGCGCTGGGCCGGCTGATCGCTCGCGCGGAGGATATCGAAGGCCGCGAACTGCCGCTCACCGACAATGCTCGCGCAGCGCTGGTGGCCTCGGCGGATGGCGATGGCCGCTTCCTGCTCAACCAGGTCGAGACGCTGTTCTCGATCGCGATCGATCACCCCCTCGAGCCCGGCGAGCTGGCGGCGCTGCTCCACCGCCGCATGCCGGTCTATGACAAGGACCGCGAGGGCCACTACAACCTCATCTCCGCGCTTCACAAATCATTGCGCGGCTCGGACCCGCAGGCTTCGCTCTATTATCTCGCGCGGATGCTGACCGCGGGCGAGGAGCCGCTCTACGTCCTGCGCCGGCTGGTCCGCTTTGCCAGCGAGGATGTCGGCCTCGCCGATCCGCAGGCGCTGGTGCAGTGCCTTGCCGCCAAGGATGCCTATGATTTCCTGGGCTCGCCCGAAGGCGAGCTGGCGATCGTGCAGGCCTGCCTCTATCTCGCTACGGCGCCCAAATCCAACGCAGCCTATGCGGCACAGAAGGCGGCGTTCCGCTCGGCGCGGGACACCGGCTCGCTGAGCCCGCCCAAGACGATCCTCAACGCCCCCACCAAGCTGATGAAGGACATCGGCTACGGCAAGGGCTACGCCTATGACCATGATGCCGAGGACGCTTTCTCGGGCGACGATTACTGGCCCGAGGAAATGGGCGCCCAGACCTTTTACATGCCCTCCCCGCGGGGCTTCGAGGCCAAGATCGCCGAGCGCCTCGCTTATTGGGAAAAGCTGCGCCAGGAGCGGCGGGAAGGATGAGCCCCGACCGCGCCAGGGCCCTCGACTGGGAAGGCGTCACCGCCTTTGCCGCCAGCCTGCCCGGTGCCGAGCGCTCGACCTATTATGGCGGGCCCGCGGTCAAAGCCAATGGCAACGCCTTCATTGCCCCGGGGCGCGAAGACGGCAGCTTCTGCCTCATGATCGACCGCGACACGGTCGACATGCTTAAGGAAACCGACCCCGAGACCTATTGGCAGACGCGGCATTATGAAGGTTGGCCGTCGGTGCTGGTCCGCTTCGACAGCCCTGATCCCGAGCGCGTACATGCGATGATCGAGCGCGCCCACCAGCAGGCGCTCGCCAAGAAGCGGCCGAAGAAGACATAATGCACCGCCGCTTCAGGCGCTTCGCCTGCATCGACTGGTCTGGCGCCAAGGGTGAGCGGCAGAAGGGGATTGCGGTAGCGATCAGCGACGGGCCCGGACGGACGCCGCGCCTCATCGAGCGGCCCTGGTCGCGGGAGGCCGTCCTCGAATGGCTGCTCGACCATGCCACCCGCAAGACCGACCTTCTGGTCGGCATCGACTTCTCAGCTGCCTTGCCCTTTCTCGATGCCAGCGCCTATTTTCCCGGCTGGACGGAAAGCCCCGCCGACGCGCGCGCGCTGTGGCGGCTTGTCGACGAGACGTGCCGGGCCGAACCGCATATGGGGGCGGGAACGCTGGTTGATCATCCCGAGGCCAGCCGCCATTTCCGCCGTCATGGCGGCCGGCAGGGTGACTTGTTCGGGCCGGGAAATGGCCGTCACCGGCTAGTCGAACGGATCTGTCGCGATCAACGCCATGCGCCCGCGACGAGCAGCTTCAATCTGGTCGGCGCGGCGCAGGTCGGCAAATCGAGCCTGACCGGCATGCGCCTACTCCACCGGCTCGACGGGCGCGTGCCGGTCTGGCCGTTCGATCCGATCCCCGCGCGGGGGCCGGTGATCGTCGAGCTCTACACCACGATCGCCGCGCGACAGGCGGGCCTGAGCGGCGGCAGCAAGATGCGGGACGCCGACCGCCTGCAAGCGGGCCTCGCGGGTTATGGCATCCATCGGGTGCCGGTGCTGGCCAGCTATGACGACCACAGCACCGACGCGATCCTCACTGCCGCCTGGCTCGCCCAGGCCGCGCCGCGCGACGAACTTTGGCACCCGCCCCTGCTTACAGCCGACATTGCCGCAGTCGAGGGCTGGACGTTCGGCATTCCCTGACGCAATAGGGACAGCGTGTGCCGGCTTAGCTCAGTTGGTAGAGCACCTGATTTGTAATCAGGGGGCCGCGGGTTCGAATCCTGCAGCCGGCACCAGCACCACCCTTGTACATACCGGAGACATGGGTGACAGGTTGTACCTAAGACATGGGCAACAAGCTCGAGCCGAACGGGTTGCCGGGTGTTGCAAGGTGCGCTGCTCCAGATCGATGTAGCCGACACCCTCGCGCATCGACCGCCATGGATCAGTGTGCGGGCACTTCTTCGGCCCCCTTCCCCCTGACGTTGACGCCAAAGCCGGTCATCACGGGCATGGCATTGATGGGATCGCGCCCGAGGAGACGGTGGGTCAGCCGGTTCACGTTGACACCGATGCCGCCGCCCCAGCCATGGGTCATCGCCACGACCCCGCGGCGCATCGTCGGATCGGCTGCAATCGGCGTCTCCAGCACGCCATGCGCCGATCGGATCTCCGCGACATCGCCGTCAGCGATCCCCAACTCCGCCAGGTCGGCGGGGTGCATCCAGGCAGGATTGCGAGGCACCCGCTTCCGGATCGAAGCGAGGGCATGGTATTGCGTATTCTGAACCTCGCGCATCCTGCGCACCGAAAAACGGAACCTCCAGAGTGTGTCATCGCCACCGCCTTCAGCGGCCAGCTCGCCCATTTCCTGCAACACATCGACGGGTGCCACGGCAAAGCGCGCATCCGACGAGCCAGGCTGGACCTGCATCGGCGCCACGTCGAACACCCTGCCACCCTCGGCTGCCCTGATAGTCTCGAATGGCACAGCGCTCCCCTCGAGCATCATGGCGATCAATGACTCGCTGTCCGGTCGCGCGCCATAGTCGAGCACATGTCCAGCGACGCTCAGTTCGAGCTGCAGGCGCCGGCCAAGCTCCCAGAACACCAACCAGTCATCGACGAGTTCAGCACCAGATGGCGGAGCGATCACAGGCTGCACATATTGAGCATAAGGCTCCTGCAGGATGAACGCTTCATAATCCCCGCCCGAGATGTCATGGCGTTCCAGCATCATTGGCGGCGGCAGGATATAATGGGCCAGCCGTCCCGTCTCCGTCAGGAAGGGGTCGATCGACACCAGCAACTCCAGCTGCGCGAAGGCGGCGGCGGCGTCACTGCCCGGAATGGCATTCACCGGGTTCCCCCCGTCGACGATCAGCGCAGCGATACGATCCTCACCCCGCGCTTGGATCATATCGGGCAGGGTCGCGGTCATTCGCTGGCCGAAGATCATGCCGAAGCCATGGCCATCGCGCCATCCACTCTCCCAGCTGCGCTGCGGCGGGATAACCTGCTCGAGCCGTAGCGTCCTGGGGCCGACCACTCCTGGATTTGGCACGGCGTCGCCGGCTCGCGGATAGCGCCCGCAGACGATGTTGAGGCATTCGAGAAGATGCTCCGCCAGGTTCGAATGCGGCCCCATGTTCGGGCCGGTCCCCGAGGCGGCGGTCCCCCGCTTGGCGCGGTCGGGCAACGGCTCGGCAAACATCGCCGCGGCGGCTTCGATCTCCGCCGCGGTCACGCCGGTCCGCGCTGCCACAGCCGCGGGCGTGAAGGGCTCCAGGGCCAGGCGCAACATGTCTATGCCATCGACAAAGCGCGCGCAGAACGCCTTGTCCTGCCAGCCGCAGGCCAGCACGACATGCAGCAGGCCCGCCATCAGCGTGGCATCCTCACCGGGCAAGGGGCGCAGGTGCAGATCGGCGAACCGTGCCGTTTCCGTCTCGCGGGGATCGATGACGATCAACTTCAATCCGCGCGCGCGCGCCTCCTTGAGCCCTTTCATCGGGTTCTGGAGCGTGAAGTTGAAGGTCGAGAGCGAAATCAGCGGGTTGGTGCCCACAGCCATGAGGACATCGGACTCGCGCACGGGCGTGCGTCCTCCGGCCCAGGCCCCCAACCGCTCGACGTTGATCCACTTGGCGGACTGGTCGATCGTCATCGTCGAAAAGAAAGAGCGCGAGCCCAGCGCGCGCAGGAATTCCGGCAGCAAGGCATTGGCCAGGAAGTTGGTGTAGTTCATCGTGCCGCGAAACCCCGCCACGGCATGCGGTCCGAGCCGCTCGATAATCGCACGCATCCGCTCAGCGATCTCGTCGAGCGCCTGTTCGAGCGGGATACGCTGAAACGTGCCGTCTTCCATCCGCTTCAGCGGGTGAAGGATGCGATCGGGGCTGGCATGCGCCTCGTCCAGCGTCAGCCCCTTGATGCACGCATAGCCGCGCGTCACGGGATTGGCGTGATCGCCACGAATCGAGACCAGGCGGCCGGCATCGTCGAGCGACAGGCGCAAACCGCATTGTCCGGCGCACATCCTGCAGGAGCTGATCACCTCGCGCATCGGCATCTCCCTTTCACGCGGCCAGCGCACCGCCGACCCAGCAGCCAGCCCGCTCTTTTTCCATGAGGGTTCCTCACCCTCTCCAGCGCGCATTGCCTGCAACTAAGGCATCGACGACTTGCTTGTACCTCTGGCTCGAACGGTGGCAGCCCGCGATGCCGCCGCAGTCGGCGGCTGGCAAGGGCGGCGCAATCCCATCACAATCATGGAATATTCAGTCCCGTGAGGCAGCTCATCCAGCGAGCGCGCGGGTCATGACGCCCGCCCGCTAGTTCAGCCGCTTTTCCAGATGGCGGAGCTTGTCCGGGTTACGCATGACATAGATCGCCTTGATGCTGCCGCGCTCGATCAGGAGCGCGGTGGTCTGAAGCATTCCGTCCGCCTCGCGCGTGAGGAAGCCGGGAAGGCCGTTGACATAGGCATAGCGGATCAGCTCCCCTGTCCGTCCCATCGCCAGCCGCGCAATCGCGGCGAAGGTTCGCCTCACTTCGCTCGCGCCACGCATGACGCGCGCGGCCGCGGGCCTCTTGCCGCCCCCGTCGGAATAGAGACTGACATCCTCGGCCAGCATCTCGCTCAACCGCCCGATCTCACCCCCGCGTGATGCGGCAAAGAAGGCCTGCGCGATCTCCAGCCCGTGCGCGCGCTCGACCGGGAAGCGCGGTTTCTCGGCCTGGACATGCTCACGGGCGCGGCTGGCAAGCTGCCGGCAGGCCGCGGAATCGCGCCCAATGCTCTCGGCGATGTCATCGAAGCTCTCGCCGAAGACGTCGTGAAGCAGGAAAGCTGCACGTTCGAGCGGGGAGAGCCGCTCCAGTGCCAGCATCAGGGGAAGTGTGACATCTTCGACCGCTTCGGGCTCGATCACCGGATCCGGCAGCCAAGGGCCGATATATTCCTCGCGCAGCACCCGCGCCGACCTGAGCTGGTCCACGCATAATCTGGTGACGATTCGCCGCAGGAACGCCTCCGGGACGCGTACCCTGTCCCGATCGACCGTGCCCCAGCGCAGCCAGGCGTCCTGCACGACGTCCTCGGCATCTGCCATCGATCCGAGCATCCGATAGGCGACGCGCAGCAGCCGGGGCCTCAGCGCGTCGAAGGCCGCGGCATCGCTCATTATTTCCAGCCCAGCTCAGGCGCAAACAGGCCGAAGCCCACCGCCAGCCGGTTCCAGCCGTTGATGACGTTGATCATCATGGTCAGCTGCACCTGCTCCTCCTTGCTGAACTGGCTGTCCAATGCTTCATAGACATGAAGCGGCGCGCGCTTGTCGGCAACCAGCGTCAAATGCTCGGTCCAGGCCAGCGCGGCGCGCTCACGATCGCTATAGAACGGAGCGTCGTGCCATGCGGCGAGAACCGCGATGCGCTGCTCGGTCTCGCCGGCCTGGCGCGCTTCATAGCTGTGCATGTTGAGGCAGTTGGCGCAGCCGTTGATCTGCGACGCCCGGATCTTCACCAGTTCGAGCAGCGGTTTCTCGAGGCCGCTCGCGGCGACCTGATTGGAAAAGTTAAACCACGCCTTCAGCAATTCAGGCGCCGCTGCATAGGGATTGGTACGGCCAGTCATGTTCGAAGTCCTCTTGCCAGCTGTTTCACGAACCTGACGAGGCAGCGGGCGGAGATGTGACATGCAGATGAAAAAAACTCTTGAACGAGCCCAATCGCATCCTAAATTTTGCTCCGCCGGACGCTGCGAACCGGGTCCGGTTGGGACATATGAGAGCGTCGGCTCTCTCCGGCGCTTCTCATGCCCAAATTGCTCAATGTGGAGGATTTGGAAATGAGAACCACTTTCGACTTTGCGCCCTTCAGGCGTTCGACGGTCGGCTTCGATCGTCTGTTCGATCTGCTCGAAACCGGCATGCGCAGCGACGGTGCCGACGGCTATCCGCCGTTCGACATCGAGCGGCAGGGTGAGGACAGCTACCGCATCACGCTCGCGGTTGCCGGCTTCCGCCCCGACGACATCGAGATCGTGGCGCAGCAGAACCAGCTCACAGTCACAGCCCGGCAAGCCGAGGACAAGGCTGACGGCCAGTATCTGCACCGCGGCATCGCCACGCGCCCCTTCGAGCGGCGATTTGAACTTGCGGACTTCGTGGAGGTTCGCGCGGCCAGCTTCGACAATGGCCTGTTGAGGATCGACCTTCAGCGGGTTGTCCCTGACGCGATGAAACCTCGCAAGATCGAGATCGGCGGCAGCAATGCTTCCGCCAATGACCGCCTCGAAGCGCCCAAGGACGAGGGCCGCCACGCCGCCTGATCGAACCACCGGCCCGCCGTCCGCTGGGCGGCGGGCCCCATCATTCTCTAGCCACTAGAGGAGACGACATCATGGCAATTCGTGATCTGATCCCCTGGAGCCGGCAGGAGAACCGGCTCTCCGCACCCTTTGGTGCCGAGCGCGACCGTGGCGATTATCCGCTGCTGTCTCTCCACCGCGAGGTGAACCGGCTGTTCGACGATGTCTTCCGCGGGTTCGGCCTGCCCTCCCTCGGAGGCGCCGAACGCAGCATGGCATGGCCAAACCTCGAATTCGGCGAAACCGACAAGGATATCTGCATCACCGCCGAACTGCCGGGCCTTGAGGAGAAGGATGTCGACATCACGCTTGAAGAGGGCGCGCTCACCTTGCGCGGCGAGAAGAAGTCGGAGGTCGAAGACAAGGCCCGTGGCTATACCGAGCGCAGCTACGGGCGGTTCGAGCGGCGGATCGGCCTCCCCCGCGGGATCGAGCGGGAACAGGCGAGTGCGACCTTCAAAAATGGCGTGCTCACCATCACCCTTCCGAAATCCGAGGCGGCGAACGAAAATCTCCGCCGCATCCCGATCAATTCGCACGCCGCATGACAGGCTGGCCCGGGATTTCGATCCCGGGCCACGCCGCACTCATCATGCCGCCCGGCTTGCAAGAGCGATGAGCCCATCGATGTCGACATGCTCCTCCAGCTTCGCTGCAATCTCGTCGAGCGCCCGATCGACCGAGGCGCGATAATCGCGCCCTCCACCGTCTATCCCGAGGTGGGAAAGAAGCGCCCGGCGCTGGTGGGGATCGGATAACAGGCCGTGCACATAGCTGCCCAGCACGGCGCCATCCGCACTGATCGCCCCATCGCTGCGGCCGTTGTCGAAGGTGGCAAGCGGCCGGGCGGTGCCCGGGCCGCTCGTCTCGCCCATATGCATCTCATATCCGTCGAAGCGAGCGCCCAGTGCCTCGCCCTTGACCGCCCGGAGCGCCTTGACCGGCGTGAGGACGGTCTCAACGTCGAGCAAGCCAAGCCCAGCGACCTCCGCGGGCGCCCCTTCAAGGCCATCCGGATCGTGGATCCGCCGGCCCAGCATCTGATAGCCACCGCACAGGCCGAGAATCATGCCGCCACGACGATGGTGCGCCATTATGTCGATATCCCAACCCTCGACGCGCATCGCGGTCATGTCGGCAAGCGTCGCCTTCGAACCGGCCAAGATGACCAGCGCTGTGTCCGCGGGTATCGGGCGGCCAGGCGGTATCATGCGAAGTTCGACATCCGGCTCGAGCTTGAGCGGATCGAGATCGTCGAAGTTAGAGATGCGCGGCAGGATCGGACAGGCGATCAGCTTCCGCCCCTCGCCGCCAGCCATCGGCTTCTCCAGGATGACGGCATCCTCGCTGGGCAGGCGCGCGGTCGCTGTCAGCCAGGGCACCACGCCGAAGCCCCGCCAGCCGGATATCGCTTCGATCTGGCGATATCCGTCCTCGAACAACGTCGGATCGCCGCGGAATTTGTTGATGATGAAGCCGCGGATCATCGCCACGTCGGCGGGCTCCATGACCGCCCTGGTGCCGGCGATGGCGGCGATGACCCCGCCCCTGTCGATGTCGCCGACGAGCAGCACGGGCACATCGGCCGCGCGGGCGAAACCCATATTGGCGATGTCGCCCGCGCGCAGGTTGATCTCGGCCGGCGAGCCTGCCCCCTCGACGACGACGATATCGCACTGCGCCTGCAGCCGCCGATAGCTGGCCATCACCTCGCCGAGCAGCGCGCCGCGCGCCTCGCGGAAATTGCTGCTGCCGAGCGTGCCGCTGACCTTGCCATTGACGATGAGTTGCGAGGTCCGGTCGGCCTGCGGCTTGAGCAGGACCGGGTTCATGTCGCTGTGCGGTTCGACCCGCGCGGCGATCGCCTGGAGCGCCTGCGCCCGGCCGATCTCGCCGCCATCGACGGTGACGGCTGCGTTGTTTGACATGTTTTGCGGCTTGAATGGACGCACCCGCAGGCCGCGATTGGCAAGCGCGCGGCAAATGCCGGCGACGAGCACCGACTTGCCGACATCGGAGCCGGTTCCCTGCAGCATCACAGCAGCCATGCGACTCCTCCTGCGATGAGCCGGAGGCACAGGCAAGCCCGCACATCAACGAGAAGATCTTTGGCATCGCATTCTGTCGCAAAGCTTCTGCCAGGCTCTCGATAGCGGCGCGAGCGACGCCGGCCTCATCGAGGCTCCTGGTGCCGCGGCGACAATCATGCTTGCGGTCTGGCGCGCTGCTCGGCTTGCTCGGGAAGTCCTCGCAGGAAATCACAACAATTCTGCCGGTCCCGACCTCTAACCAATTCGGCGAGCCACTCTAGCAATCCATCATTTTCGGTTTATGAGAGCCAAGTCGCACGATCGAGCGATGTGTTCGGGAATTAGCTTTGGCGGGTGAATCATCAGGAGTGCCGGCAAAACCCGCGCTAATACTCGTGGTCGAAGATGAAGAGCCCATCCGCTTCATGGTCACGGAAGGTCTGACATCCGCCGGCTATTCGATATTGGAAGCCGCAAATGCCATCGAGGCAATCAAAGTTTTGGACGAACATCCCATAGATCTGGTTTTCACCGACGTCAGGATGCCAGGCACTATGGACGGAGCCCATCTCGCGTTCCTAATCGAAACGAGATGGCCTGCCGTTAAGATTATCGTCGGATCTGGAAACTTCGATCCCAAGGCACGGCGCCTCCCGCGGGGATCGAGCTTTCTCTCCAAGCCTTATCGACTGAGCGCGCTGACCGACCTGATCGAGCAGTGTTTAGAGGCGTGACCCGGATCCGGCGCACGAAGCATCGATGAAGAGGCGAGTTGAAGCTGGCGTCTTTTCAGACTGCATTTCTCCTACATTTCGCGGCGGCTTGAGCGAAAACGAGACTAATCGCGTCGAGCGGCATTTCTCATTCATGAACCCTCTCCTATCATGCCTTCATGTCGGGGGAGGTCGGAGCGTTGGGTTATAAGCTAACCGTTGAGGAAGTTTCCCGTGAAATGCTTGCGATTCAAGAACATGTGCTCAGCTCAGGTCTGGACATCGACCGGCTGATGAGAGGTGTTGCGGAAGGCACGTTGCGCATTATCCCCGGAGCCGATGGGGTTCACATCGAACTGCGGGATGCAAATGAGCGCGTATGCCGCGCGGCAGGTGGTATCGCTGCCCGGCATCTGGGCACCAGGAGGAGAATTAGCGGCAGCCTTTTCGAACAATGCGTGATTTCTCGCCAAGCGCATCTCTGCACCGATGTCGAGAATGATCCGTCCGTTAATCTGACCGCCTGTCGCGAGGGTGGCATCAAGGCAATTATTCTGGCACCGATCATGCTGCAAGGAGCGGTGTCGGGCGTCTTCAAGGCCTTTTCCAAGCAGCCGGGCGCGCTCGGTGAGGCCGATCTTCTCATCGCACAGTTGCTGGCCGGGGTCATTTCATCCGGGCTGACACGTTTGGCGCGCGACGAGGCTTATCGTGCCCGCGATCTGATGTCTCAACGCTTTCAAGCTACGTTCGACCAGGCTGCGGTGGGAATCGCGCACGTCGCGATGAACGGCGACTTCCTGCTGGTGAACGAGCGATTTTGCACGATTGCCGGACATGATAGAGAAACCCTGCTTCACCAAGGCTTCCAGCAGATTACCCATCCCGCAGACCTCGATGTTGATGTCGAAAATTCGCGGCGCCTGGTGGCGGGGGAAATCCCCTATTATGCCATGGAGAAGCGCTATATTCGCGCCGACATGGCTCTTGTCTGGGTCAATCTCACGGTATCGCTCGTTCGGCAACAAGACGGGACGCCGGACTTTTTTGTCGCAGTTGTCGAAGATATTTCCGATCGGAAATCCGCCCTGCACCGTGCTTACCACGACGTTCTTACCGGCTTGCCCAACCGGCTTTGGCTTGCTGACAATTTCAATCGGGAAATTCTCAACGGATCGGCCCTGCCGACTGTCCTGGCTTATATCGATCTCGACGGGTTCAAGGCGGTAAACGACCAACTTGGCCATGCCGAAGGCGACCGATGCCTGATCGCAACGGCCGCCTGGCTCCAGTTTTTTCTGCGAGATGGCGACACAGTATGCCGGATGGCGGGTGACGAGTTCGTGATATTGATGCCACGAACCGATCGCGCGGAGGCCGTCCGATTGATTCACGATCTTCGGAGCGGCATCGAAAAGCTCAGCAGGCAACAACGGTGGGGCATTGGAGTCAGCGTTGGCGCGGTTGTCATCGATCCCGCAGATACTACCGAGCTCGACGTCATACTGAGTGCTGCTGATCGAATGATGTACGAATCCAAGCGCGGTTCATGTGGATCGCCTGTGATTCACGATCTGGGTACTATTCTGGCCAACTGAAAGGCATCGTTGCTTTCTGCCGTTCCTCCCGGCGGTACGCATGCGTTGAACAAGGGTTCAGCGCGCCTGCCCGGCGGCTCGCCGGGCCAGTAGCAGCGCCCCGATCAGGCCCGCTTCCTGGCCCAGCGCGGATCCTTGAATGATCTCGGCGACGTCGGCATTCTCTGCGAAATAGCCGGCGTTGAACCGCGCCGCCTGGGCTCTGACCCGCGGCAGAAGCCCGGGCGTGTTCATAACGCCGCCGCCAAGGACGATCCATTTCGGTGAAAGCATGCCGATCACCGCAACCGCGAGATGGGCAAGATACCAGGCGACAATCCCATGTGCCGGGTGGTCCGCTGCCAGGCCCGAAAGCTTTTGCCCCCACCGCGCCAGGATTGCCGGACCACTGGCCAGGCCTTCCGTGCAGGCGCCATGATGGGGACAGACGCCGGGAAAATCCTGGTCGAGCGGATGACGGGGTGGGATGATGTGCCCCATTTCCGGGTGGCGAAAACCATGCAAGGGCAGCCCGTTGATGACGGCGCCCCCTCCGATGCCGGTCCCGACGGTGATGTAGACGAGCGTGGAGTGATCGCCCTTTTCCATCTCGGCGGCTTCGGCCATGGCCGCGGCGTTGACGTCGGTGTCCAGTCCGACTGGAATGGCGAATATCGCTCGAAGGATGGCCGCCGGCGACACGCCGCTCCATCCCTTTTTCGGTGTCCTCTGAAGCGCGCCCCAATCCGGTGCGCCGGGATCCAGTTGCAGCGGACCGAAGCTGGCAATGCCGATTGCGGCCATCGGCCCGTGGCGCGCCTGTGCCGCCTTGAAGAAGGCTATCGTGGCATCCATGGTTGGGTCAGGGGCCCCGGTGGCTATCCGGATCCGGTCGAGCCAGGGCTGGCCGGGCCTGCCCACCGCGCACAGGAACTTGGTACCCCCCGCCTCCACGCAGCCGTACAGCAGCTTCCCGTCCTTCTCCTGGATCCCTGGGCGCTGCTCGTCAAAGGGCACGGGCGGTTCCTGTCCTTAAAGCCTTGATCGACACGCCTGCTTTCACCGCGCGCCCCGATGGTGAATGCCGGCCATCAAGGGCCGGAGGCAAGCGATGATACAGGAGCCCTACTTCTCGAGCTCGAGCCAGTCCTTGGTGGGCTGGTGATAGAGCATGTCGAACACTTCGAGCTGCATCCCGGTCGGTTCGACCGCGTTCGAGTTCCACAGCATGCCCACGCCGGCCTTGAGAACCGGATCGAACAGGATCAGCGAACGATATCCGTCGACCGCGCCGCGGTGGCCGATCACCTCGCGGCCGGCATAATGCCAGATCCTCCAGCCTAGCCCGTAGGACGCATCCTTGAGCACCTGATCGAGTTCGCGCTGGCGGTGAATGGAGAAGGTGCGAATCCGCGGTGAATGCAGCTGGCGCAGGACCTTCGGCGACAGCACGCGCGGCGCCTCGCCCATCTGGGCGCGCATCCAGATGCCCAGGTCGATGATCGAGGAGTTCACCCCCCCCGCTGCCGGCGTCCGGTAATAGGCGTCCGCCACCTTCAGTTCGCGCCGGCCCTCGTGGGGGCGAGCCCAGCTTGGCGACGACTCCAGGCCCTCGCGGGTCGTGGTCGCCGACTGCATGCCCAGCGGGCCGAATATCTCTTCCTGAACCAGCTGGGAATAGCTCTTGCGGCCGGCATGCTCGGCTGCTTCGCTCGCAGCATCATAGGCGATATTCTGATAGCTGTAGCATTTGCCCGGCGGGCACAGCAGCGGGATCTGATTCAGCCTGCTGCGGATCTCCTTCGGATCCTTGCCGTCCTCCAGATCACGATCATAGGCGTTCTTCCAGATGCCCAGGCTCTGCGACAGCAGGTTGTCGATGGTCGCGACATTCTGCGCATTCTTTGGCAGCTTTAGCGATGGCGCCCAGCGCGACACCGGATCGTTCAGCGACAATTTCTTCTCTGCCGCCATCTTGGCGAGCAGGGTCGCCGCCACCCCCTTCGAAACCGAGGCCCAGCGGAATACGGTATGCGCATCGACAGGCTTGCCCTCGGCTCCGTCGGTGGTGACGCCATAGCCCTTTGCGAAACTGATCTCGCCATTTTCGATGGTGACGATCGCGACACCCACCACCGAGCGTTCGGCGGCAAGCTGGCGCATCCGCTGATCGAGTCGGCGGTAGTCGATCCGCGTGGGTCCGTTCTTGCTGATGCCAATGCGGCTGAGATCGATCGACAGCCGCGCGAGGGGCGGCTTCGCGCTTTCCTGCGTCCTGCGCAGATAGATCCCGCCCGCCGCGAGAAAGGCGATCAGGAGCGCGATGAGGACCGCGCCGGCCACCACCAGGCCGCGCTCGATCTGAACAACAGCCGGCACATCGTCTTCTGGCGGAGCCGGCTGATCGACCTTGATATCTTTATCGGACATGAGCGCGAGGATGGACCCAGCAGGCAGGAGGGACAGCAGGCATAGCAGGTCGGGAGACGAACGCCCGCCCGGCCGACTGCCGCTCAACCCACGACATGCACCATCCGACGCGGCATCGAAAGGCCGTCAGCTGAGATATTTGGCAGTGGTTTTCGAGGCGACCTCCTCCGCGGTCACGCCAGGCGCCAGCTCGATCAGCCTGAACGGCGACTGGTGGTCGGACCGCTGGAATACGGCGAGGTCGGTTACGATCATATCGACCACATTCTTGCCGGTGAGCGGCAGCGTACAGGCCGGAATAAACTTCGGGTCGCCGTTCTTGGAGCTATGCTCCATCACCACGATGATCCTCTTGACGCCGGCGACGAGGTCCATCGCGCCGCCCATGCCTTTCACCATCTTGCCCGGGATCATCCAGTTGGCGATGTCGCCGCCTTCGGAGACCTCCATCGCGCCGAGCACCGTCAGGTCGATATGGCCGCCGCGGATCATCGCAAAGCTGTCGGAGCTGGAGAAGAAGCTCGACGAGGGCAATTGGCTGATCGTCTGCTTGCCGGCATTGATCAGGTCGGCGTCGACCTCCTCCTCATAGGGAAAGGGCCCGATGCCGAGCATTCCGTTCTCGGACTGCAAGGTCACCGTCATTCCGGCCGGGATATTGTTCGCCACCAGCGTCGGGATGCCGATGCCGAGGTTGACGTAATAACCGTCCTGAAGCTCGCGCGCGGCACGCGCTGCCATCTGGTTGCGGTCCCAGCCCCTTACTGCCGTGGCCATCATGCCGTCTCCCTCTGCCRCACGGTGCGGAACTCGATCTTCTTGTCATATGGCGCGCCGAGAACGAGCCGTTTCACATAGATGCTCGGTAGATGGACATGGTCGGGATCGATGCTGCCGACAGGCACGATTTCCTCCACCTCGGCGACGCAGATCTTGCCCGCGGTCGCCGCCGGCTGGTTGAAGTTGCGCGCGGTCTTGCGGAACATCAGGTTGCCGCTTTCATCCGCTTTCCAACCCTTGATGATCGACAGATCGGCACGGATGCCGCGTTCGAGCACATAGGTGTCGCCGTCGAACTCCTTGATTTCCTTGCCTTCGGCAACAAGCGTGCCCACCCCTGTCTTGGTATAGAAGCCGGGAATACCCGCGCCGCCAGCGCGCATCCGTTCGGCCAGCGTACCTTGCGGGCAGAACTCGACCTCCAGTTCACCCGCCAGAAATTGCCGCTCGAACTCCTTGTTCTCGCCGACATAGGACGCGATCATTTTCCGGATCTGGCGGGTGCGCAGCAGCTTGCCCAGACCTTCGCCATCGATACCGGCATTGTTCCCTGCCACGGTCAGATCCTTCACGCCCGACGCGACGATCGCATCGATCAATCGTTCGGGAATGCCGCATAGACCGAACCCCCCTGCGCAGATCGTCATCCCGTCGAACAACAATCCTTCCAGCGCAGCTTCGGCAGATGCATAAATCTTGGTCATGAACGTCTCCGGATCATCGCCGCTGGTCTGCCCCGGCGGAAAAGCACGGTCAACGGGGCGATATGGAATATCGCCTGTTTCAGCCAGGCCGTGGCGCATCGCAACAAAGATTCTGCTCTGCGCGTCAACATTTCAGCGGAACTGCGCCACAAACACGCAGTCAGGCGTTGACCGCGGCAGGCTGTTTGATCATCACAAAGGTGCAGGAGGCGACGATGATCAAGGAACTGGCGGAAATCGACATCAAGCCCGGCCATGAAGACGCTTTCGAGGCCGCCGCAGCTCACGCCAGGGACCTGTTCCTCGCATCCAAGGGCTGCCTTGCCTTCCGGCTCTATCGATCGATGGAGCAACCCAGCCGCTACAGGATGTTCGTCGAGTGGGAGACTATCGAGGATCACATGATCGAATTCCGGAACTCCGATGCGTTCACCGCCTGGCGACGGCTATGCGGTCCTTACTTCCTCCAGCCGCCCCGGGTGGAGCATTTGATCGCTATCGTCGAGGGGCGGAACGAGAACGATGAAATAGTCGAGGCGATGGTCCTGGGTTAGAGTCTCAGCGCCCTTTTCGAATAGATCATCTTCCTAGCCCAGCACCTTCCCCACGAACCAGCCCCAAGCCTCCACGGCGGCGTAACCCAATCCTCCCACGATCGCGCCGCTCGCAATCGTCGCCACGACACCCGCCAGCACGGCAATCCCGTCGCGAGCCAGCAACCCGAGCGCGAACAGGGAGATCGCCGCGGCAGGTACCGCATTGCCGAGCGGAACCGGCAATCCCAGCAGCACCGCAAGCGCGAGGCAGAGCAGGCCGAGCAGCCGGCGGCCCGCCAGCCCGGTGAGCGCGTCGAGCCGGCGGCTCAGCAATATTTCCATTCGTCGCGTCATTGGGCTGAGCCGCTCGACCAGCTTGGCGAATCTTTCGGTCGTTATCTCACGGCTGCGGATCCAGGCTGGCAGCCAGGGTCTGCGGACGCCGAGGACGAGTTGCGCAGACAGGATCGCCAGCGGCACCGACAAGGCGATATCGCAACCCGGCGGCAAGGGCAGCATGTTCGGCGCGGCCAGCAGGAAGATCAGGCCGGCAAAACATTTCTCGCCAAGGGTCGAGCTGAGGTCGTCGAGCGAAATACGCTCCCCGGCACAACCCGATGCCAGCACGTCGAGAGTGTCGGTCAGTCGCGTAACGGAGCCCGGTGAGACGGAGCAGGCCTTCGCCTCCTCGGCGCGGGTGGCATCGGGAATAGTGGACACCCATGCTCAACCACGCACGGCTTCGCGATGTTCCGGCGTCGTTGCTCGCGCACCGCCTATGAGGTACAATTTCATCTGTATCTCAAGCGGGAATCCCGTGGCCAGTTTCGCTGATCTTCCGCATACCGAGCCCGCCCGAGCCGACCGCTTCTTCCTGCCTGGCGCAATCGCCATGGCGATCGTCATCGTGGCTGGATTCTCGGTTCAGCTGGCGATGGGACGATCCGGCTTTTCCTCGCCACTACTGGTCCATGCTCACGCGGTGGTCTTCATGGGCTGGGTCGCCCTCTACCTGCTGCAGAACATCTTCGCGACGACCGGCAGCATGACGCTCCACCGTCGGCTCGGCTGGATCGGCGCTGTCTGGATCGCTCCGATGGTAATGCTGGGATGCATGGTGACGGTGGCGATGGTTCGGCGCGGCCATGTGCCGTTCTTCTTCCAACCGGCGCATTTCCTGATCTTCGACCCTCTCGCCGTCTTCACCTTCGCCGGCCTGGCAGCTTCGGCCATCCTGCTGCGGCGACAGACCGAGTGGCACCGCCGCCCTGACAGGCACTTCTGCAGCGCCAAGAGTCTAATATCCCTGGAAATTGCTCCTACAGGAGAGTATTTTCCAGATGACGGGGGACTCGGAAAAGGAGGCTTTCATGCTTGTCGAAGCCAATCTCGATGAGCTCACCGACCGATCTCATCAACTCATCTCGTCCGCCCGGGTCGAGGGTACCCCGATCTACAACAAGCAGGGCGAGAAGCTGGGCACCGTACATTCGGTGATGATCCACAAGACCACCGGCCAGATCGCCTACGCCCTGCTTGCCTTCGGCGGATTTTTCGGCCTCGGCTCTCATGTCCACCCGATTCCATGGCAGATGCTCACCTACGACCCCGCGCGCCACGGCTATGTGGTCGATGTCACGCGCGAGATGCTGGAAGACGCGCCCAGCCTGGAACTGGACAAGAGCGACCGGCCGACCGAGAGCGAACGGCCGATGTACGACTATTGGAAGTTCGACGCCTATTGGTGAGCTGGATCAACCCTGACGGTGCAGACTGGCGCCTGGAGCAGGCGGGAGCTGCCTTAGATCAGCCCCGCCAGCGGGCTCGACGGGTCGGCGTACATGCGCCGACCCATCCGCCCGGCGCGATAGGCCAGCCGCCCCGACTCCACCCCCAGCTTCATCGCCGTCGCCATCATCACCGGATTCTTCGCCTCGGCGATCGCGGTGTTCATCAGCACGCCCGCGCAGCCGAGTTCCATCGCCGCCGCCGCTTCGGACGCGGTGCCGACGCCGGCGTCCACCAGCACCGGCAGCTTGGTGCCCTCAACGATCAGGCGGATCGTCACCTTGTTCTGGATGCCGAGCCCGGATCCGATTGGCGCACCCAGCGGCATGATCGCCACCGCGCCCGCATCCTCCAGCCGCTTCGCTGCGATCGGATCGTCGACGCAATAGACCATCGGCTTGAAGCCTTCCTTCGCCAGGATCTCGGTTGCACGCAGCGTCTCGACCATGTCCGGATAGAGCGTCTTGGCCTCGCCCAGCACCTCGAGCTTGACGAGATCCCATCCTCCCGCCTCGCGCGCCAGCCGCAATGTGCGGATTGCGTCCTCGCCGGTGAAGCAGCCGGCCGTGTTGGGCAGGTAGGTGATCTTCTTCGGGTCGATGAAGTCGGTCAGCATCGGCGCCTTGGGGTCGGCGATGTTGACGCGGCGCACGGCGACCGTGACGATCTCGGCGCCCGACGCCTCTACCGCGGCGGCGTTCTGCGCGAAATCCTTGTACTTGCCGGTACCCACGATCAGCCGCGAGCGGAAAGTCCGGCCCGCCACCGTCCAGCTGTCGTCGTCCACCGTCACGCCATGATCTCCGCCGCCAACAAAATGAACGATCTCGAGATCGTCGCCATCCTCGACCTGCACTTGCCCCAGCGTCGAGCGCGGCACAACCTCGAGGTTGCGCTCGACCGCGACCTTGGCCGGTTCAAGCCCCAGTTCGTTCGCCAGTTCGGCGATGGTCATGCCGGCGAGGATGCGGCGATGCTCGCCATTGATGCGGACCGAAATGGTGCCGTCGGGATTCATGTCGCCTCCAATGCGCTTTCGCTTTGCGTCTGCGCGCCATATAGGGGTGCGCGTCGCACCATCGCAACGGAAAGGCTTGCCGCGTGGCGGATCGCCCGGTCATCTTCGTCCTCAACGGGCCCAATCTCAACATGCTGGGTACGCGCGAGCCTGAAATCTACGGATCGGATACGCTCGACGACATCGCCGGGATGCTCGAGGATCGCGCGCTCGAACTCGGCCTGTCGATCGACATGCGCCAGTCGAACCATGAAGGACATCTGGTCGACTGGATACAGGAAGCCAATGCCAGCGGCGCGAAGGCGGTGCTGATCAACCCGGGCGCCTATACCCATACGTCGATCGCACTGCACGACGCGATCAAGGGCGTTTCCGTTCCGGTTATTGAGGTGCATCTGTCGAACCCGCATGCCCGCGAGGCATTTCGCCATGTCAGCTATGTCGGCCAGGCGGCGAAAGGCTCGATCATGGGGTTCGGCGTGCAATCCTACATGCTTGCGCTGGACGCCGCCGCCCGCATCTGACAATGGCGTCCGCCACGGATCAACTACCGAAGAGCAACTGATGGCCGATCAATCTCAGGGGAAAGCAATGCAGGTCGACCCGGAACTGGTGCGCCAGCTCGCGGTGCTCCTGGACGACACCAACCTGACCGAGATCGAGATCCAGGACGGGGAGCGGCGGATCAGGGTCGCTCGCAACATAACAGTGAGCGCAGCACCGACCTATGCGGCGCCGGCCGCGGCGCCAGTCGCAGCACCGGCCGCAGCGCCTGCTCCAGAGGCCGCTGCCGCGGATCATCCCGGTACTGTGAAGTCGCCGATGGTCGGCACGGTCTATCTGGCCGCCGAACCCGGCGCCAAGCAGTTCGCCTCTGTGGGCGACAAGGTGAGCGCGGGCCAGACCCTCGTCATCGTCGAGGCGATGAAGGTGATGAACTCGATTGCCGCGCCGCGCGCCGGCACGGTCAAGGCGGTGCTGGTCGAGAACGGCCAGCCCGTGGAGTACGACCAGCCTCTTATCGTCGTCGAGTAAACGACGATGGCCATCAGCAAGGTCCTGATCGCGAACCGGGGCGAGATCGCGCTCCGCATCCACCGTGCCTGCCACGAGATGGGCATTCAGACGGTGGCGGTCCACTCGACCGCCGACGCCGACGCGATGCACGTCCGCCTTGCCGACCAGTCGGTCTGCATCGGGCCGGCCCCGGCGTCGGAAAGCTATCTTAACATCCCGAGCATCATCGCCGCCGCAGAGATCTCGGGCGCCGACGCGGTCCATCCCGGCTACGGCTTCCTCTCCGAGAACGCGATGTTCGCCGAGATCGTCGAATCGCATAACCTGATCTGGATCGGCCCCAAGCCCGAGCATATCCGGACGATGGGCGACAAGATCGAAGCCAAGACCACCGCCGCCAAGCTCGGCCTGCCGCTGGTCCCCGGATCGCCCGGCCCGCTGACCTCGATCCATGAGGCGCGGGAGATCGCGGCCAAGATCGGCTATCCGGTGCTGATCAAGGCGGCTTCGGGTGGCGGCGGACGCGGCATGAAGGTCGTCACCGAAGAGAGCCAGCTCGAGACCCTGATGGCGCAGGCCGGTTCCGAGGCGAAGTCGGCATTTGGCGATGCGACCGTCTACATGGAGAAATATCTCGGCGATCCGCGCCACATCGAGTTCCAGGTGTTCGGCGACGGCAAGGGTAATGCGATCCATGTCGGCGAGCGCGACTGTTCGCTCCAGCGCCGCCATCAGAAGGTGCTCGAAGAGGCCCCCTCCCCGGTCATCACCCATGCCCAGCGCAACGAGATGGGCGCGATCGTCGCCCGCGCCATGGCGGACATGGGCTATCGCGGCGCCGGCACGATCGAGTTCCTCTACGAGAATGGCGAGTTCTACTTCATCGAGATGAACACCCGCCTGCAGGTCGAGCATCCGGTGACCGAGGCGATCACCGGCCTCGATCTGGTCCGCGAGCAGATCCGCATCGCCGAGGGCAAGCCGCTGTCGGTGACGCAGGAGGACCTGGAGTTCCGCGGCCATGCGATCGAATGCCGGATCAACGCCGAAGACTGGAAGAGCTTCGCGCCGAGCCCCGGCACGGTGAAGGCCTTCCATGCGCCGGGCGGCATGCACGTTCGCGTCGATAGCGGCATTTATGCCGGTTATCGCATTCCGCCTTATTATGATTCGATGATCGCCAAGCTGATCGTCTACGGCCGCGATCGTGCCGGCTGCATCCGTCGGCTGCGCCGCGCGCTCGAGGAGTTCGTCGTCGATGGCGTCAAGACGACGATCCCGATGCACCGCGCCTTGCTCGACGAGCCGGATTTCCAGAGCGGCAATTACACAATCAAGTGGCTCGAGGAGTGGCTGGCGACACAGCAGGATCCCGCCGAATGAAGGCGACGATCTGGCACAATCCGCGCTGCTCCAAATCGCGCGAGGCGCTCGCTATCCTGCAGGCGGCTCCAGGCGTCGAGATCGAGGTCCTGGACTATCTGAAGCAGCCGCCGAGCCGCGAGGCCATCGCCGCGATCTACGCCAGGGCGGGCATGACGCCGTCGGAAGGCCTCCGCAAGGCCGAGGACGGCGCCAAGGCGCTGAAGGGCGCCAGTGACGACGCGATCCTCGACGCGATGGCTGCCGATCCCATCCTGATAGAACGCCCGCTGGTGGAAACCGCCAAGGGCGCAAGATTGGGCCGGCCGCCGGAGAGGGTGCGCGAGATACTCTGAGCAGGCGCTAATGCGCCACCCGCTCGCCGCCCGCAATCTGGGTCGGCACCGGCGGCATCATCTCCAGATAGGCATCGACGAGCAGGTTCCACACCGCATAGCCGTCCGCATTCAGGTGGATCCGATCCTCCAGGAAATAGCGGTCGTCGGGCCGGCCGTCCGCGGCCAGCAAAGCTGTGCCGACATCGAGATAATCGAAATCGCCTGCCGCCTCGGCCTGCGCCTTCACCGCCGCGTTCACCTGTTGCATCTTCGCCCATAGTCCCCACCGGGCGTTGCCGGGCTTGAGCGAGAGGAAGACGATGCGCGCCTGGGGCAGATCGGATCGCAGGCGAGTGAGCAGGGTCAGCACGTCGGCGATCACGCGCTCAGGCGCCGCGCCATGCGCGATATCGTTCTCCCCGATATAGACGACCACGGCGGCGGGCCGATAGACCGACAATATCTGCGGATAATAATATAGCACATCAGGCGTTTCCGAGCCGCCGAAGCCGTGGTTGACCGGAGCGAATGCGGGAAAGCCGGCCGCGACGTCCCAGCGCCTGATGCTGGAGCTGCCCACGAAAAGCGTGCCGCCATTGACGATCCCGAGATCCTTGTCGTGGCGCTGAAATGCCGCGATCTCAGGCGCAAAGCGCAGCGATGCGTTCGCAGCCGGCGCCGGCGCGAGCTGGTCCCCGGCCGCGGCGGGGACCAGCTCGGCGGCCCATGCGGGCATGGCAGGCATGACAGGCGCGAGGAGCAGCGCGAGCAGTCGATTGAGCATTCGATTCATCTGGCGTGAGGTCTCCGACGTGTCGCACCTGTTGGTAGATTGGAGCAGATTAACTCCCGATTGCGGTTACTCCGCGGCGAGGAGTTGCTCCGCCGCGCCCAGATCGACCGAGACGAGCCGGCTGACGCCCCGCTCGATCATCGTGACGCCGAACAGGCGGTGCATGCGACTCATCGTGACGGCATTGTGCGTGACGATCAGGTAGCGCGTGTCGGTTTCGTTGGTCATCGCCACGAGCAGGTCGCAGAAGCGCTCGATATTGGCGTCGTCGAGCGGGGCATCGACCTCGTCCAACACGCAGATCGGCGCGGGGTTGGTGAGAAACAGCGCGAAGATCAGCGCCACCGCGGTCAGCGCCTGCTCGCCGCCCGACAAAAGGGTGAGCGAGCTGAGGTTCTTGCCCGGCGGCTGCGCCATGATCTCGAGCCCCGCCTCCAGCGGATCATCGCTGTCGATCAGCGCGAGATGCGCCTCGCCGCCCGCAAAGAGCGTCGTGAACAGCCGTCGAAAATGCCCGTCCACCGCCTGGAACGCCGCGAGCAGCCGCGCCCGCCCTTCGCGATTGAGGCTGCCGATCGAGCCGCGCAGCCGGTTGATCGCCTGATAGAGTTCGTCCCGCTCGGCGATGCTGGTGCCGTGCTGGCTCTCGATCTCGGCCAGTTCGCTCTCGGCGACCAGATTGACCGGGCCGAGCCGCTCGCGGTCGACGGTCAGCCGTTCGAGCCGGGCGGACTCGGCCGCGCCGTCGGCGACTTCGCTGCTCGCGAAGCCGATCTTTTCGGGCAACACCGGCGCCGGGCATTCGAAACGCTCGCCCGACAGGCGGCTCATCTCGACGCGGCGCTGTTCCTGGTTCTCATGCCGTGCCTGCGCGCCTGCGCGCGCCTCGCGGGCAGCGGCTAACGCCTCGCCGGCCTGCGCGACATCGGTCTCGATCGCACGCAACTCCGCCTCCGCCAGGCGCTCCGCTTCGCGCGCGGCATCGGCAGCCTGATCGGCCGCGCGCGCATCGGCGCCCACTGTTTCGATCAACGCCTGCAATTCCTCGGGACGGCCTTCGAGAGCCTTGGTCTCGGTTTCGATGGCGCGCGCGCGCGAATCCATCTCGGCAATGCGGCTTGCGGCATCGCCTGCCCGACTTCGCCAGCTCTTCGCCTCGGCGCGTGCCGCTTGCTGGCGCTGCGCGTCAGCCGAAGCTGCCTGCGCAAGGGTCATCGCTTGCCCCCGCGCCTCGAACAGCCGCGCGCGCACCATCTCGCTGGCCTTGCGCAGCCGCTCGACTTCGCTGCGGGTCGCCTCTCCGTCGGGCAGGGCCAGCATCACCGCCAGTTGGGCTTGCACCGCCTCACCGGCCTCGTCCGCTTCGCCGGCGGCGCGCTGCTGCCGCTCGGACATCGCACCGCGCTGGCCGGCCAACCGCTCGATCGCGGTGGTGGCCTGATCCTCGTCGCGGATCGCACCCCGCTGCGCGACCTCGGCCCGGCCGAGTTCGCCGCGCGCCGCATCGATCGCTGCCTTGGCCGCCTGCACGGCCCCATTGGCATCGGCCAGCGAAGACTGGGCCGCATCCACATCGGAGCGTGCCTTCGGCAAAGCTGCGTTGAGCTCCGCGAGGCGATTTGCGCGCACCAGCCGTTCCGCCGCGGCCGCACCGACATTGGCGGCGACGAAACCATCCCAGCGCCGCATCCGACCATCACGCGTGACGAGCCGCTGCCCGACGCCCAGCGGGATCGAGCCGTCATCGCCATCGACAACGCCGACCTGGGCCAGTCGCCGAGCCAGTTCCGCAGGGGCGCCGACATGATCGGCAAGATTCTCCACTCCGGCGGGAAGCCGCGGGTCGTCGGCCTTGTCCGCGCCCGACCAGCGCAGCGGCCCGTCACCGCCGACGGCGGCATCGAGGTCGTCGCCCAAGGCTGCCGCCAACGCCCGTTCATAGCCGGGCGTCGCCTGGATCCGGTCGATCGCGCGATTGCCCTGCCCTGCCGCGCCGGCCGTCTTCGCCAGCGAGCGCGCTTCGGACTCGAGCGCGGCCAGTGCCGCGCGCGCCGCGCCGCTCGCGGTCTCCGCCTCCTCGCGCCGCGCGGCGGCGGACGTGCGGGCCTCCTCGGCCGCGCCGATCGACGCCATCGCGTCCGCTATGCCGCGCTCGGCCAGTTCGCGCGCGGCTATCGCCGCCGTCCTGCGCGCGACCAGCGGCGCCTCGTCGCCAAGTGCTGCCAGCTCGCGCGCGATCCGCTGAGCCTCGGCCTGCGCCCGCTCCAGCCGTTGGCGCGCGGCCGTGACATTGGCTTGCGCGACCCGCATGTCGGCCTGCTCCGCGGCATAGGCCGCCTGTGCCTTGGCCACGGCCAGTTCGGCCTCACGCGCTTCATTCTCCGCGTCCCGCACCTGCGAGTCGATCGCCGACTGTCGTATCGTCGCCTCGTCGATCCGGCGGCCGAGTTCCTTTTCCTCCTGGCCGAGCGCCGCTAGCGCTGCCGCCGCGTCGATCGCCAGCCGATCCTCCCGCGCGCGGTCGCGGCTCAGCGTATCGCGCGCCTGCCCGATGTCGGCGAGGCGGCGCCGGACGCCTTCCAGGTCGGCGTTCAAAGTCGCCAGGCGATGGGCCAGCCCGGTCGACCGCTCGCGCGAGCTCTGTGCAGTGGCGCGTGCATCGCCAACCTTGCGGGTAATTTCCGCTTGCCGCGCCACCAGGGCGCGCTGGATATCGGCGGCCTGGTTGACCGTGGCGTCGGCCAGGGCCGCTTCCTTCTGCGCCGCGTCGGCAGCATTGGCCGCGTCGCGCCAGCGCGAGAAGATCAGCCGCGCCTCCGCGATCCTGATCTGCTCGCTGAGCGCCTTGTAGCGTTCGGCGGTGCGCGCCTGCCGCCGCAGCGATCCTGTGCGCGCTTCCATGTCGGCGATAAGGTCGTCGAGCCGTGCGAGGTTCGTCTCGGTTGCCCGCAGCTTCTGCTCGGCATCCTTGCGGCGGACATGCAGGCCGGCGATTCCCGCTGCCTCTTCGAGCATCTGGCGCCGCTCGGCGGGCTTGGCGGCGATCACGGCGGCAATACGACCTTGGCTGACCAGCGCCGGCGAGTGCGCGCCCGTGGCGGCGTCGGCGAACATCAGGCCGACGTCCTTCTGGCGAACGTCGCGGCCGTTCATCCGGTAGGCGGAACCGGCGCCCCGCTCGATCCGGCGGGTGACCTCGACCTCCCGGTCCTGATCGCCCTCCGCATCGGGCCGTTCGGTGAACAGGGTGACCTCGGCGAAGTCGCGGGCTGGCCGGGTGGTCGTGCCCGCGAAGATGACGTCCTCCATGCCGCCGCCGCGCATCGACTTGGCGCTGGATTCGCCCATCACCCAGCGGATCGCTTCGAGCAGGTTGGATTTGCCGCAGCCATTGGGACCGACAATCCCCGTCAGGCCGCGCTCGATCATCAGCTCGGCCGGCTCGACGAAGCTCTTGAACCCGGAGAGGCGCAGCTTGCGGATGCGCATCGGCGGCTCAGTCGGCCCCCGCCGATGCGCCCCTGAAGCTCATCTCAGCGGGCGCGTTCGCGCAGCTTGGCTTCGAGGCCGGGCCAGTCATAGACGCCTTCCTGGCGTTCGCCATTCAGGAAGAAGTTGGGCGTGCCGTCGACCTTGTCCTCGTTGGCGCCGTGGTCGCGGATCTTGAGCAGTTCCGCCAGCGCGCCCTTGTCGGAAAGGCAGGCCTGGATGCGATCGCCCGGCACACCATGAGCCTTGAAGAAATCTTCGAGCCCCGACAGCTGCACCAGCTGGGCGAACTGCTCCTGCTGCGGCAGCGCGCCGAGCGACTGGAGCCTCTTCTCGTCGATCGAGTTGAACTTGCCGACCCAATCGGCCTGCGTTGCATAGAGCTGCTCGACGAACGGGAAGAAGGTGTCCGCCCCCTGGCAGCGCGCGACCAGCGTTGCCGCGACGTCGAGCGGATTGAGCACGAAATTACGATATTCCCAGCTCACCTTGCCGGTTCTGACATAATCATTCTTAAGCGGCTCGGCACCGGCCTTGGTGAAGTCGCGGCAATGCGGGCAGGTGATCGAGGCATATTCAACCAGTTTCACCGGCGCGTCGGGATTGCCCATCCGGAAGCCGCCCTCGGGCGTCTTGACGACCGTCTCGGTCCAGTCCTGTCCGGTATAGGGTGCCTGGGGCGCAGCGGTCGCAACATTGGCGGCAGCGCCTTCGTTCGCATCCTTCTTGCCGCAGCCGGTCAGCACCAGCGCCAAACCGATCGCCGCGAGGGCCAGCGTCTTCGTCATATTCTCATAGTCTCCGAGCAGCGCATGGGGGCTGTGGTGCACAGTGATAGCCGCGACGGCGGATGGCGCAAGAGAAGCTTGCGCCATAGCATCCGAGGCCTCGCATCCCAGCCCGTCATCCGTCCCGGCGGCGCTATTTCACGCCGGACGTCTCCGGCGGCTCATTCGCACTGCCCCTGAAACCATAGATCCGCCACGGTCCTTCGATCTTCGGCTCCATGCCGGGCGCCAGGAACTGCACGCGGTTCAACCCCCGTGGGTCATAGGCGATCCTCAGGTCGAAAAGCCTCGCCAGACGCGCCCGCGGATGTTCGGCCATGATATCCCCCGATCGATTTGCCCCGCTGGATATTCGCCGCGAACCACCTCCGAAATCAAGCTTGTCCGAATAGCGGGCGCGACGACCAGGCACCTCGGCCCAGCTCACCGCGCTTTTGCATGCTCCTGTCAAAACTATCGAGATCCATGACCCTCAACAGGAACAGGTCTTCCATCTATTTGTTTATCAAAAGTTCCAGCCTGAACGGCATGGAACACTTCTGGAAAATATCAACATGACAAATAACGATCGAGTAGAAGTCATTCCGCTGGTGGAAGAGCATATCTCTACTTCCAAGGAACGCTTCGAAACCGGAACGGTTCGGGTGAGGACTTTCACCACTGAAACAATGGCGCGTGTTACCGAAGATCTCCAGCAAGACGAAGTAGACATCCGACATGTTTCAATAGACCGGCCAGTCGAAAGCGTGCCCGATATCCGAGAGGAAGACGGTGCGCTGATCATACCCGTCGTCGAGGAAATTCTGGTCGTGGAAAAGCGGCTCGTGCTGAAGGAAGAGATCCACATTCGACGACGCCAGACGGTGGAACGCTTTGAAAAGTCGATCCCCCTCAAGTCGCAGCAGGCCATCATCGAGCGGCACCGCGCGGACGGGGCCGCATCACCACCAAGCAAGGAGTAGGATAATGTCGCGAACAGTCACCGCCCTTTTCGACAACCGCCAGGAAGCCGAGGCTGCGGCTGACCGGCTGCGGCAGTCGAGAATCGATGCCGACCGGATCAGGATCATGGACCAGCACAGCCAGGGCTTCAGCGCCGATCGCTATTCGAACCGCGAGGATCGCGGCATTTGGGCCTCGATCAAGGAGATGTTCCTGCCCGACGAGGATCGCTACACCTATGAAGAAGGCGTTCGGCGCGGCGGTGTGGTGGTCAGTGCGCAGGTCGACGAAGACGAAGCCGACGAAGCGATCCGCATACTCGAGGAAGCGAGCAGCGTGGATCTCGACCGCCGCACGCAGGATTGGCGCAGCAGCGGCTGGACCGGGGGCGTCGCCAGTGGCAGCACCGGCATGTCCGCGACCGACACCTTGCGGGGCGACAGGGCGCGCGAGCCCGGCGTCTCCGATCGATCGGGTTCCGTGGTCGACGAGGAGCGCATCCCGGTGATCGAGGAGCAGCTTCGCGTCGGCAAGCGCGAGATCGAGCGCGGCGGTGCGCGCGTCCGTTCCTATATCGTCGAGGAACCGGTCCATGAGCAGGTTACCCTGCGCGAGGAACATGTCAGCGTCGAGCGGCGCCCGGCGGAGCAAACCACCCGCGCGGGAGATGTCGGCGACGCCGACCTGCTGCGCGATCGCGATATCGAGATGACCGAGACGGCGGAAGAAGCCGTGGTGGCAAAGGAAGCCGTCGTCCGCGAGGAGATCGTGGTCCGCAAGACCGCCGAGGAACGGGTCGAGGACATCGACGATACCGTGCGCCGAACCGAAGTCGAGGTCGATGAGGGCGATCGCGGGATGGTCAGCCATGGCGTTGACCGGGACCGCGACCGCGATCGCGACCGCGACGGTCTGCCGGGCAGCGGCAGGACCGATCGCGACACTTCGTTCTGATCGGATGGCGACGTCGAGGGAGCGGGCCCCGCTCCCTCGGCATCCTCCACCTGTGGACGCGCAGAGGTCGCGATGTGGAGAGCGGTGTGGCGCATGATGATCGTCGCGATCGTGGCGGTCAGCGCCGCGATCCTCGTCATGTTCGTCGCCGAACGGTTAAACCCGAAAAGACCGGTGCCGCCAGAGGATGCGGTGCCGATCGCTCCGGTCGTCAAACCACAGCCCGACAAGCTTAAACTGCGTTGATAGTGCGTGGAGCGGAACCACAGCAGCTCGGCTGCACAGGCTCGGGGTGCAGAACGGGCAAGAGCGCAATCGCCGCTACGGTTGGTAGGCGCGCCTCGTATGACTCAGGCTGACCGCATCCGCCTGGAAGAAGATGAAGTTCATCGGAACCGAGTAGGCCATGGTCACTTCGACGAATTTGACGCCCTTCGCGGTTCCATGGCTCACCGAAGGGCCGGTGATCCGGCTGTTGTCGAGCCCGAACTTGCTGCTGCCCACCTTTGCAAGGATCTGGGCGTCGGACGGGTTCGGATAAATGGTCGCGTAGCGCGCGCCGGTTTCGACCGCCTGCTGCAGTCCTGCATCCGCGTAGAACATGATCCCGATCTGCATGATGCCGATGATCATGGTCAGCAAGACCGGTATCACAAGCGCGAACTCGACCGCGGACGCGCCGCGCTCATCGTCAACGACATTGCCGCGCTGCGCGCTCACTGCACCCGCACCGAGGCATAGCCCGCCACCGGGATGTCGCCGCTGGCGGACAGCTGCAACATCGGGAACATGGGCCGATAGCTTGCGCTGATCGAGATCGACACGAAGCGTCCGACCTGCTGGCCGGTAAAGCAGCTGCCGTCGAACGAGACCTGCCTTACGCCCGCACATTCGAGCCACTTGTCGAGCGTGACCTGCTCCGCGGGCACCGACGCCGCATCGGCGGCCTCGGCCTGCAAGGCCTGGAAGGCTGCACTGTTCAAGCCGCCCGCGGTCGCCATCTCGACGCTGCGCGCTGCCGCCTGCTGCACCCTCAGCTTCGCGGCGAAACCCATCGCGAGATCCGACATCCCGGCAATCAGCATCGCCAGGGCCGGAATCACGATCGCAGTCTCGATCACGCTGATGCCGCGATCGTCGGATGGCAGGTCCCGAAGCCGTCGCAAGCCCATTCTCAGCTCACCAGTTGGACGCGCGCGCCGGTGAAGGACGACGCGCCCGAACCGCTCGGGCAATTATTCGCGATCATGGTGTTGCCGGTGAAGGTGACGCGCCGGCTCACGATCTGGATGCATTCGGTTGTCATGCCCGAATCTCCCGAGAAGCTCACGGCCTGCGACGCCATGTAGATTGCCCCCTGCAGCTTCGAACCGGCATTGCCGTTGACCGTGTTGCTCCCCGAATCCTGGGCGCGGCGATCCTGGTAGAACAGCACCCCCTTGTAGGTCCCGCTGGTCGGCGCGGTGAGCTGCAGGCTGGCGCCGCCGTTGATGTCCACCGTCGCGATCGTGCTCGGATTGGACGTCGCGTTGCTGCTGGTGAGGATGAAGGTCACCCCGGTACCGGTGATCACCGTCTGCGATCCCGCGCTGAACGAGCTGCCATCGATAAGATACACGCCGGGATCGAAGCTAACCGTGCCCTTCAGGTCCATGCCGCGGTAGCAGGACACGCCCGCGGCATTGGTCACGTGCTGGGTTGCGTTCGGCGCCACCGAAAGCTTTCCGCTGCACGTCGTTACCGATGGCGTCGGCAACCCGGCGAAAGGGTCCGGCTGGGCTATCGAATAGGGCTGCAGCGTGGTGCCCGCCGCGTAATTCGCGCTCGCCTGCAGCCCTCCGACCGCCGCAACCGGCGTCGCGAAGATGCTGCTGCTTCCGCCAGCGGTCACGGCATTGCTGGCGATCGAATTGGTGGCGATGCCGCAACCCATCGTCACGCTCGCATTGCCCTGCATCGTCACCCCGGTGGCGCTCGTCGGCTCCAGCGAGATCACGCAGTAATTGCCGTTGCTGATGACGGCGGCGGTTGCATCGGCGGTCAGCACCGGTGCCGAACTCAGGAACAGGCTCGAGAAGGGCAGCGCCTTCTGCATCTTGAGCACCACCCGCACAGCATTGGCGTTTCCGGCAAAGCTGCCGGCCGTCGGCGCGCTTTCGATCGTGGGCGATCCCAGCAATGTCACGAAGCTGTGCCGGTTGATCTCGGTCGTGGCGCTCGCCATCGGGTCGCCCCCCTGAGCCTTGGCATATGCACCGGCAAGCGCGGCCGAGTCTGCCTGGCGCTGGATCTCTCTTTTCCACACCGTCCACTGGACCGTGTCGGTAGCAAGCCCGCCGGTCCCGATCAGGACGGGAAACGACAATGCGACCAGGAACAGGGCGTTGCCCGCTTCGTTGCGGATCAGATCGATAAGCTTGTCGAACATCAGGCGCCAATCCGTCCATCCAGCACGCGAGGACGGCACCACAAGCAGGCAGCAGCCTTGAAATCAGGATAAGCGAATTGGTTAGCGGGACAGGAAGGAAGGCCGCTTGCCTAGACCTTGATCGGATCAGGCACAATCAGCCTGATCCGTGAATCAGGGTCTAAATCTTTGACAGAGCATGATTCACGCTTTCGGCGGAAGCGCAACGCGCTTCCACCTCAAACGAGCATACTCTAGCGCAAGGCAGCCTTGATCAAGGGTTCCAGATCCGCCCATTCGTGGACGTTCTCCTGCCGTTTCCCATTGACCAGGATCAGCGGCGTTCCGGGAATTGCGTCGCGTTGCCAGCTGTTCCCGGCCATTTTCGTGAGCTGGTCCTTGCCGGCCGCATCGGCCATGCAGCTGGCATAGACCTTCGGTGTCATGCCGCGCTTCATGAAGAAGGCATCGAAGCCGGCCGCCTTGGCGACAAGCGCCATCTTTTCGTCGTCCGACCTGCTTTCGAAGTCTGGCGCACTCGCAGCACTCGCGCCCTTCGTCATCCAGTCCTGCTGGGTGGCGAACAGCGCTTCGATCGAATCGAGATAGAGCGCGCGCGGTTCACAGCGCAGCAGCAGAGATGCGACGAAGTCGTAGCCGTCGCGCACGGCATGCCGCACTTCGAGGCTCGCAATCCCCCTAGCGAGATAGTCCCGCTTGAGCGGAGACATCGCGTCTCGTGCCAATGCGGCGCAGTGCGGGCAGGTGAGCGACAGATATTCGACGAGCTTCACCTTGGCCGCAGGGTTGCCGACGACGATCGCGCCTTCGGTGGTGCGGCTGGTCGTCAGCAGCCAGTTCCGAGCGGCAGGAGCTGCCTTTGCCAACGGTTTTGCAGCGTACACGCCAGATGACATCGACAGGGCGAGCAGCGCAGCCGCTGCAACCGGTAGCATCTTCACTGGTCGCCGTCTCCGGGCGTGATGACCGGCGGCCCGCTCGTGGCGGCAAGCGCCCCCGCCAGCGATTCCAGGCAGGCACGAAGTTCGGGATCGCCAACTGTCCGCAGACTGTCGCCGAGATCGACCGGCAGCATCTTGAGCGAGGGCGGAGCGACTCGCGGCGCCGGCGCGGGCGGCGCGGCACAGGGACCCTGCTTGATCGCGATGCGCGCCACCGCGGGATAGCCGAAGAAGCGGTTGACCCGCTCGATGATCGTGGGCGCGACATGCTGGAGCATCGTGCCATGCGCGCCGTCGACCAGCAGCGCCAGAACGCCTTCCGAGCGACGGCCCTGGGGGAAGCGAATCGATTCGGGAACCGAGACCCTGGCGTAGCGCTCGCCGACGATCTCCGCCCAGCGGCTGACCACCGAACTCTGCACGAAGCCGAAGCGGCGAAAGGCAGCGCGGCCGACATCGGGCAGCATATCCGCGACCGAACGGGCCTGGCCGCCGCGCGGTCGGGGCTCGATCGGCTTCGCTGCTTTCGCCGCCTTGGGCCGCGCCGTTTTCACTGTCTTGCCGGTTTCGCTCATACCCGCTTCATGCCATAGGCGCCCCATGCGCGTCGATGCCGTAGCTGAAAATTTGCTGGCCTGGTATGACGTCCATCGTCGCCGGCTGCCGTGGCGTGCCGAAGCCGGAGCGGCAGCACCCGATCCCTATCGGGTGTGGCTGTCCGAAGTGATGCTGCAGCAGACCACGGTGGCAGCGGTGAAGCCCTATTTCGAACGCTTCACCACCCGCTGGCCGACGGTGAACGATCTCGCCGCCGCCGACGAGTCCGAGGTGATGACCGCCTGGGCAGGCCTCGGCTATTACGCCCGCGCCCGCAACCTGATCGCCTGCGCCCGTGCGGTGGCACGCGACCATCGCGGCCGTTTTCCCGACAGCGAGGCCGGGCTGCGCACCCTGCCGGGCATCGGCGACTACAGCGCTGCCGCGATCGCGGCGATCGCCTTTGGACAGCGCGCGGTGGTGATCGACGCCAATGTCGAGCGTGTCTGCAGCCGGTTTTTCGCGTTCGGCCAGCCCCTGCCGCAGGCGCGCGCCGCGCTGCGAACCGCGGTCGACCGGATCACACCAGACGCGCGGGCCGGCGATTTCGCGCAGGCGATGATGGATCTGGGGTCGGGCATCTGCACCGCCCGCGCGCCGCAATGCCTGCTTTGCCCGTTGAGCGGGGGCTGTGCTGCCCGGTCGGCTGGCAATCCGGAGGCCTATCCGGTCAAGGCCGCAAAGCGCACCAAGCCGCAGCGCCGCGGCACCGCATTCTGGATCGAACGCGGCAACCATGTCTGGCTGGTGCGGCGGCCGGCCAAGGGCCTGCTCGGCGGCATGCGCGCGCTGCCCAGCGGTCCCTGGATCGACATCGATCCCGGGCTTGCCGGTGCACCGATGGGCGGCGCATGGCGCGATGCGGGAACGGTTGCCCACGTCTTCACCCATTTCGCGCTGGACCTGCGGGTGATGGCCGCCAGTTGCCGGGAGGAGATCGGCGACGGCGAATGGTGGCCGATCGAGCGGATAGAGGAGGCCGGCCTCCCCACCCTTTTCGCACGCGCCGCTGCCTGCGCTATCGCCACGCGCCGACCCATGGAGAGATGATGGCCGACTTTCCCGCCCCCGGCTTCACTGGATCACCGCTCGTCCGCATCGATATAGAGCGCGATAACCAGGCCTATTTCGACGAGCAGCGCGCCAGCCTCTCGGCACGGCTGTTACGGCTGGGGGGGCTCGGTCCGGTGCTCGATCCCGACGGCCGGCTGAGCTGGGGTTCGCTGGCCGAAGCGGATCCCGATGCGCCGCTGGCTTTACTCGGCCTGATCGACGGGAAGCCGCGCTTCGTTTCCTTGACGAGGATAGATCCGGCGAGCGACCAGCGCGCCGGTATCATGACCGTGGGATCGATGACCGAGCCTGGCGACGCCGGCACCTATGCCGCCGCCCGGGCGCTGGTCGACTGGCACAGCCGCCACGGCTGGTGCGCCAATTGCGGCCATGTCACCACGGCAGGACGCTCGGGCTGGGCACGCTTCTGCCGCAAGGAGGATGGAGGCTGCGGCACCGAGCATTTCCCGCGCACCGATCCCGTGGTGATCATGCTCGCGGAATATGGGGATCGGGTGCTGGTCGGCCACAATGTCCGCATGCCGCCGCGCTTCTATTCGGCACTCGCCGGCTTTCTCGAAGTCGGCGAATCGATCGAGGACGCCGTTGCGCGCGAGCTTCATGAAGAGGCAGGCGTCGTCGTCACCGAGGTCCGCTACATCGCCAGCCAACCTTGGCCGATGCAATCCCAGCTGATGATCGGCTGCATTGCCAAGGTCGAGAGCGACGTGCTTCAGCTCGACACCAAGGAGATCGACCATGCGCTATGGGTGAATCGCGAGGAGGTCCGCGCCGCGCTGTCCGGCAATCCCGACGCGCTGTTCGAGATGAGCTTCCCGATGGCGATCGCCTATACGCTGCTCACCGCCTGGTCGAATGGAGCGTAGCCCGACCCACAGCCATGGCGATCCAGATTAGCCCAGCACCCGCGCGCGGGCCTGCGGATACGTCCCGAGCAAACGTACCCACTTGGTGTGGAAAGCGAGCTCCTCCAGGGCGCGGCGGACATGCGGCTGGTCGGGATGGCCCTCGATATCGGCGTAGAATTCGGTTGCCGCGAAGGTCGCGCCACGCTGATAGCTTTCAAGCTTGGTCATGTTGACGCCGTTCGTGGCAAAACCACCCATCGCCTTGTAGAGCGCTGCCGGGATGTTCTTCACCTCGAAAATGAAGGTGGTCATCACTGGCGTGCTATCCAGCGGCACGTCCGGTGCCGCGCGGGCCAGCACGACGAAGCGCGTAGTGTTGTCGTCCGAGTCCTGCAGATCGTCCTTCACCACCTTCAGACCGTAGATCGGCGCGGCGAGCGCCGGCGCGAGCGCGCCGACGTGAAGGTCGCCCGCTTCCGCCACCGCGGCTGCTGCACCGGCGGTATCGGGATAGGAGATGGGCGTGATGCCATTGGCGCGCAGCCAGTGGCGGCACTGCCCAAGTGCCTGCGGGTGGCTCATTACCTCGGTGATCTTGCCGTGGTTCGGCAGCGCCATCATCGTATGGCTGATCCGCATGAAATGCTCGCCGGTGATCACCAGTCCCGATTCGGGGAGCAGGAAGTGGATGTCGGCGACACGGCCGTGCAGCGAATTCTCGATCGGAATGACGGCACAGTCGGCGCGGAAGTCGCTCACGGCGTCCAGCGCATCCTCGAAACTGAAGCATGGCAGCGGCAGGCAGTTCGGAAATGCCGCGAGCGCGGCGATATGCGAATTGGCCCCGGGAGCGCCCTGAAACGCCACGGCGCGGCCCGGGTCGGCGGCACAGGCAGCGGACATTTCGGCGACGAGCACCTGGGCGGGAGCGGGATAGTTCTGCATGTTGCGCAGCCGATTAGGCGGACCTCGGGTCGATCGCAAGTCGCAGCGCAGCATATTCGGGTGTCGGGACGCTTGCGGAGCCCTCCAACCGATTATAAAGGGAGCGCGATTTTCGCGTGGGTTCCATCTCCCACGTTACCAGGGAGCTTGTGGGGCAAATGGACGATCGCGCTAACACGATTGCCGGCTGGGCGCTGGCTGGCGGCATTGCCGCACTGGGCCTTTCGATCCTCAGCGGCGAATATTTCAAAGCTGAGCGGCCCGAGAAGATGGGCTATGTCGTCGAGGGCGTCGAAGCAGAGGGCGACGCGGGCGGCGGCGCTGTCGCCGACAAGCCGATCGCTTTCTATCTGGCGAGCGCCGATCCCGCCAAGGGCGCCGACGTGTTCAAGAAGTGCGGCGCCTGCCATAATGCGGAAAAGGGCGGCCCGAACGCGCTTGGTCCGAACCTGTGGGGCGTACTGGGCGAGACGATCGGTGCCGGCGCGCATGGGTTCGCCTTCTCGGATGCTCTCAAGGCAAAGGGCGGAACCTGGGATTGGGACGGCCTGAACGCATGGCTGAAGAGCCCCAAGGCGTTCGCTCCTGGCACCAAGATGACCTTCGCCGGTCTGTCCAAGCCCGAAGATCGCGCCAACGTCATCGCCTATCTCAACCAGCAGAGCGATGCGCCTAAGCCGATGCCGGCGGTTCCCGCCGAAGCGGCCCCGGCTGCCGGCGCCCCAGCCGACAATGCTGCGGCTCCGGCCGAAGGCAACGAGGCCGCACCGGCGAAATAGTCCTGCTGCGATCGATTTTAAGAGGCCTCGGAGCGACGCTCCGGGGCCTTTCTCTTGGGCATCATTCAGGCGGAGGCCGGAATCTCGATAGTGGTTCGCGACCTCAACCCGTCCTTGACGGCCGAGACCCCGGCATCCGCCGGGGTGACGTCATCTATTCAAATGTCACCCGATCGCCATCCCGCATTGACTTGCAGTCACGCATCTCTAGAAGCGCCGGCGGGCCACGCTGTCCCAACGCAGCGCGTGCTCTCTGTGAGGAGAGTCTTAAATGACTGATTTTGAATACCCGGCCTCGAAGCCGGCACGTCCCCATTTCTCTTCCGGTCCCTGCGCCAAGCCGCCGGGCTGGGCCCCCGAAAAGCTCGCCACCGGTTCGCTCGGCCGCTCGCATCGTTCGAAGCTGGGCAAGGCGCGGATCAATCATGCGGTCGATCTGACCCGTGACATCCTCGGCATTCCCGCCACGCACCGCATCGGCATCGTGCCCGGATCAGACACCGGCGCCGTCGAGATGGCGCTGTGGAGCCTGCTCGGTGCCCGCAAGGCGACGATGGTTGCCTGGGAGAGCTTCGGTGAGGGTTGGGTCACCGACGTCGTCAAGCAGCTCAAGATCGAGGCCGACGTGGTCAAGGCACCCTATGGCGCTCTGCCCGATCTCGCCGCGCTCGACCAGTCGACCGACATCGTGTTCACCTGGAACGGCACCACTTCGGGCGTGCGCGTACCGAATGGCGACTGGATCCGCGACGATCGCGAAGGGTTGACCATCGCCGATGCCACCTCGGCCTGCTTCGCGCAGGATATTCCGTGGGACAAGCTCGATGTCGTCACCTTCTCCTGGCAGAAGGTGCTCGGCGGCGAAGGCGCGCATGGCATCCTGGTGCTTGGCCCGCGTGCCGTCGAACGACTCGAAAGCTACACCCCCGCCTGGCCCCTGCCGAAGATCTTCCGCATGACCAAGGGCGGCAAGCTGATCGAGGGCATCTTCAAGGGCGAGACGATCAACACGCCGTCGATGCTGGCGATCGAGGATTATATCCACAGCCTGGAATGGGCGAAGTCGATCGGCGGCCTGTCCGAGTTGATCGCGCGCGCCGATGCCAATGCCGCGGCGCTTGACGCCTGGGTGCAGAAGACCGACTGGATCGACCACCTCGCCCCCGACGCGGCGACGCGGTCCAACACCTCGGTATGCCTCAAATTCGCCGAGCACGCGGTCGAAGGGCTCGATGAGGATGCACAGCTCGCCCTCGTCAAGAAGATGGCCGGTGCGCTGGAACTCGAAGAGGCCGCCTATGATGTGGCGGGCTATCGCGACGCACCTCCGGGTCTGCGGATCTGGTGTGGCGGCACGGTCGACACGGCCGACGTCGAGGCACTCGGACCCTGGCTCGACTGGGCCTGGAACCAGGCCCGCATCCCGGCCTGACAGGCCTCCACCTATGCAACGTCATTCCAGCGAAAGCTGAAATCTCCTTGTCTTCCTTCGCTCACGAAGAGAAGTGAGATCCCAGCTTCCGCTGGGATGACGGCCTGAGATCAAAGGATAAAATCCATGCCCAAGGTACTGATTTCCGACCAGATGGACCCTCTCGCCGCGCAGATTTTTCGCAACCGCGGCATCGAGGTCGACGAGATTACCGGCAAGACCAAGGAAGAGCTGATCGCGATCATCGGCCAATATGACGGCCTGGCGATCCGCTCCGCCACCAAGGTCACCAAGGAGGTTCTCGAAGCCGCCACCAACCTGAAGGTTGTCGGCCGTGCCGGCATCGGCGTCGACAATGTCGACATTCCCTCCGCATCGGCCAAGGGCGTGGTCGTGATGAACACGCCGTTCGGCAATTCGATCACCACTGCCGAGCACGCGATCGCGCTGATGTTCGCGCTCGCCCGCGATCTGCCCGAAGCCGACAAGTCGACCCAGGCCGGCAAGTGGGAAAAGAACCGCTTCATGGGCGTCGAGGTGACCAACAAGACCCTCGGCCTGATCGGCGCCGGCAATATCGGCTCGATCGTCGCCGATCGCGCTCTGGGCCTCAAGATGAAGGTTGTCGCCTATGATCCCTTCCTGACGCCCGAGCGCGCGATCGAGATGGGCGTCGAAAAGGTTGCGCTCGACGAACTGCTTACGCGCGCCGACTTCATCACCCTGCACACGCCGCTGACCGATTCGACCCGGAACATCCTGTCGAAGGAAAACCTCGCCAAGACCAAGAAGGGCGTGCGCATCGTCAATTGCGCGCGCGGCGGCCTGGTCGACGAGGCGGCGCTCAAGGAAGCGCTCGACAGCGGCCATGTCGGCGGCGCGGCGATGGACGTGTTCGTTACCGAACCGGCCAAGGAATCGCCGCTGTTCGGCACGCCCAACTTCATCGCCACCCCGCATCTTGGCGCGTCGACCAACGAAGCCCAGGTCAACGTCGCGATCCAGGTCGCAGAGCAGATCTCGGACTTCCTGCTGTCCGGCGGCGTCACCAACGCGCTCAACATGCCGTCGCTGTCGGCCGAGGAAGCCCCCAAGCTGCGCCCGTACATGGCGCTGGCCGAGCATCTCGGCGCGCTGGTCGGCCAGCTCGAGGGCGACGCGATCAAGGCGATCGCGATCGAAGTCGAGGGCGCTGCCGCCGAGCTCAACCAGAAGCCCATCACCGGCGCGGTGCTCGCCGGGCTGATGCGCGTCTATTCGGACACGGTGAACATGGTCAACGCGCCCTTCCTCGCGAAGGAGCGCGGCCTCGACGTGCGCGAAGTCCGCCACGACCGCGAGGGCGACTATTCGACGCTGGTACGCGTCACCGTCACCACGTCGGAGGGCGCCAAGTCGGTCGCGGGCACGCTGTTCGCCAATGCCGAGCCGCGCCTTGTCGAAATCTATGGGGTGAAGGTCGAGGCCGATCTCAGCGGCGACATGCTCTACATCGTCAACGTCGACGCGCCGGGCTTCATCGGCCGGCTGGGTTCGACGCTGGGCGAAGCAGAGATCAACATCGGCACCTTCCATCTCGGCCGCCGCACGGCGGGCGGCGAAGCGGTGCTGCTGCTATCGGTCGACACCAAGGTGGATAACAGGGTGAAGGCAAAGATCGCCCAGCTGCCCGGCGTTAAGTCCGCCAAGACGCTGAGCTTCTAGGCCGTGACACGTCGCCCCAGCGAAGGCTGGGGCTCATATCTCTCCCGGCTAGGCGATGATCTCGTCATAAAGATCGCGCCGGCCGGGATTGGCAATCTCGATCAGATTGACCTTCCACGTCCGCAGAATGACGAAGGTACAAGTTGAACCGCGTGCAATCGCCGCTATGAGCCTCAGCCGATGACCATTACCCCCGGCCTCCTGCCCGAAGGATTGCGTGATCGCCTGCCGCCGCAGGCGGAAGCCGGGTCGCGCCTGCTGCACAGGGTGATCGTCGCGATCGGCCGGCACGGCTATGCGCGCGTGTCGCCGCCGCTCGCGGAGTTCGAGGAAGGGCTCGTCGCACAGCTCAAATCGGCGCGCTCGCAGGATCTGCTGCGCTTCGTCGATCCGCTGTCGCAGCGTACACTGGCGCTTCGGCCCGATATCACCGCACAGGTCGGCCGCATCGCCGCCACCCGCATGGGCCACCGCCCGCGCCCGCTGCGGCTCGCTTATGGCGGCCCGGTGCTCAAGCTGCGCGCGACCCAGCTGCGCCCGGAGCGCGAGCTGACCCAGGCCGGGGCGGAACTGATCGGTAGCGACAGTCTCGCCGCGGTGATCGAGGTGCTGCGCGTCGCCGTCGAGGCGCTCGAGGTGGCCGGCGTCACCGGCATCACCGTCGACCTCACCTTGCCCGATCTCGTCGAAACGCTTGCCGCCGGGGCGATGCCGCTGCCGCCCGAGAAGATCGACACCGTGCGCGACATGCTCGACGCCAAGGATGCCGGCGGGCTGGCGGGCCTTGGCGCCGACGCCTATCTGCCCTTCATCGAGGCCGCCGGCCCGGTTGCCCCGGCCCTCGCCCGGCTCCGCGCCATTGCCGGGGCCAAGGCGCTCGACAAGCGGATCGAGGCGATCGAGGCGATCGAGGCCGCGCTCGGCGCCCAGGTCACGCTGACGCTCGACCCGACCGAGCGCCACGGCTTCGAATATCAGAGCTGGATAGGCTTCTCGCTGTTCGGCCGGGGCCTGTCGGGCGAGATCGGCCGCGGTGGAAGCTATACGATCGTCCACCCGGACGGGCGTGAGGAAAAGGCGATCGGCTTCTCGCTCTATATCGATCCGCTGGTCGATGTCGGCCTCGGCGTCGTCGAGCATCGCCGCGTCTTCCTGCCGCTCGGCACCGATCCGGCATTGGCGGCGCGGTTGCGCGCCGAAGACTGGATCACCATCGCCGCGCTGACCGACACCGACGAGGCTGCAGCGCTCGGCTGCACCCATATCCTTCGCGGCTCTGTGCCCGAATCCCTTTGAATCCCGTGATGCGGGAAGTTGAACAGGACTGACTGATGGCCAACGTCACCGTGATCGGCGCCCAGTGGGGCGATGAGGGCAAGGGCAAGATCGTCGATTGGCTCGCCGAGCGCGCCGACGTCGTCGTGCGTTTCCAGGGCGGGCACAATGCCGGCCATACCCTCGTCGTCGGCAACCAGACCTACAAGCTCAGCCTGCTGCCGTCGGGCATCGTGCGCGGTACGCTGTCGGTGATCGGCAATGGCGTCGTGTTCGATCCATGGCATTTCCGCGAAGAGGTCGCCAAGCTGCAGGGCCAGGGCGTCACGATCACCCCGGCCAACCTCCAGCTGGCCGAAACCTGCCCACTGATCCTGCCGATCCACCGCGACCTGGACGGCCTGCGCGAAGACGCCTCGGGGGCCGGCAAGATCGGCACCACGCGGCGCGGCATCGGCCCGGCCTATGAGGACAAGGTCGGCCGCCGCGCGATCCGGGTGTGCGACCTCGCCCATCTCGACGACCTTGAGCTTCAGCTCGACCGGATCTGCGCGCATCACGACGCGCTGCGTGCCGGCTTCGGCGAGCAGCCGGTGGACCGCGACCGGCTCAAGGCCGATCTGGCCGAGATCGCGGATTTCATCCTGCCCTTCGCCAAGCCGGTCTGGCTGACGCTCAACGAGGCGCGCAAGGCAGGCCGCCGCATCCTGTTCGAAGGGGCGCAGGGCGTGCTGCTCGATGTCGATCACGGCACCTATCCGTTCGTCACTTCGTCGAACACGATCGCCGGCACCGCCTCCAGTGGTTCGGGACTCGGCCCGTCCGCCGCCGGCTTCGTGCTGGGTATCGTCAAGGCCTACACCACGCGCGTCGGCTCGGGGCCGTTCCCGTCCGAGCTGGAGAACGAGACCGGCCAGCGCCTCGGCGAGCGCGGCCGCGAGTTCGGCACCGTCACCGGGCGCAAGCGCCGCTGCGGCTGGTTCGATGCGGTGCTGGTGCGCCAATCGGCGGCCGTATCGGGCATCACCGGCGTCGCCCTCACCAAGCTCGACGTGCTCGATGGCTTCGAAGAGATCCGAATCTGCACCGGCTATACGCTCGACGGCAAGACCTATGACTATCTGCCCCCCCACCCGCAGGATCAGGCGCGGGTCGAGCCGGTTTACGAGACCATCGAAGGCTGGAGCGAGTCCACCGCCGGCGCGCGCAGCTGGGCCGAACTTCCCGCCCAGGCGATCAAATATATCCGCCGCGTCGAAGAACTGATCCAGTGTCCGGTCGCACTCGTCTCGACCAGCCCGGAGCGCGAGGACACCATCCTGGTCCGTGATCCGTTCACCGACTGAGCATAAGCCTCGGCGTTACCACCGGGCGCCTCTACACGGTGACCGCAACGGGAACAGGCAGAAACGGGCTGACGACGGCAAGCGCCCGGTCGACCCAAGCCTGCTTCTCGCCGACCGGCGCGACATAATGGAGTGCCGCGGCGGCAGCCTCGATGCCACTGCCCCGGGCGATCAGCCAGGCCGTCAAATATGTCGACGCCAGGCATCCACCCGCGGTCGCGACATTGCCATGCGCCACGAACGGCGCATCGATGACTTCGATCCCGGCTTCCATGACCCAGGGCTTGGTGGTCAGGTCGGTGCAGGCCGGCAGGCTACCGATCAGCCCGAGCTTGGCGAGCAGCAGCGTGCCCGAACATTGCGCCGCGATCAGCTGGCGCGCCGGATCGAGCCCTATGCGTGCCAGCATGCGCGGATCGGCTGCGATCTCACGCGTCCTGACGCCGCTGCCGATCACCACCGCATCGGCCTCCGCAGCAAACTCGAGCGGCTTCTGGCGCTGCACGACGACGCCGTTCATCGACGCGACCGTCTCGCTGGGGGCGGCGATATGCGCCATCCAGCCCCTTGCGCGCATCCGATTGAGAATGCCCGCCGCGACGAAGGAATCGAGCTCGTTGAAGCCGTCGAAGGTGAGCACAGCAATCTGCATGGGGCGTGAGCACAGCATGTCGTGAAGCGTCAGGCAAGGCCAGTCCGGCGGGCTGCGCCCGATCAACAGCCCGTGCTGGCGAGCAATGCCATGGTGGCCTCATCGACCTCGCCATCGAACCAACGCTTCAGCGCCGCCTCGAACAGGGAGCCTCCATCCGCGCGTCCAAACAGGGTCAACGAAGATTGCAGCTTGCGCGCGTCCACCGCCCCGAACACAGCTCCGGCGTCACGCTGGTCGAGGTCCTGTACCGCGGTAACGCATGCCCGCAGGCGTTCGCCGAGGATCGGATGCTGGAGATAGGCGCGCGCTTCGTCGAGGGAGCGGATCGCATAATGTTGCGCCGTCGCGCTGCGGCCGAGCCCGGCGAGCTGCGGGAAGATGAACCACATCCAATGACCGTGCTTCTGCCCGTCCCGGATCTCGGCCAATGCACTGGAGTAAATGCCTTCCTGCGCGGAGACGAACCGCTGCAGATCGAACCGGTCAATCGTCACTTCCGTCGCGGCGCGTACCGCCTCCCGCTGCTGTTGTGGTTCGCCCTGCCTCAGTCAGCGGAGCCGTCGGGCTCTCCACGGTGCGCACTTCGCTTGGCGGGCGCTATTCGCGATGCGAGGACATAGCGGCTGAGTTCATGCCAAGCTTCGGACGTGGGCTGCGTAGAACGGGCACGCGATGTTCCGGACGTGCGACTCGTCTCGTACATGATGCTTCCTCCTGTTACTCCCCTGATTCCACTATAAATACTTATCCGCAGTTCGGCACGAAAATTCGCGTAACGAGTTAAGATTCCGTAGCGGAATGTCTCAGCGCCGCTTGGCGGCCCGCATCTTGCTATATTTGGTGGTGCGCGTTCCGGGTTTGCCGCCGGTGGCATGGGCCTTGACCGGCGCTCGATGCTCCTGGACCGGCAAGCCGAGCTCCTCCTGCTCCAGCCGGCGGATCTCGTCGCGCAGCCGTCCGGCCTCTTCGAACTCGAGATCCGCCGCCGCCGCGCGCATGCGCGCTTCGAGGTCCTCGATATAGCCGCGCAGATTATGGCCGACCATGTGCGAGCGCTCGTCGATGCCGGTGTCGACCGTGACCTGGTCGCGCGACGCGAGATGGCCGACGATGTCGGTGATGTTGCGCCGGATCGTCTCCGGCGTGATCCCGTGCTCCTGATTATAGGCGGCCTGCTTCTCGCGCCGCCGCGCCGTCTCGGCCATCGCACGTTCCATCGATCCGGTTATGCTGTCGGCATAGAGGATCACCCGCCCATCGACATTGCGCGCGGCGCGGCCAATCGTCTGGATGAGCGAGGTTTCGGAACGCAGGAAGCCTTCCTTGTCGGCATCGAGGATCGCGACCAGCCCGCATTCGGGAATATCGAGCCCCTCGCGCAGCAGGTTGATGCCGACCAGCACGTCATAGACGCCGAGCCGCAGGTCGCGGATCAGCTCGATGCGTTCGAGCGTCTCGACATCCGAATGCATGTAGCGGACCTTGATGCCGGCCTCATGCATATATTCGGTCAGGTCCTCCGCCATTCTCTTGGTCAGCGTGGTGACCAGCGAGCGATAGCCCCGTTTGGCGGTCTCGCGAACCTCATGGACGAGGTCGTCGACCTGGCTCTCGATCGGGCGCACCTCGACGGGCGGATCGATCAGCCCGGTCGGGCGGATCACCTGCTCGGTGAAGACGCCGCCGGTCTGCTCCATCTCCCAATTACCTGGCGTCGCCGAGACATAAACTGTCTGGGGCCGCATCACCTCCCACTCCGCAAAGCGCAGCGGCCGGTTGTCGATGCAGGACGGCAGGCGGAAGCCATATTCCGCGAGCGTGATCTTCCGCCGGTGATCTCCCCGCGCCATGCCGTTGATCTGGCCGATCGTCTGATGGCTTTCGTCGACGAACAGCAGCGCGTTTTCCGGCAGATATTCGAACAGCGTCGGCGGCGGCTCGCCCGGCATGCGGCCGGTCAGGAAGCGCGAATAATTCTCGATGCCGGCGCAGCTGCCGGTGGCCGCGATCATCTCGAGGTCGAAATTGGTGCGCTGCTCCAGACGCTGCGCCTCGAGCAGCTTGCCTTCGCCGACCAGTTCCTTGAGCCGTTCGGCAAGTTCGAAACGGATCGCCTCCATCGCCTGCTTCATCGTCGGGCCGGGCGTGACATAGTGCGAGTTGGCGAACACGCGCACCGAGTCGAGGCTTGCCGCCTTCTTGCCCGTCAGCGGATCGAATTCGACGATCTCCTCGATCTCGTCGCCGAAGAAAGCGACCCGCCACGCGCTGTCTTCATAATGCGACGGAAAAATCTCCAGGCTGTCGCCGCGCACCCGGAAATTGCCGCGCGCGAAGGCAGCATCGTTGCGCTTGTACTGGAGCGCGACGAGCTTGCGGATGATCTCGCGCTGGTCGACCGTCTCGCCCTTCCTGAGGTCGAAGATCATCGCCGAATAGGTCTCGACCGAACCGATGCCGTAGAGGCACGATACCGACGCCACGATCAGCACGTCGTCGCGTTCGAGCAGCGACCGGGTCGCCGAATGGCGCATCCGGTCGATCGCCTCGTTCACCGAGCTTTCCTTCTCGATGTAGGTGTCCGAGCGGGGCACATAGGCTTCGGGCTGATAATAATCATAATAGCTGACGAAAAACTCGACCGCATTGTCGGGGAAGAACTGCTTGAATTCGCCGTAAAGCTGCGCCGCCAGGATCTTGTTCGGTGCGAGCACGAGCGCCGGACGCTGCAGCTGCTCCACCACCTTGGCCATGGTGAAGGTCTTGCCCGATCCGGTGACGCCGAGCAGCACCTGATCGCGCTCGCCTGCGTCCGCCTGGGCAGTCAGCTCGGCGATCGCGGCAGGCTGGTCGCCCGACGGCTCATAGTCGGACACGAGCTTGAACGCCTTGCCGCCCTCGGTCTTTTCCGGGCGCTCGGGACGATGGGGTATGAAGGTCTGGCCGAGATCGACATCGTCGAGGCTGGTGCGGATCTGGATGGTCATGGAACAAATATAGTCCGAAAGCCGCGCCTGACAATCTTGCCGAGCCCTGTCCGCGTCGTTAGCGAGGAACGGTGGGGGCGCCGGGACAAATCAGATCGCATAGCGGAATGCGCGGCATAGCGGCGCTGATGGTGCTCTTCTATCACGTTCAGTACGGTGCCGATTATCATCTGCCATTCGAGCAAGCGACCGCCCTTTTCCAGCGCGGCTATCTGATGGTGGACCTGTTTTTCATCCTTAGCGGGTTCATCATCAGCCATGTCAATCGCGCCGATCGCGGCGTGGCATATGACCGGAAGGAAGCCCGCGACTTCCTGTTGCGCCGGCTGGCGCGGATCTATCCGCTGCTGCTGTTCACACTCGTCGCACTGCTGGCATTCCGAATCATGGCGCAAATGCTGGATGTAGGTTCGGCGATGGTGCCGTGGGACCGGCATAGCATCCTAAACTTGGTGGCACAGCTGCTATTGCTCAACGCCTGGCTGCCCTTTGGTGGAGGCTGGAACACGCCAAGCTGGTCGATCAGCGCCGAGATGTTCACTTATCTCCTGTTTCCGCCGATCGTCTCGCTGAACTGCCGGATGCCGATGCTGAACCGGGCCCTGCTGCTGTTCGCCGCCACTCTCTTCTATGCTCTGGTCGCCGTCGATTCGGGATCGCTCGACATCATCGCCGGCATAGCACCGTTCCGCTGCCTCGCGGGCTTCTCCGTTGGCATGCTGATATTCTATGGCCGCGAACGCATCGCGGCCTTGCCGCCGACTATGCTCGCCACGCTGCAGATAGTCGCCGGCGTGGCGAGCATCCTGCTCCTCGCGGTTTCCTCGAACGATGTGCTGATCATCCTGCCTTTTGCGCTGCTGGTGGCAAGCTGCTGGACCGATTGCGGTCCCGTCGGCCGCGCGCTCGGCTGCGCGCTCGGCTGCGCGCCGCTGCTATGGCTTGGGGATCGTTCCTATTCGATCTACCTCAACCATCTGTTCATAAGATCAATATTCATCGTGCCCTGGAGCTATATGACGCGCCATATCGCACTCGACCCGGCCATCGCGCGGACGGCCTATCTGATCGGATATACGGCCATCGTGCTGCTGGTCTCCCATTTCACCTTCCGGTTGATCGAGATTCCCGCTCGCCGCCGGCTGACGCAAGCATGGCTCGGCCATCCGCCAGTCGCGATCGCGGCCGCAGCGCCTGCCCCATGACATCGATCGTGAGATTGTGGATCAAAGCCGCATGAGCATCCTCACCTTCTCCAATCACCGGGGTTGGCTTGGCTTCGACGCAGCCCAATGCCGGAAGATCGGCACCGACTACGCAGCGGCCTATGCGGCCGCGCAGCCCTTTCCGCATATCGTGCTCGATGAGTTGCTTGATCCCGCGCTGCTGCGCGACATGGCCGCCCAATTCCCGTCGGCCGAGGGCAAGAGTTTCTTCGACCGCGATCAGGAGCGGCTCAAATTCCAGTTCGCGCCCGACGAGATCATCGATCCGCGCCTGCGCCATCTGTTGCTCGAACTCAACGGTCCCGCTTTCCTGGGTTTCCTCGAAGCACTCACCGGGATCGCAGGTCTCATCCCGGATCCCTATTATATCGGCGGCGGCCTGCATGAGACGCGGCCGGGCGGGCATCTTTCAATCCACGCCGATTTCAACCTGCACAAGCCGATGCTCGTCGAGCGGCGGCTGAACCTGCTCATATACCTCAATGAAGATTGGCTTCCTGATTATGGCGGCGATCTCGAACTCTGGGATCGAGACATGAAAGCATGCGTCGCAAAGGTGGCGCCGATCCTCGGCCGTGCGGTGATCTTCAACACCGATGCCGACAGCTATCATGGCCATCCCGAGCCGCTCACCTGCCCGCCCGGACGCGCCCGCCGCTCGATTGCGACCTATTATTATACCGCGCCGCAGACCGAAGCCCTACGCAGCCGCACGACCTCCTTCCGCCGCCGGCCGGGCAGTTCGGACCGCCGCGACATGCGGGTAGCGGTCGATCATTTCGTTCGCGACTGGATTCCGCCACGTCTCCAACCCTTCGCACGGCGCTTCAACCGCTTTCGCTGACTGGCGCTTGCCTTCAGGCACGATTGGCGCGATCAATCCCGCGTGGCCTTCAAACCCTGTATCTTGATCGTCGGCGCCATGAAGTGCGGCACCACGTCGCTTTATGATTATCTGGCGCAACATCCCGACATCGCCTCCTCGGCGGAAAAGGAACCCAAGTATTTCTCGTCCGACGAGCGCTTCGCGCGCGGACTCGGTTGGTATGAGGGTCTCTATCCAACCGCAGGCGACCGCCGGTGGATTCTCGACGGCAGTACGGACTGCAGCAAATATCCCTATTGCGGCGATGTGCCAGCGCGGATGGCGGCCTCGGGTGGCGCTTATAAATTGATCTATCTGGTGCGGCATCCGCTGCGCCGCATCGAATCTCATGCGCGGCACGCCCAGTTGATGCGCGACGAGGTCAACCAGATTCGGTCCGATCGACCCGACCATAGCCTCGATCATGGCGTGAGCCCGGTATCGCTAGCCGCGTCCGACTATGCGGCACAGATCGACCGTTTTCGCTACTGGTATGACAGCGGCGACATGCTGCTGCTTACGACCGAAGAGCTTGAGCGCGATCCTGAAGCGCTGGTGGAGCGGGCCCTAGACTTTATCGGCCTGCCGCCACTTGCCTCGCTGCGGCGGCCCCGCTTTCAAAACCGGGCGGGTGAGCGCAAGGAGCCAATAGGCATCACGCGCCTGCTACGGCGTGCACCGGCCATCTACCGCGCACTGGGCGCGTTGCTGCCGCCTGCCGTGCGCGCCAGGGGACATCGGCCGATCAAAATTCCAGGGCGTTTCCGGCTCACGCCGGACGAAGAAACCGCGCTGATCACGAGCCTGACACCATCGCTGGTCCGGCTGCGGGATGTCTACGGCCTCGATGCGGAGCATCACTGGAATATCCCGCTGCCTCAATAGGTGAGGGAGCAGGCTTGAACCGTGACGGCCAGCCGTTAAAAAATCGCGGCGGTAAGGGCAAAAGCCTGATGATCGGAATTGCGCGCTTGGGCGCCACCTTTATTACACCGCGCCCCAGGCCGACGGCCTGCGCAGCCGCACCACCAGCTTCCGCCGCCGCCCCGGCAGCGGCGACCGGCGCGACCCGAAAGTGGCGGTCGACCATTTCATCCGCGACTGGGCGCCGCGCAGGTTGCAGCCCTGGGCCAGACGGTTGAACAGATTCAAATAGAGCGACTGGAAGGCCCGTCACCCAATAGCTTGTGCTCCTCGATCGCGCGCGACCAGATGGTCGAAGCTGGCGCTGCCGGGGACGACGAGGTCCCGCAGATAGCCGATGGTGAAGCTAGTCTATTGACTGATTGACGCTTAGGTCACGTCGGTCGCGCATGCTCCCAGATCGCATCTAGCCTTTCGAGAATGATGCGTTTTCTAGCCAGCAGTGGGTTTTCGACCAGCCTCCAGGACACTGCAGCGAACGCTACGCTTCCGAAGAGACTGATGATAGCGAAGGGCCACCACCATCCCATGAAGCGACCCACCAAGGCCATTAGCATCTGCGTGACGGGGAAGTGGAACAAATATACGCCGTAAGACAGATCACCGAACGGTAGGGCCGGCAATTGCTTCAAACCGAACCAAGCGATGAAATAACCTGTTGGAATCGCAGCCAACCACCATAGAGCCGGATATCTGAGTAGAACAGAAATCAATGCCAGTGAGGCCCATCCCAGTAGATCGGAGTACGGAATCCGACTCCGGTAACGATAGACCAACACCCCCGCCAGAAACATGAGTATAAGAATTCGACCAGTAAAATGACCGGCAACCATCGAACCCGTGGAGTCATCGTTTTTGATAAACGCAATATAGATTGTCCGTGCAATTATCAAAATAATCGTTAATATTAGTAGATAGCTGCGTCTCCATATGAGGCCGAGTAGTGACAGTAGGCTCAGAACGGCGTAGCATTCAAGCTCGAAGGGAATGGTCCAGAGCTGCGGATTCGAGAGGCTGGACAAAGGGTTTTTTGGGAACACCCCAGGCAGCGTAACATGAACCAAACCTACAATATTCAGGAAGTAGGTCGAAAACTCTCTGGAAGTGAAATACTGTCCGAGCGGTAGACTGGTGAACAGGGCGCCGATCACACAAGCGGATATGATGATCTCAAAAGCAAGTGCCGGAATAATCCGCAAGACGCGAAGCGCGAGAAAATGATGGAGCCGATTGCGTTCAAGGCTTCCTGCAACAAGAAACCCGGAAAGCGCGAAAAACATCGGAATGAAGCTCTGTGGTACGAATGCGAGCCAACCGCGCCAAAGGGGCAGATCCCACGCAAGTCTTCCCGTGAATATCCACCACGAATGCCAGATGCATATAGCAGCCGACAAACCGATACGTAAATAGTCAAATCCAGCGGAGTTCGACTTAGAATCGAATCGAGAACCGACGGTTTCTTGCATAATTACTCGTTCACATCGAAGGATGACAAATCATTTTCTAACATAATGCAATCAATGACGAGGCCAAATTTCGCGGCGCGGGCGACGGATGCGATTGCACTGGATTTTTGCGTACTCTCCTCCGTCGCATTAGCAATTATCATCTCCCGCTGGATGACACGCTGCGGTGTGAGCAGCGCGGGCTGTTTTCAAGCCAACAAGAGGTCGTTCCCAAGCCAGTCCAAGCGTCGCCAGCGCGGTGCCGCCATCGATCGGCGCCTCGCCCGGCGGCCAGCCGTAGCTGGAGAGAGCCATCAGCACGAGCACCAGCACGAGCAGCCCCGGCCAGACACGCGAGAAGCGACGCGCGAAGAACGGCCGCAGCGGGAAGCCGTCGACGAACAGGATCTGCGCCATCAGCCGTCCCGACAGCGCGAAGAACAGCTCGACGCCGAGCTGGCCCCAGCGGATCGCCGGAAGGCCGGTGAAGTGGCCGATCAGCACCAGCAGGATCGAGACGCCGCGCCACCCGTCCAGATAGGCGGTGCGGGCATGATCCTCGTGCCGCAGCAGCGGCGGCTGGCTGGACCTAGCGTCCACACAGCCCCGCGACGAAGCGTTCGAGGCTGGGGCCGGCGAGATACTCGACCACCCGCTGCCGTGCGGCTGCAGCTATCTCCGCCAGCCACTCAGGCCTGCGCAGCGCCTCGCGGACCTTCTCATCGAGGTCGGCAAGGTCCCACCGCACCGGAATATAGGTTTCGAACGGCACGAAGATGTCGGGATCGCACTCGATGTGCGACATGTCGGGCTTGACGAGCACCGCACCGCACAGTGCAGCCTCATAGTCGCGCCAGCACAGCTCGCCATAGCCGAACGGGCTGAAACACAGCTTCGACGCCCGCAACTCGTCCAGGAAGGCCCGCCGCGAGATCCTGCCGCTCGCCGCGACCCGCAGATCAGGGAAGCTTGATCCGACCTTGTCGGCCGCCTCCTGCCGCATGGCCTGGTACCAGGGCGTGCCCTCGACGGCGATCCGGGCATGCAGGTCGATCGGGCGATGGGCCGATGCGGCGGCGGGCCGTTCGAAGCCCGGCAGCAGCGCCGGCCCGGTCGCGAAGGCCGGGCCGATCATCAGCCGATCGACGATCGACGGATCGACCCGCCACTCCGGCGCCGGATTGTCGGTGCCGAGCCGGCGGCTGAAATGATCGGTAAGCTGGGTATGGCCATCGGTCGGCATCATATAGGCGCCGCGGTCGCGCAGCAGCGCTTTCTTCACATAATGCGAGACATAGGGCGTCACGCGCTCCGAGAAGCGGATGTCGGTCGGCGCGAACCAGTCCAGAAAACTCAGCGGCGTATCGGGATGCGCGGCCTTCAGTCCGCCGAGCAGCCGCTCGATCTCACCGTCTCCAGCGCCATAGGGCGCCTGCACCGCTATCGCGGCCAGGTCGCTTCCAAGATCCGCGACATCGATATGGTGATAGTCGAACACCCGAAACTCGGTCTGCGACGCTGCGAACCGTGCCCGGTAGCGCAGCAGCGGATAGATTTGCGGCCATGCCAGCACATCGTTCATCGCGATCAGCGCGATCCGCCGCCTCGAGCCCGGCGACCATGGCCTCGCCAGCCACGCCCGTGTCGCGCGCGCCGTGAAGCCGAGACGACGCCTGCCCAGCAGCCGGACGCTAAGTTCGTCTCCATTCCAGACCATCGACACGTGGCGCAGCTACCCCCCGGCAGACCCTATCAGCACAGCCGGCCCGTGGCGACAGATCGCCGCCCGCCCGGCCGAGCAGGCTTGAACCTTAGCAGTCAGCCGTTAATGGATCGAAGTCGTGAGGAGAACAGTCCGATGAGTGCGGGAAACGGCAAGAAAACGCGTCACATGGCGACCGGCTTCATTCTGCTCGCGTTGGCCGCGCCGGCCGCTGCCGACGGCTTCGCGCCGGGCGCGTGGCAGCATCAGACCAAGACGATCAGCGCCGACGTGCCCGGCGTCCCGCAATGGGTCGTGAAGGTCTTCGCCGGAAACAGCAGCCGCAAGAGCTGCTACACCGCGCAGCAGGCGGTGAGCCGCCCGGAAGCCTTGCTGACCCAGGACGACGCCGCAGTCTGCAAGCTGCGCCGCTTTTCGCTCGTCGGCGGCAAGCTCGCCTTCGACACCTTCTGCGTCAACAAGCGCTTTCCCGAAGGGCTGCTGGTCGCATCGAAGGGCAGCTATACCCCCGACAGCTACGAGATTTCGACGATGTCCACCGGCACCAAGGATGGCGCGCCGGTCAGGATCGTGACCACCGGCACCGGCCACCGCACCGGCCCATGCAAATAAGCGCACCGATCGACCTAGACAGCTACCTCGCCCGCATCGGCCTGGGGCTGCAACCGGCCGCCGATGCCGAGGGACTGGCCATCGTGCAGCGCGCGCACCGCCTGTCGATTCCCTTCGAAAATCTCGACGTGCGGCTGGGCCGCGGCATCAGCCTCGATCCGGCCCATGTGTTCGACAAACTCGTCCATCGCCGCCGCGGCGGCTATTGCTTCGAACAGAACCAGCTGTTCCTGCGCGCATTGACCGCGATCGGCTTCGATGCGCGGCCGCTGCTCGCGCGGATCTGGCTGATGGCTGACGGAGTCCCGCCGCGCACCCACACCCTCAACCTGATCCAGATCGAAGGCGAACCCTGGATCGCCGACGCCGGCTTCGGCGGCAGCTACTCGCCGCCAATGAAGCTGTTCGAAGGCTCGACTGCGACCGCGCCCGACGGCGCCCAATTCCGCCTCTCGCTGATTGAAGACCATGGCTGGCTGCTCGAACGGCGCGGCGACCCGGCTGCGACCGATGGTCGCTCCGCCGGCGTAGATTGGCAGCCCCAGTACAGCTTTACGCTGGAGAATGTCGCATCGGCCGATCTCGAGCTGTCCAACCATTGGTCCTCGACCCGGCCGAATATCCGCTTCACCAACCTTTCGGTGGTCAGCATCTGTCTTCCGTCCGGCTTCGCCTCGCTCACCGATCGCCACTATCGCCGGCGCAACGGCGATCAGCATGTCGAGGCCGACATCGAAAGCGCGACGGCATATCGGCTGCGCCTGAACTTCGTGTTCGGGATCGCGCTCGACGATGTTGAAATCGGCGGGCTGGGTCTGTTTTGAGCCGATCCCTCATCTCTCTTCGTCATCCCAGCGAAAGCCGGGATCTCATTTCTTCTTCCTCGCGGCCAGGAAGACAGAGGGATTTCAGCGTTCGCTGGAATGACGAACAGAGGTGAGAGCAGAAACCCGCCGCCCCAACGCCGTCCGTTCGGTCGTCGGCGGTGCGCTCGGCAATCTCGTCGAGTGGTATGACTGGTATATCTACTCCGCCTTCTCGCTCTATTTCGCGAAGAGCTTCTTCCCGAAGGGCGATCCGACCGCGCAATTGCTGAGCACCAGCATCGTGTTCGCGATCGGCTTCCTGATGCGGCCCCTCGGCGGCTGGCTGCTCGGGGTGCTCGCCGACCGCTACGGCCGCAAGAGCGCGCTGACCTGGTCCATCACGCTGATGTGCGCCGGCTCGCTGATCATCACGTGCACCCCCACCTATGCGTCGATCGGCCTCGCCGCGCCGCTGCTGCTGGTCGTCGCGCGGATGGCCCAAGGACTCAGCCTGGGCGGCGAGTTCGGCACCGCTGCCACCTATCTCACCGAGATTGCGCCGCCCGACAGACGCGGTTTCTGGTCGAGCTTCCAATATGTCACGCTGATCGCCGGGCAATTGCTCGCGCTCGCGCTGCTGGTGCTGCTGCAGTTCGTGTTCCTGACCGAAGCCCAGCTCGAATCCTTTGGCTGGCGGATCGCGTTCGCGACCGGCGCCATCCTGGCGGTCACGGTGTTCTGGCTCCGTCGCGGGATCGACGAGACACCCGATTTCCTCGGAGAAGGCACGCGGAAGCGCAAGGGAGGTCTCGTCACGCTGATCCGCGAGCAGCCGAAGCAGGTTGCCCTTGTGTTCGGCCTGTCGATCGGCAGCAATGTCAGCTTCTACGCCTTCACCACCTATATGCAGAAATATCTGGTCGCGAGCGCCGGCTTCGCCAAGGACCAGGCGTCGCTGATCTGCTCGGCGGCGCTGATCTTCTACATCGTCATCCAGCCGTTGCTCGGCGCCCTCTCCGACAGGATCGGCCGCAAGCCGCTGCTCTACTGGACGTGGATTCTGGGCGGGATCGCCACCGTGCCGCTGTTCACCGCGATCGGCGCGGCGCAGAGTATGGTGAGCGCCTTTCTGCTGATCTGCCTCGCCTATCTGATCATCTCCGGATCGAGCGCCACCAGCGCCGTCGTCAAGGCCGAGCTGTTCCCGCCGCACGTCCGCGCGCTGGGCGTCGGCCTGCCTTATGCGGTCAGTCAGGCAATTTTCGGCGGCACCGCGGAATCGATCGCGCTGTCGTTCAAGGCCGCGGGGATCGAGGCCGCGTTCTTCTGGTATGTGGCGGCCTGCATGGCCATCGCCCTCGTCACCACGTTCTTCCTGCCCGAGACACGCTGGCCCGGCGGCAGGCCGAAACGGTAGAGCCGCCGATGTGCGTCCTCGCCATGGCCTGGCAAGCCCATCCGCGCTGGCGGCTCGTCATCGCCGCCAATCGCGACGAGTTCCATGCCCGCCCCGCCGCTCCGCTGGCGCGCTGGCAGGATAGCGGACTGCTCGCGGGCCGCGACCTGCAGTCGGGCGGCACCTGGCTGGGCGTCTCCGAACGAGGTCGCTGCGCTGTCGTCACCAACCTGCGCGGTTTCGGCTCGCCCGGGCAGGACCGGCCTTCGCGCGGCGGACTGGTGACCGGCCTGCTCAAAGGCACCGATCCCGACAGCATGGCGATAGACGCCTATAATCCGGTCAACCTGATCGCGATCGACGGTGATCGCGCCCGCTTCCTGTCCAATCGTCCGGCGGCGTTGCACACCAGCCTCGGTTCCGGCCTCTACGGCCTGTCCAACGGGGCGCTCGACGAACCCTGGCCCAAGACGCTAAGGCTCAAATCCATCCTTCTGGATTGGCTAATGGGCCCGGCCGACACGCCCGAGCTGCTGCTCGAAGGCCTGCGCGAGGAAGCGCTTCCCGATATCGGCCTCGACCCTGTCCAACCCTCCGACGTGCCGCAGGAACCGAACCACAGTCCGATCTTCATCCGAAATCCGGTCTATGGCACGCGGTGCAGTTCGGTGATCGCGGTCGACGGCGAGGGTCGGGGGCTGTTCGTCGAGCGCCGCTTCACGGCGGCCGGCGATGCTAATGGCGATACGACCCTGCCTTTTTGCTGGCCGGTTCATCCGGGAGACAGCGTGGCATCATAGAGACGTGCCGATCGGGTTGCGGCATGTCGTCGCGGTGTTTAGGGGCGATCCTCATGCGTCCGGCCTTCCGAACACTCCTGCCGGCGCGGCGCCCCGAGCTGTTGACGCGGCGCGCCATCGGGCTTTTGCTCGCCGCCGCCGTCCACCTGGTCGCTGTCCTCCTGGCCTTCCTCATGGCGCCGCCGCTCGCGGTCAGGAAAGTCGAGCCGGAGTATAAGAGCTTTCCACTGCTCGCGCTGCGCGAACCCAAGGCCGAGAGGAAGGCCGCAGCACGCAAGGCGACGCCCAGGCCGGTCGAAGCCGTGACCGCGCCGAAGCTGCCAGATCCGCCGCTGCCGGCGGCCGCACCGCTCAGGATGATGCTGGTCAGCAGCGACGTGTTCGCCGCCAGCGATATCGGCAAGATCCCTTCACGCACACAAGGGGCAAGCGGCACCGGCGGCACCGGCTCCGCCGACAGCAGCGGATCCGGCGAAGGGCCGGGCGGCGCGCGCCTCTACAACGCCGAATGGTATCGCGAGCCGACCCAGGCCGAGCTCGCCTATTATCTTCCGAAGGGCACGCCGCGATCGGGATGGGGCGAGATCATCTGCCGGACGATCGCGGACTATCGCGTCGAGGACTGCCGCGAGCTGGACGAGGGGCCGATGGGATCCGGCATGGCCCGGGCCGTCCGACAGGCCGCCTGGCAATTCCGCGTCCGCCCCCCGCGTGCCGACGGCAAGCCGCTGATCGGCGCCTGGGTCCGCATCCATTATTCGCTGACCGTGAACGGAGAAAAGGGCGGCTAGCCCCCTTATCCCTCCACGTCATCCCGGCGGAGGCCGGGATCTCAGGAGTGCCGTGCCACCCCTACTCCGCCCTCGCCGACCGAGGCCCCGGCCTCCGCCGGGGCGACGGCGCCTTACGCGGTCTCGAGCAGCTTCTCCTTGGCGATCTTCTCGCGCCACACCAGCGGGCCGGTGTGGTGGACGCTCTCGCCGGTCGCGTCTACGGCCACCGTGACCGGCATGTCCTTAACATCGAACTCGTAGATGGCCTCCATGCCGAGATCGGCGAAGCCGACGACCTTGGCGCCCTTGATCGCGCGGGCCACCAGATAGGCCGCACCGCCGACCGCCATCAGATAGGCGGCCTTGTGCTTCCGGATCGCCTCGATCGCCGCAGGCCCGCGCTCGGCCTTGCCGACCATGGCGATGAGGCCGGTCTGCTCGAGCATCATGTCGGTGAACTTGTCCATGCGGGTCGCGGTGGTCGGGCCGGCGGGGCCGACGACCTCGTCGCGCACCGGATCGACGGGGCCGACATAGTAGATCACCCGGCCCTTGAAATCGACCGGCAGCGGCTCGCCCTTCGCCAGCATCTCCTGGATGCGCTTGTGCGCGGCATCGCGGCCGGTGAGCATCTTGCCGTTGAGCAGCAGCCGGTCGCCCGGCTTCCAGCTCGCGACGATCTCGGGGGTCAGCGCGTTCAGGTCGACGCGGATCGACTCCTTCGACGGCGCCCATTCCACCTTCGGCCATTCGTCGAGATTCGGCGGATCGAGATAGGCCGGGCCCGAGCCGTCGAGATGGAAATGCGCATGGCGGGTCGCCGCGCAGTTCGGGATCATCGCCACCGGCTTCGATGCCGCATGGGTCGGATAATCGAGGATCTTGACGTCGAGGATGGTCGAAAGGCCGCCAAGCCCCTGCGCGCCGATACCGAGCGCGTTGACCTTGTCGAAGATCTCGATCCGCAGCTTCTCGATGTCGTTCTGGGGGCCGCGCTGCTTGAGCTGGGCCATGTCGATATCGCCCATCAGCGATTCCTTGGCCATCGTCATCGCCTTTTCGGCGGTGCCGCCGATACCGATACCGAGCATCCCCGGCGGGCACCAGCCGGCACCCATCTTCGGGACGGTCTCGATCACCCAGTCGACGATCGATTCCGATGGGTTCAGCATCGCGAACTTCGACTTGTTCTCCGAACCGCCGCCCTTAGCCGCAACCGCGACCTCGACATGATGGCCGGGCACCATCTCGACGTTGAGCACAGACGGCGTGTTGTCCTTGGTGTTGACGCGGCTGAACGCCGGGTCCTTGAGGATCGACGCGCGCAGCCGGTTTTCGGGATGGAGGTAAGCGCGGCGAACGCCCTCGTCGACGACCTCCTGCAGGCTTCTCTCGGAATCCAGCATGCACTGCTGGCCCCATTTGATGAAGACGGTGACGATGCCGGTATCCTGGCAGATCGGACGGTGGCCCTCCGCGCACATCCGGCTGTTGGTCAGGATCTGCGCGATGGCATCCTTGGCGGCTGGCCCCTGTTCCGCCTCATAGGCCGCGCCAAGCGCCCTGATATAATCCATCGGGTGATAATAGCTGATATATTGGAGCGCGTCGGCGACGCTCTCGATCAGATCGGCTTCCTTGATGATGACGGTCATGGCCCCGGCTCCCGCGATGCTGCTTTATGCATCCACATAGACGCCAAAGGCAGCGCCGGTCAGCCCTAAAATGCGGTCGATGCACCGGTGTAAATGGTATCATCTGTTGCTATATCGCTGTGATGCTCAAGACCGACGAGACCATAGCCGCTGGCCCGCCCCCGGGCGCCGCACCCGACTGGACCATAGCCCAGGCGTGGGACAGCTATAGCCTTGCCGAGCATGCGATGTGGGATCGGCTGTTCGCGCGCCAGTCGGCGATGTTGCCGGGCCGGGTCGCGCCGGCCTTCCTCGAAGGGCTCGATATCCTGCGGCTGTCGAAGCGCGGCATCCCCGATTTCGCCGAACTGTCCGAGCGGCTGATGGCAACGACCGGCTGGCAGGTCGTCGCCGTGCCGGGACTGGTGCCGGAGGACGTCTTCTTCGAACATCTCGCCAACCGCCGCTTCGTTGCCGGCCGGTTCATCCGCACGCCCGAGCAGGTGGACTACCTACAGGAGCCGGATATCTTTCACGACGTGTTCGGCCACGTCCCGCTGCTCGCCAACCCGGTGTTCGCCGACTATATGCAGGCCTATGGCCGCGGCGGTCTCCGCGCCCTGGAACAGGGCGCGATCGACCGGCTGGCGCGCCTTTACTGGTATACCGTCGAATTCGGCCTGGTCCGCGACGGCGCCGAGGGTGATGGCGGCCTCAAGCTCTACGGCGCGGGCATCGTCTCCTCCTATGGCGAGTCGATCTTCGCGCTCGACAACCCCTCGCCCAACCGGCTCGGCTTCGACCTCAGGCGGGTGATGCGCACCCGCTACCGGATCGACGACTACCAGCAGAATTACTTCGTGATCGACAGCTTCGACGATCTGCTCCGCCAGACGATCGAAACCGACTTCGGCCCGGTCTATGCCGAGATCGCGGAGCAGGACGACATCGAGCCGGGCGAGATCGTCGCGGGCGACCGGGTGTTAACGCGGGGAACCCAAGCCTATGCGCGAGCGCGGGAGGGGCTGGTAGCGGGGGATTGACCCCAAGGCGAATGCAGACATCCGCCTATCAGCTTCATCCGCATCGAACATGTTTCTGAGCCGACATTGACGTACCTGCTGCCGAAGGATGGCAAGCTCCGGCGGAGACTAGGAGTTACATATTATGCGCAAGAGAAATCGCGATCGCCGGGAGGTATCGATTACGATCGAACCACCTCTGGGGATGAGCATCATGCACAAAATCACGCGCCTGACCCTGATTGTCGCGACGCTGGGCTGGTGCTCGCTGTCCATCCCCGCCTTCGCTGCCGGCAATCCCAATAACGGCAACAGCGGGAACGGGAACGCGAACGGCAATGCCGGCCATGGCAACCCGAATAACGGGAACAACGGCAACACGGGCTCGAACGGCAATGCCGGTGGCGGCGGTAATGGCGGTGGCGGTGGTGCTCACGGTACTCCGGCGCCGATCGCCGGCATCGGCTTGGGCGCCCTCCTTGTTCTGGGAGCGGGAGGAAAGATGCTGAGCCGGCGATTCCGCGGTGAACGCGATACGAAGAGCTCCTGACCCGACACGGGCGACCGCTGACTGCCTTTGCCAGAGGATCGCGCTAAGGCGTTTGCTGTCATCGACAGATCGCCGCTGTCGATGCGCAGGCGGGAAAGCTAGCGTTCACGCTACTTCGGCAAGTCCTGCTAGCACGCTTTCCGTTGGATGGCGTGATCGGCATCCTCCGTCCGCGACAATGTCGACGGTGATGGCGGCTTGACGCTCGACGGCGCGGTATCGTCTCCTCCTATGACAGCGATCTGCGCTGATCCCTCGACGAACCGGCCCGGCTTCGAGCTCAGGCGGGTGTTGCGCACCCGATATCCGGATCACGATTACCCGCAGACATATATCGGGATCGATGGCATCGACTACCTGCTCCGCCAACCGGCGACAGGGTGATCGCTCACCAGCTTCGGGTAATCACGCTCGGATTCTAGCGCCCTCCTCTAAACGATGAATTTCTCGCTCAGGTTACCAAATTTCGTGTCGTCGCTGGCACATGCTCAATGTTGTTACCAACAAAGGCCTATTTGCTAATCTTATGCGCGCTGCGGAAATCACAGATGAACATGTAGGTCTGGGGTCACGCGGTTGTCGGAGCCCCGAGCCAGCTTCCGCGGGTGCCATCGGAGACGGGCGCATGGCCATTCAGGCAGTTATCGAGTTGGTCTTCAGGCATGGCTGCGTAGCCTTCCAGCCACTGTTGCATCATATCTACCGCAGCAGTGCGCATGGCATGATTGCCTTGGTCCTCAACGATATCAGCCCTGATGCGATCGACCAGTCGCTTGATACTGTGGTTAAAAAACTACCGCTGACGATTCCGGGCCTCCGATACTTTGTGCCCCTCGATGATGACTTGCCGACTGTAATTTACGAGGCGAGCCTTATCTTTGCATCAACCCGCTCTTTTCGAAAGTGGCTCGTCAGTCTCGGGGTAGACGAGAGCTTCGTGATGCCTTTGCATTCACTCGGTGCACGGCTGCCGCACCGCCGGTCGAGCTTCGCCATTTCAGCCTTGCAAGATAGGGAACACGCCCTTGGCTAGTACGATAGTTGCCCAGCAACGCCCATCGTCCAAGCTCCGCAAAATATTCGCCAATGTAGGCTTGTGCATGGCGTCGCTCATTATCGTGCTGTTCGGCTGCGAGATAGGTGCTCGGATCCTGCTCTCCGATATAGGCACGACGGGCAACCGCACTGATTACTTTTCGCAGAGATGGTATACCAGCCACCCGCCCCAAAAAAATCGCCTTGGATTTCGCGACCGCGACTTCACGCCGATGGCTCAGCCCGGCATCTTCCGGATCGCAATTATAGGCGATAGCTTTACCTATGGCGCGGGGATCATGGAACGGGATCGCGTTTCCGATCGCCTAGATGAGCTGCTTAACCGGCGAGAGCATCGCTACGAAGTGCTTAATTTCGGCGTGCCCGGTGCCAACTACGCCGAGCATCGCGCGAACATGGCGGTCGCAATACGTGCTTCGCACCCACATTTCATTTTGTTGCAATGGTATCTGAACGACGTCGACGATCCCCAAACGCGCCGTCCCGATCCAAAGCAGCCTGGATGGATCCTGCATGAACCTCTGTCCCGCTCATCAGCGCTGTACATGTTGCTCTCCCATGCTTTCGCCGATGCCCAGATCCGGCTCGGACTTGTAGATCCCGATGCCTATTATGCGCGCTTCCGCGACCCCCGCGACGAACTCGCGCAGCGCGCCGACGCTCGACTCGCGGAGGTTCTGAATGTCGCCCGTGCCGCGGCGATACCGATCGCGATCTACATCTGGCCGGAGCTTGGTCGTCCGATCGGCCTCAGCCCGAACGATGGCTTGATCGACAAGCTCCTGGAGCGGTGCCATCGGGAACGCATCGCCTGCGTTGATCTGCGTCCGGCTCTGGCTGCTGTGTCGGATCGGAAAAGCCTGATCGTAAATCGCTTCGATGCGCATGCGAGCGCATACGCCAATCAACTTGCTAGCGACGTTCTTCTTCGCCGCTTCGGCCCGGCATGGGAGCAACAGTCACGGGCGGCAACGGCCGGCAATCAGCAACCGAGGAAGGGTAAGCCATGAGCAGCCACGCCCACGAGGAATTCATCGAGTACAAGGATGTTAAGCTTCCATCGGAGCGCAGCTTCGGCTGGACGGTGGGCAGCGTGCTGTTGCTTTTCTGCATAACCAAGCGACTGATCCATGGCGCCTGGACGGTCGACACAATGGCCACTGGTTGTGCCGGCTTGGCTCTGATCACTGTCGCTGTCCTGGCTCCCCAGGGACTGGCGCCCTTGAATCGCCTTTGGATGCAACTCGGAGCACTGCTCGCTCGCATAACGAACCCGGTGATCATGTTTGCAATTTTTGGACTGATCTTCACTCCTTACGCCCTGGTAATGCGGCTTAGCGGACGGGACGCCCTGCGCCTCCGCCGCGATGCCAACGCAGCGAGCCACTGGATCGATCGCGATCCCCCGGGGCCGCTTCCGCGTTCAGTCGAGCACCAATTCTGATCGAACCAGAAAGGAACCCATCATGGAGTTTGCACGAGAGATCTGGGCGTTCCTGGGAGCCCGGCGGAAATTCTGGCTTCTTCCGATCCTTTTCGTACTGGCGATATTTGGCGGCCTTATTCTGTTGACCTCGGGCACAGCGCTCGCGCCATTCATTTACACTCTGTTCTGATCGGGTCCCACATGCGAATTCTAGGAATTTCGGCATTTTATCACGACAGCGCTGCGGCTTTGATCGAGGACGGCAGAATTGTCGCTGCCGCGCAGGAGGAGCGCTTCACGCGCAAGAAGCATGATCCTCGATTTCCGGCATCGGCGGCAACCTACTGCCTGGAGGAGGCGGGTTGTGGGCTCGACGGCGTCGACCACGTCGTTTTTTACGAAAAGCCGTTCGCGAAATTTGAGCGGCTATTGGAAACATATCTGGCCACGGCACCTCGAGGTTTCGCATCCTTCCGCCGTGCAATGCCAGTTTGGCTGAAGGAAAAGCTCTTCCAGAAGTCAATGCTGCGCTCTGCGCTCCAGGCACTCCCCGGCGGCGGCGGACGGGATGACGCCATCCTGTTCGCGGAACATCATGAGTCGCATGCGGCCAGCGCGTTTTTCCCTTCGCCGTTCGAGAGTGCCGCCGTGCTCACCATGGATGGTGTCGGCGAATGGTGCACCACCTCGCTTGGCGTCGGCCAAGGAAACCGCCTCGCCATCCATAGGGAACTACATTTCCCCCATTCGCTTGGTCTGCTCTATTCCGCGTTCACCTTCTACACTGGCTTCCGTGTTAATTCCGGGGAATATAAGGTGATGGGGCTCGCCCCCTATGGGGAGCCGCGCTTCGCCCAGACTATCTTGGACCACCTGATCGATCTAAAACCGGATGGATCGTTCTGGCTCGATCAACGCTACTTCGATTATGCGACCGGCCTCACCATGACATCGCCCGCGTTCGATGCGCTGTTCGGCGGTCCTCCGCGAAAGCCGGAAGACGACCTGACCCAGCGGGAAATGGACCTGGCTGCGTCCATCCAGAAAGTCACGGAAGAAGTGGTGCTTCGGCTTGCACGCCATGCGCGCACCCACTTCGGAGAGCGGAAACTGTGCCTTGCCGGCGGTGTGGCCCTCAACTGCGTCGCAAATGGTCGGCTTCACAGAGAAGGAATCTTCGACGATATATGGATACAACCTGCTGCGGGTGACGCGGGGGGTGCGCTCGGAGCCGCCCTTTCGGTCTGGCACCAATATTGCGGTCAGCCGCGGAGCATCACTCTGGAGCGGGACCAGATGCAAGGCGCCTATCTCGGCCCCGCTTTCGAACAGGTCGCGATCGAAAAAGAGCTACGCAGTTGCGGCGCCCAATATACCGTTCTGGATGAAGCGCAGCTGATTTCTGCCACGGCGGATTCGCTGGTAGAGGGTAAGGCTGTAGGCTGGATGCAGGGCCGAATGGAATTCGGCCCACGCGCGCTCGGTAACCGCTCCATTCTAGGCGACCCGCGCTCGCCGACAATGCAGAAGCTGCTCAACCTGAAGGTGAAATATCGCGAGAGCTTCCGCCCCTTCGCTCCGTCCATTCTTCGGGAGGATGTTGCTGACTGGTTCGATGTGGATACGGACAGTCCGTACATGCTGCTTGTCGGCGACGTGCTCCACGAGCGTCGACGCAAAATGACGAACGCCGAAGAGGCGCTATTCGGGATCGAAAAGCTCAATGTTCCGCGGTCGGAAATCCCGGCCGTCACGCACGTTGACTATTCTGCTCGTATTCAGACGGTTCACCGAGAGACAAACCCTAGATATTGGCAGCTGCTTTCGAACTTCAAGGAGCGCACCGAATGCCCCGTACTGGTGAACACCAGCTTCAATGTCAGGGGCGAACCGATCGTCTGCAATCCTGAAGATGCCTTCCGCTGCTTCATGGGCACGGAAATCGAGCGCCTCGTTGTAGGAAACTGCATCCTGCGGAAAGAGGATCAGGACCCATCATTGGCAGCCGATTACAAGGCGGCTTTTGAACTTGACTAGGTCGTAATCGGGGGTTGAACGATAGCGGCGCAAATTAAACCGTTGCTGTACTGGCGGCGGAAACTGGCCGCAAAGCTGTCGCCACCCGACCCCGCCCTACGCCCCCATCCGCCGCCGCAGATCCTCAACACAGCGCCCGGCGGTCTTGCCGTCCCAATATTCCGGCCGCTTGCGGTCCTGCTTCGGTTCTGCGAGCGCGGCCAAAAGCCGCTCGAGCAGATTGCCCGCATTCACCAGTTGCGCGGTGCCCTCGCTGATCGTGATCGGCCGTTCGGTATTTTCGCGTAGCGTCAGGCAGGGAATACCGAGATAGGTGGTTTCCTCCTGGATGCCGCCGGAATCGGTGATCACCGCGGCGGCCCCGGCGACCAGGCTCATGAAGCGGACATAGGCGGCCGGCCCGACCAGCTTCATGCCTGCGCCTTCCAGTCTGGCGATGCCGGCGTCGCCCAGCCGCTGGCGGGTGCGGGGGTGAACCGGGAAGATCAGCGGCAGCTGCGCCTGCACCGCGACGAGTGCGTCGACCAGCCGCTCTAGCTGTTCGGGCAGGTCGACGTTCGACGGGCGATGCAGCGTGACCACGCCATAGCCGCCCGGCTTATGTCCAAGTTCGCCCGGATAGTCCGCCGCCAGGATCGCCGGGCGGACCAGCTCATAGCTGTCCATCATGATATTGCCGACGCGGGTGATGCGTTCGCGCGGGATGCCTTCGGCGATCAGATTGTCGTCGGCATCGGGCGACGGCGTCCACAACACGTCCGCGAGCACGTCGGTCACCAGCCGGTTGAGCTCCTCCGGCATGTCGCGGTCGCGGCTGCGCAGGCCGGCTTCGAGATGGACGATGGGAATGCGCAGCTTGCCCGCCGCCATCGATGCCGCCGCGGTCGAATTGACGTCACCGACCACGATCAGCCAGTCCGGCCGCTCGGCGATCGCCAGCGCCTCATAGGCGATCATCACCCTGCCCGTCTGCTCGGCGTGGCTGCCCGAGCCGATGCCGAGATGATGGTCCGGCGCCGGCAGGCCCAGGTCGGCGAAGATGTCGTCCGACATCGCCGCATCGTAATGCTGGCCGGTATGGACGATCACCGGCGCAAAGTCCGCGGTCGCCTTCAGCGCATGCCAGAGCGGCGCGACCTTCATGAAATTGGGGCGCGCGGCCGCGATCAGGTGGACGATGGCAGGACGGATCATGCAGCCCTCAATGCTGGTGCGCGGGCGCGCAATCGCGCCGCTCGTCGGCGCAGGCGCCATGCTCGATCTGGAATGTCGAGTGGCCGATCCGGAACTCGTCGCGCATCAGCTGCGCGGTTTCGGCGAGGAAGGCGTCGTTCTCGCCCTGAGACGGCATCAGCAGGTGCGCGGTCAGCGCCACTTCGGTGGTGCTGGTCGGCCAGATATGGACATGATGGACGGCGCCGACGCCGGGCAGGCCGGCAAGCCGCGCGCTGACCTCGTCGACATCGATGCCGCCCGGAACGCCATGTAGCGACATGCTCAGCGCATCGCGGAACAGGCCCCAGGTGCCGGCGACGATGACCGCGACGATCACCAGGCTCATCGCCGGATCGATCCAGGACATCCCTGTCCGCGCGACGATCAGCCCCGCCACGACCACGCCTGCGGACACCGCGGCATCGGCCGCCATGTGGAGGAACGCCCCGCGGATGTTGAGATCATGTTCGCGGCCGCGCAGGAACAGCAGTGCGGTGCCCAGGTTGATGACGATGCCGACCGCGGCGACCGCCATCATCGCGCCGCTTTCCACCGGCGCGGGGTGCAGCAGGCGCTGGACAGCCCCCAGCGCGATCGCCCCGCAGGCGACCAGCAGCAGGATCGCGTTGAACAGCGCGGCGAGGATCGACGATCCCCGAAGCCCATAGGTGAAGCGCGCGCTCGCGGGCCGCTTCGCCAGGGCATAGGCCGCCCAGGCCATCAGCAACCCGAGCACGTCGGACAGGTTGTGCCCGGCATCGGCGATCAGCGCAATCGATCCGGACAGCCAGCCTGCCGCGCCCTCGACGATCACGAATCCCAGGTTGAGGGCCACGCCTATCGCAAAGGCGCGGCCGAACTCCTTGGGCGCATGCGAATGCCCGTGACCATGGCCGGAATGCTCGTGATGCTGATCTGCCATGCCGCCGGCCTACACCCTGGCTTGGAGGATGAGGAAGGCCGTCGGCAGCGCGCCCCGGGACGCCGGCCCGTCGCTATCGGCGACAGCCGCGGCACGGCATCCTGGGGCAGGTTCGAGCGTCATTACGCAGCCAAGCCATAGCGCCGGGCCAAACGCAAGCGCGGCTCGACCGATTCGCGCCGGAAAAGCGACGAAACCCGTCAACAGCTTTTGATGATTTTATCCTATTTTCCATGGACTTGATCGACAATATGGCCGCTCGACGCGACGAGCTGCAGATCGCAACTTTACATAGCTGTTATCGCACCATATATCCGCGCCTCCGCTGCCCCATGGGACTTCCACCGCAAGGCAGCTTTCTTGCCAACGTTACACCCGGAGGTCCCTTGAGTTGCACAAGCATCATAGCGCGCTGGGGCTAGCTGCGTCCCTGAAGCCGGTTCAGCCGGTTACGCTCCTTCGTCCCCACGCCGCCGCGCGGGCTGCCCGGTTCTTCGTGGAGAAGTTCCAGGGGCGATCCATGTATGCGGTCAAGGCGAATCCATCGCCCGACCTGATCCAGATCCTGTGGGATAATGGCGTGACGCATTATGACGTCGCGTCGATTGCCGAGGTGCGGCTGGTCGCGGGGCTGCTGCCCGGTGCAACACTCTGCTTCATGCACCCGGTGAAGGCCGAGGAGGCGATCGCCGAGGCGTATTTCACGCATGGCGTCCGCACCTTCTCGCTCGATTCGATCGAGGAGCTGGAGAAGATCGTCCGCGCCACCCAGGCCGCGACCGACCTGACCCTGTGCGTGCGGCTGCGCGTCTCCTCAGAGATGTCGAAGCTTAGCCTCGCGTCGAAGTTCGGCGTCGAGCTGAGCGAAGCGAAGGAGCTGCTGATCCGCACCCGCCAGGTGGCGGACGCGCTCGGCATCTGCTTCCACGTCGGCAGCCAGGCGATGAGCCCGTCGGCTTATGTGCAGGCGATGGAGAAGGTGCGCGCGGCGATCGTCCTGGCGGCCGTCACGGTCGACGTGATCGATGTCGGCGGCGGTTTCCCGTCGGTTTACCCGGGGATGGAGCCACCCGAACTCGAAGGCTATTTCGACGCGATCCACAAAAGCTTCGAGAGCCTGCCGGTCAGCTATTCGTCGGAACTGTGGTGCGAGCCCGGCCGCGCGCTGTCGGCCGAATATGCCAGCCTGCTGGTGCGGGTCGAACGCCGCCGCGAGCACGAGCTGTACATCAACGATGGCGCTTATGGGGCGCTGTTCGATGCGGCCCATATCGGCTGGCGCTTCCCGGTGAAGCTGCTGCGCGACACGCCGTCGCGGGCGCGGGACCTGGCGTTCAGCTTCTACGGCCCGACCTGCGACGACATGGATCGCATGGCGGGCCCGTTCATGCTGCCCGCCGATATCGGCCCCGGCGACTATATCGAGATCGGCATGCTCGGTGCCTATGGCTGCGCGATGCGCACCGGCTTCAACGGCTTCACCGCCGGCGACCGGGTGGTCATGGACGACGAGCCGATGGCGAGCCTCTATGTAGCCGACGACGAGGTCCGCGAGGCGGTTCCGTCGAACGTCATCAAGCTGTAAGGGCTGACGACCACATTAATCCGTCATCCCAGCGAAAGCTGGGATCTCGTTTCCTTGCCAGAAACAAGGGAGATCCCAGCTTCCGCTGGGATGACGGCGATTGATTTCTGGAGAAGACAATGACCGAAGTGGCCATCAACGACACCCGCAAGGCCGAGCTGCTCTCGACCGTGGTCGAGCATATCGATATCAAGAGCTTCGACGCCCGCCCGATCATCGACGCGATGGGCAAGATGAGCTTCACCAGCCGCGATCTCGCCCGTGCCACCGGCATCTACAACCAGATGCTCGAGGATCCCGACTGCACCATCTTCCTGGTGATCGCGGGTTCGACCTCGGCGGGCGGCTGCATGGACGCCTATGCCGAACTGGTCCGCTCGGGCATGGTAGACGCGGTCGTCGCTACCGGCGCGTCGATCGTCGACATGGATTTCTTCGAGGGCCTCGGCCACAAACATTACCAGGCGCTCGAAGTGCCCGACGACGATACGCTGCGCTCGCTGCTGATCGACCGGATCTACGATACCTATATCGACGAGGAGCAGCTCCAGGATTGCGACCACACGATCTACGAGATCGCGAACTCGCTCGAACCGCGCCCCTATTCGAGCCGCGCTTTCATCCGCGAGATGGGGAAATATCTCGTCGAGCACGGCAAGAAGGAGAACAGCCTCGTCAAGCTCGCCTATGAGCATGACGTGCCGATCTTCTGCCCCGCCTTTGTCGACAGCTCGGCGGGCTTCGGCCTCGTCAAGCATCAGGTCGACTGCATGAAGGCAGGCCGCCCCTATATGGTGCTGGACGCGATCGCCGACTTCCGCGAGCTGACAGACATCAAGATCAAGGCGGGCACCAGCGGCCTGCTTATGATTGGCGGCGGCGTGCCGAAGAACTTCATCCAGGACACCGTCGTCTGCGCCGAGATTCTCGGCCATGACGATGTCCAGGTCCACAAATATGCGGTGCAGATCACCGTCGCCGACGTGCGCGACGGCGCCTGCTCTTCGTCGACGCTGCAGGAGGCTGCGAGCTGGGGCAAGGTCAACACCGGCATCGAGCAGATGGTCTTCGCCGAGGCCGGTTCGGTGGTGCCGCTGCTGGCGTCGGACGCCTATCACCGCGGCCATTGGAAAGGCCGTGCGAAGCGGGCGTGGGGCAAGATTTTCGATTGATCGGGCCGGACCGGCGGGAAGTTTGCGCATGACGCTAGGGGCGAAGCGATGAGCGACCTCATCGGCTTCGAGCGGGCAGCCTATGCCCGTTCGCCCGACCGCATGGCGCGGATGATCAGCGCGCTGCGCAACATGACGGTCGGCACCCTGCTCGAGGATGCCGGCCAGCCCGACAAGGCGGTCAACCGCGGCGTGCTGATCCACCGGCTAGCCGCTGCGATCATCGCGGTCTTCGCCGATCCCCAGCTGGAGCTCAGCGCCGCGGACGCCGACCGCCTGATGGTCGTCGCCGGCACGATGCGGCAGGTTTTCGAGCTGTCGGGCTTTGGCGGCCCGGATGTCATCATCCGGCTGCTCGGCGATACGCCGGTCAGCGCGCCGGCCGGGCAGATCGCGAAGCGGCTCGTTCTGCTATCGCTGGAAACCCCATTTGAGTGGGATCCGAAGATATTGGGCGCAGCGGGGCCGCGCCTTGCCACCCAGCTGCTGGCGAGCCTGATCGCCACCAAGCCGGTGATGACGCTGCGCGGCCAGCAGCGCCGCAACCAGCTGCTCGATGCCGCCCCGTCGCTGCCGCTGGGCACCTACCCTGCCGGCGTCGATCATCTGGTGCTGATCAGTTCGGCCTGGATGGTCTGCAGCTATGCCGGCACCGCGGGGAAGCACGCGATAAAGCGCGGCTTCAACGGCGTGCTGCGCAATGTGGCGGCGGATCTTGGCCTCCACGACGCGGAGCTGCCGGCGAGGCGGGCCGACAAGACACGCCCGGTGCTGTTGTTCGCCGCAGAGATCATGCACAGCGTTCATGTCCAGTATCGCTATTTCGGCCAATATCTGCGGCAGCTCCGCACCCGCTTCGAACTGGTGCTGCTGACCGAGAAGCGCGAGGTCGACGAGGCCGTGGCGGCGCTGTTCGACCGGGTGCTGACGTTCGAACGCGGCACCGACACCGTCTATCTGCGCGACATCGCCCGGCTGATCGGTGAGACGGCGCCAGACATCATCTTCTATCCCAGCGTCGGCATGCGCCATTGGGGCCCGCTGTTCGCCAATCTGCGGCTGGCGCCGATCCAGCTGACCGGGCTGGGCCATTCGGCATCGACCTTCTGCGACACGATCGACTATTATCTGCTCGAGCAAGGCTATGTCTCCGATCCCGCACTGTTCGGCGAAACCGTCATAACCCTGCCCGACGACAGCCTGATCTTCGAGCGGGCCCCGCATTATGCACCGCTTCCGCCGCAGATCCGCGACAAGCCGCAGCCGCTAAGCATCGTCCTCCCCAGCAACGCGCTGAAGCTCAATCCAGCCTTCCTGTCCGTGATCGCGCGGATCCGCGCCGACGCCGGTCGGCCGCTCGAACTGCATCTGCTTCCCAACGCGACGGGACTGGAGCTCGACGCCATCCGCAAGAGCGTCCAGCAGATCCTGCCCGGCGCCATCGTCCATCCGACGTTGCGCTATGACCGCTACCTCGAGATCGTCTCATCCTGCGACCTGAACCTCAGCCCCTTTCCGTTCGGTGGGCTGCACAGCGTGATCGATTCGCTGCGGCAGGGCATTCCGGTGGTGGCGATGGAGTGCCCCGAACCGCACGGCCGCACCGATGCCATGCTGCTGCGCCGCCTCGGTATGCCTGAATGGCTGGTGGCAAGGACCGAAGCCGAATATGTGGCGGCTGCGCTGCGCATCGTCCGGGATGATGCCCTTCGTGTCGATCTCAGCAGGCAGGCGCTCGCGCTCGATATCGACACCGTGATGTTCGGCGATGCGGCCACCTCGCTGCGCAGCGAGGTGGCCGATGCGCTGTGGTGGCTCTACCGTCATCATGAATCCATCCAGTCGGACGGCCGCAAGCTGTGGAACCAGGCGGATCGGCAGGGCGTCAGTTCAGCTTGACGACGGCCTGCCGATCGGGGCCCGCTGCTTTGTGCTTTCCTGCGCCAGCATCCGCATCAGCTTGTACAGTTCTGCCGTCTTCTCGGCCATCGCCGGGGCCTCCAGCTTGTTCAGCACGGTCGCAATCCGGCGGTCCATGTAGCTGGCGGTACCCCAATAGGCGAGGCCCCAGTTGGGAAAGCGGTAGCAGTCGATCGGCTTGCGCTCGATGATGGTGACGCATTCGTGCCGTGGATCGTGCGCGATGCTGCTCATCAATTCATCCACCGCCATCTCCGGGCCCTCGAGCAATTGGCCGAAATGCCGCTCGGTGTAGATCAGCGCGCCGCGCACGGCCAATTGGGCGTTGCGCGCCATCGAGCCGCTGACGATGCTGTCGATCTCCTCCTGCTGCGCGCAACGTGCGATCAGGCTGCGACTAACGTAGATTAGCGAAATCATCCTCATGCTGCGGTGATGCCATGATCAAGCGGCCGGCGCACTTCGCAATTATACCAATTTAACCATGATTTACGCGATTCCTATGAGAGCCCCCCACGGCGATTCGGGTGGACAGCCTGGCAGTCAGCCGTCAGCCTGCGTAAATCGGGGAGGATGACGAGATGCATACACAGATATTGGCAGCCGTCATCGCACTGGTGCTGTGGACCGGCGCGATGATGGCCTGGCTTTTCGCCACCCGCATACCGGCCATCGTGAAGGGACGCCTTGTCTACGATCCGCAGCGGCCGGTCAGCGAATTCATGGACAAGATACCGGCGCGAATCCGGTGGAAGGCGGACAATTACAACCACCTTCACGAGCAGCCGACGATCTTCTATGCCACCGCGATCGTTCTCGCCCTGTTGGGCGCAGGCGGCGGCATCAACGCCGCGCTGGCGTGGATATATGTCGGGCTACGCGTGGCGCACAGCCTGGTCCAGGCGCTCTCCAACCATGTCGGCCTGCGCTTCATGCTTTTCCTGGCGGCTTCTCTGGTGCTGTTCACGCTGGCCATCAGGGCCGCGCTGATCCTGTTGTCGGGCCCTGCTGCTTAGCCTGGTGCCCGTATGAACGCGGCGACCAGCTCGACATGGGTCGACCAGCGGAACTGGCCGACCGGGGTGATCCGTTCCAGCTGCCAGCCGCCCTCCACCAGCGTCCGCGCGTCGCGCGCGAAGGTCGAAGGATTGCACGAAACATAGGCGATGCGCGCGACCTTGGCCGAGGCGACGAGTGCTGTGACCTGCTCGCGAGCACCGGCGCGTGGCGGATCGAGCACCACGGCGGCGAAGCGGTCGAGTTCATCCGGCTGTAGCGGGCGACGGAACAGGTCGCGATGCTCGACGGCGATCAGGCGCTGGGCCCGCTCCCCGGCAGACTTCAGCGCCAGCGCCGCATCGCGCGCGCCCTCCGCCGCATAGACGCGGCGCCCGGCGGAAAGCGGCAGGGTGAAGGTCCCCAGCCCGGCGAACAGGTCGGCGACCATGTCGGCGTCGCCGACGATCGCCTCGACCGCCGCCACCAGCGCCGCTTCGCCATCGACGGTCGCCTGAAGGAAGCCACCGGCCGGGAAGGTCACCGGAAGTCCGCCCAGCGTGACGGTGGCGGGCTCCGGCTCCCAGCGCGGCTGCGAGCCGTAGCCGTCGTCGATCGAGAGCCGCGCCAACCGGTGCAGCTGCGCGAAATCGTTGAGCGCTTCCACCGCCGCCAGTCCCTCGACCTCGACCTTGTCGAGCAGCAGGTCGACGCCCTGGTCGACGAGCGTCATCTGGACGCCCGCCGCGCGCCGGTCGCGCAGCATCGGGTGCAGCAATTTACGCAGCGGATCGATCAGCGCGAACAGCGCCGGATGCATAATCGCGCACATCTTCATGTCGACGATGTGGTGGCTTTGCTCCTCGTTGAAACCGATCAGCATCCGCTTGCCCTGCCGTTCGGCGCGCAGCGAGGTCCGGCGGCGCGTCTCGGGTGCCGACAGGATGGCGGGCGTCAGTTCGGGAGTCGCGATCTTCTGCTGGCCCAGCGCACTGACGATCCGCTGCCCCATGAACTCCACATAGCTGGAGTCGTCGATATGCTGCAGCTGGCAGCCGCCGCATTTCGGAAAATGCCTGCATGGCGGGTCGACATGATGCGGGCCGCGGACCAGCGTGCCGTCCACGGCGAGCAGGTCGCCGGGCGCGGACAGCGGCGAGTGCCGTCCATCCTCGGTAATGCCCTCGCCGCGCGCGGCAATGCGGATGATCGGGACCATGTCGTTCACAGGCACTCCGCCATTGCTGCGGGAAGATGCCCGATCAGGTCGTCGGCGATAAGGGCCGGCCCCGCCAGTTCGGCGGCGCGGCCATGCAGCCAGATGCCCGCGCAAGCCGCTTCGAAGGGCGCGAGGCCGCGCGCGAGATTTGCTGCGATGAGCCCCGCGAGCACGTCGCCTGTCCCGGCGCTGGCGAGCCAGCCCGGCGCCGTCCTGGCGATCGCAGCGGCACCGTCCGGCGAGGCCACCACCGTATCGGCGCCCTTGAGTACGACCACGGCGCGCGACCGCGCCGCCGCGGCACGCGCCCGCTCGATCCGGCTGCCGGGCAGATCGCCGAACAGCGCCGCAAACTCGCCTTCGTGCGGTGTCAGCACCGGTGTTCCGGCAATAGGGCCGGTGCCGGCCAGCAGCATCAGCGCATCGGCATCGAGGACCAGCGGCTTGCCGCTCGCCAGCGCCGCATCGAGCAACGCGCGGCCCGCCGTATCGCGGCCGAGCCCCGGTCCGACCAGCACCGCCCCCACCCGGCGGTTGGCCAGCACATCGCCCAGCGCGGCATCGCGCCGGACGATCGCGGCCGGCCCGCCCGGTCCGCGGCCGACAAGCGTCACATAGCCGGCGCCGCCGCGCTGCGCCGCCATCGCCGCCAGCAGCGCCGCACCCGGCATGGCGCCCTCCGCGACGACGACATGGCCGCGGCTATATTTATGATCGGCGGGGCCAGGTGCGGGAAGATGCGGCCGCCCGATTTCGACGAGCAGCGAAGTCCCCGGGATGCCGATATCCGCCACGACCAGCCGCCCCATCAGCGCCGCGGCCGGCTGTAGCCGGTGCGCCGGCTTGAGCACCGCCAGCGCGACCGTCACGTCATAGCCGATCGCGGGCCCGAGCAGCGCGCCGTCGTCGGTACCGATCCCGCTCGGCAGGTCGACCGCGATCCTCCGGGTCGCCGCTCCCGCCAGCCGCGCCAAGGGTTCCGCCACCGCCGCATCGAGCGGCCGTGCAAGGCCGGTGCCGAACAGCGCGTCGATCATCACGGATGCAGGCTGCGCCTCCACCAGCGGCTCGACCGGACCACCCCAGCGCGATCGCATGGCGCGCGCGGCATCGCTCCTGGGTTCGCCGCTGGCCGCAACCCGGACGCTGACCCCACGCGCCTTCAGCAGCCGCGCGATCACATAGCCGTCGCCGCCATTATTGCCGGGCCCACACACCACCAGTGTCGACGCGCGCCCCGCATAGCGCCACGCCACCTCGGCGACCGCGCTGCCGGCGAGCTCCATCGCCTGCTCCACGGTAACGCCCTGCGCGAACGCCGCCGCCTCGGCGGCGCGTGTCTCGGCGGCGGTGAGGATCGCTCGCCCGATCATGGCGCGATCCGCGCGGGCAGGCGATAGACGGTGCTGCCGGCGGTCACGTCGATGCTGTCCTTGCCCGGCTTCACCGTCACGGGCTCGGCCCCATCCGCTGCGATTACCCCGCGGCCGTCCTTGACGACGAGCAGTCGGCGAAACCCGCCATCGGGCATCCGCGCCGTCAGGACTATGCCGTCGGGACTGCGCATCCTGTCGACGGTACACAGTTGCTCGAAGCCGCTCTTGCCGGGCAACAGACAGGCGATCGGCTCGCCGGCGATACTGCCGCTGCCGGCCGGACCACAGCCCGCCAGCAGCGCAAGCAGCGGCCCGCCTGCCATCGGGAGCCGGCTCACATCAGCGCTCCGCTGCACTGAAGGCTGAGCGCTGCTCCAAATTCAGATATCCGCAAAGACGTGAGTCTCGGCCTTGCCGCCGGGATGCGTCACCGCACCCGCCCAGGCCGGCCCGACATTCTGCGCATAGCGCCACAGCGCGCCCGACTGATAGTCGTTCATGCGCGGCCGCCACTTGGCCTTGCGGGCCGCCAGCACATCGGCCGGCACCTCCAGGTCGATGGTGCCTGCGACGGCATCGATGCGGATGATGTCGCCATTCTCAATCAGGGCGATCGGGCCGCCGTCGGCGGCTTCGGGTCCGACATGGCCGATGCAGAAGCCCCGGGTCGCCCCCGAGAAGCGGCCGTCGGTGATCAGCGCGACCTTCTCGCCCATGCCCTGGCCATAGAGCGCGGCGGTGGTCGCCAGCATCTCGCGCATGCCCGGACCGCCCTTCGGCCCTTCGTAGCGGATCACGATCACCGAGCCCTCGCCGATCTCGCGCGCCTCGACCGCGGCGAAGCAATCCTCTTCGCAGTCGAACACCTGCGCCGGCCCGGTGAACTCGAGCCGCGCCATGCCGGCGACCTTGACGATCGCGCCCTCTGGCGCAAGCGTGCCCTTCAGGCCGACGACGCCGCCGGTCGGGGTGATCGGCGACTTGGCGTCGTAGATCACCTTCTGGTCAGGGTTCCAGGTGACCTCATCTATATTCTCGCCCAGCGTCTTGCCGGTGACGGTCATGCAGTTGCCATGCAGCAGCCCTTCGCCGAGCATCGTCTTCATCAGCATGTACACGCCGCCGGCATTGTACATGTCCTTGGCGACATATTTGCCGCCAGGTTTGAGGTCGGCGAGATATGGTGTGGTCTTGAAGATCTCGGCGACGTCGAACAGCGAGAAGTCGATCCCGGCCTCATGCGCCATTGCCGGCAGGTGCAGCCCGCCATTGGTCGAGCCGCCGGTCGCCGCGACGATGCGGGCGGCATTCTCGAACGCATCGCGGGTGCAGATATCGCGCGGGCGGATATTCTTCGCGATCAGCTCCATGATCTGGCGGCCTGCCGCGCGCGCGATCTCGTCGCGGCCACGATAGGGCGCGGGCATCATGTTCGAATTGGGCAGCGACAGGCCGATCGCTTCGCCGACGCAGGCCATGGTGTTGGCGGTGAACTGTCCGCCACACGCGCCATGGCCGGGGCAGGCTGCCTTCTCGATCGCGGTCACTTCCGACAGCGGGCAAGCATTGGCCGAATAGCGCCCCACCACCTCGAACACGTCCTGCACGGTAAGGTCGCGGCCCTGATAGGTGCCCGGCAGGATCGAACCGCCATAGACGAAGATCGACGGCACGTTCAGGCGCAACATCGCCATCATCATGCCGGGGAGCGACTTGTCGCAGCCGGCGAAGCCGACGACCGCGTCATAGCAATGGCCGCGCACCGACAGCTCGACCGAATCGGCGATGACTTCGCGGCTGACCAGCGAAGACTTCATCCCCTGATGACCCATCGCGATGCCGTCTGTGACCGTGATGGTATTGAACCGCCGCGGCGTGCCGCCCGCTTCCATCACGCCTTCGCGGCAGACGTCGGCCTGCGCGTCGAGCGCGGTGTTGCACGGCGCAGAGTCGTTGCCTGCGGAAGCGACCGCGACGAACGGCGCCGCAATCTGCTCCTCGGTCATCCCCATCGCATAATAATAGCTGCGCTGCGGCGCCCGCTCGGGGCCGACCGAGACATGGCGGCTGGGGAGTTTCGACTTGTCGAATATCTGCGTCATCGGGACTTCCTTGGTTGCGCGGAGCGCTCTAAGCGCTGCGGGGCGGTCGAGGCAAGGCCCTGGCAAGCCGTCCGGAGCGCGCGTGTCGGCATCGAGCAGCGTCGTGCCGGCAGCAAAGGCGCGGTCGCCGCCATGAGAATTGGGCAGCACTTATCGGCAGCGACGATCCCATGGCAGGACCAGGCTGATGTTACTTCGCCTTCATATTCCGATTCGATGAACCGGTGCCAATCGACAGTCCGGCGCTCGGTCGCGCAGCTTACCCTTCACCCACCAGCCGAAAGCGTCCGTCGAAAGGCGCCGCGGCACGACGGCCCCTCCAGATCACATCAGCTGCTCCAGGGTTGCGAGCAGGCTGCGCTGGCTGGTTGGCTTGCCGGCATTAGGCGCACCAGCGAGAGCAGGGCCACCGAACTGCTCCGGCTGGGCATAGGCGGTTGCCAGGGCGAAGGGCACGCCGCGGGCTTTCAGGACCTCTGCTACCGGCGTGACGAGCTCATCTCCCAGGTGGACGTCGAGCAGGGCGACCGAAGGCAGTTCGTCTTCTATGAGGCGGAGTGCGGCATTGACCGTCGCCACAGGGCCGATGGCGCGCCAGCCATGGCCCTCGACCCACAGCCGAAGATCCATCGCGATAAGATACTCATCCTCGACGATCAAAACCGTCTTCTGCATGCCAATCGCCAGTTTGGGAGACGTGTCTCCCACAAGCGGAATGACGTTCTCCACCGCAAAACTGCCAACTGCATAATCCTGTTCCGCCAAACGCAAAAGCCCTGAATCCTACGCCAACGAATCCATGAAATTTTTAAATGCACCAGTGAGCGGGAAGCACTCTAGATACGACTCGCGACATGCCGGATCACCGGCGCCAGCTTCTCTGCCCATGCCGCAACCCCCGCATCGTCGCCGATCATGTCTTGCCGGACCTCCAGCCCGAGATAGGCTATCCCATTCCCCTCGGCGTGCAGGTTCATCGTCGCGTTCAGCACCTTGCCCGAATAAGGCTCGTTGTCGCCAGTCACGATCCCTGCCGAACGCAGCGCCGCGATGCCTGGCCGCGCCCCGCGATCGTCCTGATTATACAGCACCCCGACCTGCCACGGCCGCTGCTCATGCGGCCTGGTGGCGAGCCGGGGCGTGAAGCTGTGAAGGGAGACGATCAGCCGCGGGCGATGCGCATCGATGCGCGCAGCGATGCCGCCATGATAGGGGCGCCAGAACCGCTCGATCCGGGCGCGCCGACCGACATCGTCGAGCAGGGCGTTGCCAGGGACAGCGAAACCGTCGCTTTCGATCGGAATCAGCCCACGAGCATTTTCCTCGCGGTTGAGGTCGATCACCAGCCGCGACACCGGGCCGAAGATTCCCTCCATGCCGAGTTGCGCGCACAGCAGCCGGCCGAGCGGCTCGACGCCGATGTCGATCGCCATATGTTGGTCCAGCAACGACGGATGGACATCGAGGTCGATGTCGCCAGGTACATGATTGGAGGCATGATCGGCGACCAGCAGCAGGCCGCTCATCCGGCGAACATCGGCCGGCGCCGCGCCTGGAAGGCCGCGACACCTTCGAGAAAATCGCCGCCGCCGAACGCGTCCTCGAACAGTCGGTCGGCATCGCTGTCCCCGGCCAGAATGCGCTTGAGGCCGGTGACGCTGGAGGCCGAGTTGACCGAGATCGTCTCCGCCAGCGCCAGCGCCGCCGTGTCGGCAGCCGGCGCACATTCCTCGACCAGCCTGATCGCCAGCGCCCGATCGGCGTCGATCGTCATGCCCGACACTAGCAGCCGAGCGGCCTGCCCCGGCCCGACCAGCGCTTTGAGCCGCGCGACATCCCCGGCCGGATAGACGATCCCTACCTTCGCCGGAGTGATTCCGAACGCCGCCTTCGCCCCGGCGATGCGGATGTCGCAGGCGAGTGCCAGCGCCACGCCCGCACCATAGCAGCCGCCGTCGACCGCAGCGATCGTCGCGATCGGCAGCGCCGCAAGCGCATCTAAAGCCGCCGCCATGCCGAGGCGGAAACGGGTTCGCATCGCCGGGTCGGCGCCGAGCGCCTCAAGATCCCCGATGTCCGCGCCGGAGCAGAAGATGCCCGGCGCGGCGGACCGAAGGATCAATACCCTGGCCCCGGATATGGCGACCTCCGCGATCGCGGCGGACAGCAGCTCCCAATGCGCAATGGCGATGGCGTTGCGGGCTGCGGGCCGGTCGAGGCTGATCCGCGCGACGCGGCCGATCGAATCGATGGTGAACATCCGCCGACTGTTGCCGTTCCCCATCGAAAATGTCACGACATCGCTGGACATATGGAATCTTCGATGGCCCCAGCTGTTTCGCGCCGCCAGTTCGGATATCTGATCGGCAGCGCCGCCATCGTCCCCGCCTTACCTGCCAGTGCCGGACCCCACCGCCCAGGCCCCTGCCCGATCATCACGCCGATCGATGCCATTACCGACGATCTGCTCGATCACACGCCCGAGACCGGCAGCTATGGCGGCGTTCCGCGCTCTGCCGGCGGCGGCCCGCTTGCGCGGCGGATGGACGATTATTCCCCTGAAGGCGAAGCGGCCTGGCGTGCCGCGCTCGGCGCGGCGGGGTTGGCGATCGGGCGCATCGACTGCAGCGGCGATGCGCTCGGGACATTGCGGCTGCGGATCGCCGCCGCGGTCATCGAAAATGGCACGCGCTCGGCGGCGATCGGCTATGGCCGCCCCAATCCCTTCTGGTTTTCCGGGCACGAACCCTACATCGTCAACCAGCTGTCCGGCCCCGCGATCAACACGCCCAATGTGATGATGGCGCAGCAGCCGCTGTCGACGCCAACCGAAGTGGATGCATGGCTGGAGAAGCTCGACGGCTTCGCCCCGGGCTTTGCCGGGGTCGTCGAGAAGACGCGCGCGGACCAGGGACTCGGCTGCATCCCGCCACGCGTGCTGCTCGAAAAGACGCTGCCGGTGCTCGAGAATTTCCTTGCCGGCCCGCCCGACAGCCATCCGCTGATCGTGGCGCTGCGCGAGCGGATGGCGACGGCGGGGCTGGACAGCCGCATTCGCGCCGCCGCAGAACAGCGCGCGATCGTCTCGCTCGAAAATCGCGCCCGCCCCGCATATGCGAAGCTGCGCGCGCGGGTCCGTGACATGCTTCCCGATGGACGCGAGGAGGCCGGGATCTGGGCGCAGCCGGATGGCGAAGCGCTCTATGCCGCCAATATCCGTTCGGTCGGCGACAGCTCCTTGTCGCCCGAACAGATCCACCGCATCGGCATCGACCAGATAAAGCTGGTGAGCTCGCAGCTGGACGTGCGGCTACGGCAGATCGGGCTTCGCAAGGGCACGCTGCGTCAACGGCTCGATGCACTGGCGGCCGATCCGCGGCAGCGTTTTCCCGATACCGCGCAAGGTCGCCGGCAGGTCCTCGATTATCTGCGCGCGCTGGTGGCGGGCATGGAAGCGCGCCAGCCGAGCTTCCTGCCGCACGCGATGATCCCCACCCAGCGCCTCGAGATCCGCGCCGTCCCACCGGCCACACAGGACTCGGCACCGGGCGGCTATTATGACGGCCCCTCGCTCGATGGCTCGCGTCCTGGCATCTACTGGGTGAACCTGCGCGACATGAGCGGAGTCCACCGATATGCACTGCCGACGCTCAGCTTTCATGAAGGCGTGCCCGGCCATCACACCCAGGGCGCGACCCTGTTGTCGCTGCCGCAGGCGCCGCTGCTGCTGCGCATCGCCAGTTTCAACGCGTATCAGGAGGGATGGGCGCTCTATGCCGAACGGCTCGCGGCGGACCTCGGCGCCTACGCCCATGATCCGGCCGGCGATGTCGGACGGCTCGCGGACGACCTGTTCCGCTGCGTGCGGCTGGTCGTCGACACCGGACTGCACCGGCTCAGATGGACCCGCGAACAGGCGATTGCCTATATGCAGTCGCACACCGGCTCGCCGATGAGCGAAGTCGTCGCCGAGGTGGAGCGCTATATGGCATGGCCGGGCCAGGCGCTCGGCTACAAGCTGGGCCAGCTGCGGATATTGTCGATGCGCGATCGGCTCAGGGCGCGTCTCGGCAGGCGCTTCGATCTCCGGCAATTCCATGCGATGGTGCTGGGCAACGGCGCCATGCCGATGGATCTGCTCGAAACCGTCGTGCTACCGTCGGCAAAGCGGCGAGGCTGATCCTGCGGCGGATCGCTTGCGAACGAAGTGTTTCCATTCCCGCCATGGTCTGCACCGGTGCCTGCCGATATCGCGTCTTAAGATGATGAGCCACCGCCCGATGAGAAATCGCATGACCGATCGCATGACCGACAGCCAGGTCGATCGCCTGTTCCTCGACCGCTGGTCGCCGCGCGCATTCGACGGGTCGTCGCTTGGCGAAGCCGACCTCCGCACGCTGTTCGACGCGGCGCGCTGGGCGCCTTCCTCCTTCAATGCGCAGCCATGGCGGTTGCTCTATGCGGTGCGGGGCGACGCGAACTGGGACCGTTTTCTCGGCCTGCTGGTGCCGGCGAACCAGGTCTGGGCGAAGAACGCCTCGCTGCTGATCTTCTTCGTATCTGCAACGACATCCCACGACCGGCCATCGCACACCCACAGCTTCGATACCGGTTCGGCCTGGATGTCGCTGGCGCTGCAGGCGCAGCTGATGGGGCTGCACGCGCATGGCATGGCCGGGGTCGATTATGACGCCGCGAGAACCGCGCTTGAGGTGCCCGACGATTTCCGCATCGAAGCCGCCGCCGCGGTGGGACGCCGGGCCGATCCCTCGATCCTGCCGGAAGCGCTGCGCGACAACGAGAAGCCCAGCGGCCGCAAGCCGATCGACGAGGTGGCCTTTGCAGGAAACTTCGTGGCATAGCCGCCCGATGACGGGCGCAGCACGGCCATGATCGCAGCCTCGGCGATCGACTATCGCGAACTGGCGCGGCGACGGCTGCCGCGGTTCCTGTTCGACTATATCGATGGCGGCTCCTATGCCGAGGTGACGCTGCGGCGCAACGTCGCCGATCTCGAGGACGTCGCGCTGCGCCAGCGGGTGTTGCGCGACGTTTCCCGGCTCGATCTCGATACCACCTTGTTCGGGCAGAAGCTTGCCATGCCCGTGGCCCTCGCGCCGATCGGGCTGGCCGGGTTGACGGCGCGGCGCGGCGAGGTCCAGGCCGCGCGCGCCGCCGAGGCCGCCGGCATCCCCTTCACCCTGTCCACCGTTTCCGCCTGCCCGCTCGACGAAGTGACGCGCAGCGTAGCGCGACCGATCTGGTTCCAACTCTACATGATCCGCGATCGCGGCTTCATGCGTGACCTGCTCGCGCAGGCGGCATCGGCCGGCTGCTCGGCCTTGCTGTTCACGATCGACATGCCGGTGCCGGGTTCGCGCTACCGCGATTATCATAGCGGCCTTGCCGGCGCGGCCGGGCTTCGCGGGCAGCTCCGCCGGCTGTGCCAGGGAGCGATGCATCCGCGCTGGGCCTGGGATGTCGGCATGATGGGCCGCCCGCACCAGCTCGGCAACGTCGCACCGCTGCTCGGCAGGAAGAGCGGCATCGAGGATTTCTTCGCCTGGCTGCGCGCCAACTTCGATCCGGCGATCCACTGGCGCGATCTCGAATTCATCCGGTCCGAATGGAAGGGACCGTTAATCCTGAAGGGGATTCTCGATCCGGAGGACGCACGCGAGGCGGTGCGCAGCGGCGCCGACGGGCTCATCGTCTCCAATCATGGCGGGCGGCAGCTCGACGGGGTGCTGTCGTCCGTCCGCGCGCTGCCGCCGATCGTCGATGCGGTGGGCGACGACATCTCCATCCTTGTCGATGGGGGGGTCCGCTCGGGGCTCGATGTGGTGCGGATGCTCGCGCTCGGAGCGCGCGGCGTGCTACTCGGCCGCGCCTGGGCCTATGCGCTCGCGGGCGGCGGACAGCGCGGCGTTGCGCATCTGCTGGCGCTGATCGAAGCCGAGATGCGGGTGGCGATGGCGCTGACCGGCGCGACGTCGATCGCCGCGATCGATCGCACTATCCTGGCCTGAACCATCGGCCATCCGAGACCACGATTTCATTGCCGCGTCCAGGTCAGCCATCGCGGCGCAGCCGGGCTGTCCACCGGCCCCTGCGGGGGATCCAGCGGATAGCCCAGGCTGCGCAGGTCGCAGGCCATGCGCTGCTCCAGCCAGCGGTTCGATCGCGAAAAGCGTGCTGCGACCCAGCGCCGCAATTCGCCGTCCAGGCCGGCGGCGGGCCGCGGCGCCGGGCCGAACAGAGGAGACCGGTTGAGCTGCCGGAACAGCCATTTCCGCGCCGCATACCAATAGGGAATATGGACCAGCCATCGCTTGTAGAGCAGCGACCGCGCAGTGAATAGGTTGGCCAGGCGCAGCAGCGGCAGCAGGACGACGCGGTAGGCGCTGTTCACGCGCTCGCCGCCGGGATCGGGCAGATCGGTCCCCAGCAAGGCCCCCACCCGCGCCAGCACCGCCGCCCGGTCCCGCGCCAGCGCCTCAAAAGGCAGCACGGTGACATGTTCGCGCCCGTAGAGCTCGTCATATGTCTCGACCAGACCGCGATAGTCGAGTTGCGCGAAATCGAAGCAGGGTATCTTGAACGGCCGGTCCTTGCCCAGGAATCGATAGCGCTGGGGGAGGAGATAGCGGCGCAGCGACGCGGTGCCGCCCTCGCGGACATATTGATGGTACCAGGACAGCGCCGCCGTCGGCTGCGCCCGGACGAAGATCAGGATATTCGCTTCGGGCAGGGTCGCGTGCAGCCGCCTCGCCATTTCCTTGGCGACATAGGTCGACGACAGGCCCTGGTGGAGGATCCCGGACAGATCCTCCTCGCACAGGATGGCGGGCTTGCCCGGCTGGTCGAGAGCCAGCGCAACGCGCGCCGCCGCCGGATCGAAATCGAAGGCGTCGCGGCACATCAAGGCGATGCGGATCGCCCGGCGATCAATCAGCCGGTGCGTCGTCAGCCGTGGATAGATCCGCTTCTGGAACCAGCTGGTCCCGGTCTTGTGGACGCCGATATGAACCAGCGGGCGCACGGCATTATCCCCGGTCTCGCCCGTCGTCGGCGGACGCCATCAGCCTCGGCACCTCGCCGGGCAGGTCGCGGGCAAGAAAGCCGATCGGCCCGATCCGCGCCGCCGCCGCCTGCCCCGCCTCGCCGTGCAGCCACACGCCCCAGCCTGCGGCGGTCACCGGATCGGCCCCGCGTGCGGCGAGGCCGGCCATGATGCCGGCCAGCACGTCGCCCGAACCGCCGGTGGCAAGGCCGACGCAGTCGCTGTCGTAGAGCAGCGCTCCGCCATCGGGCGCGGCGATGATCGTTTCGCTCGCCTTCAGCACGATCAGCGCGCCGAACTCTCGTGCCGCAGCAATCGCGCTCCCCACCGGGTCGGCGGCGATCTGCTCGGGCTCGCAGCCGGTCAGCCGGCCCATCTCGCCATGATGCGGAGTCATGATCACGCGTCCGTTGCGCGCAGCGACGATCTCGCGAAGGTCGGCAGCGCAGGCGATGGCTGCCGCATCGAGGATCGCGATCTGGTCGTCGCGCAATTCGGCGAAGAGCCCCTCGATCAGGGCGCGTGCGCTCGACTGGCTGACCATGCCCGGGCCAAGCAGCAGCGTATCGCAATAGCGCGCCGCGTCGACGAGGCTCGCCGCAGCGTCGGGAGCGATCTCACCGTCCTCATCGGTCGGCAGGCCGATCATCGCCGCCTCCGGCACCAGCACGCCCAGCTGCATCGCCGCAACATCCACCGTGGCGATCTGCAGCTTGCCCGCGCCCGCGCGCAACACCGCTTCGCCGGTCAGGCCGAGCGCGCCGGGCACGAACCTGCTGCCGCCCACCAGCAGCACGCGCCCGCGCGCATTCTTGTCGGTGGCCTGGCGATGGCCGGGCAGCGGATGCGCAGCGCGCCAAGCCCCATCCAGCGATACTATATTGCTCATCCGCGCGCCGCCACGATCTGGTCGGGCGCGCGGGTGACCGGCGCATGTTCGTCCTCCATCGGCGCCGTGGCGTTGTAGCGGACCATCACCAGGTTGCCGTCCTTCCCGGCCTGCGGATCGAAGGCATATTCGGTGACCGAGCAGTTCGCGACATCGGCAGCGCGATCGATCGCCAATATCCCTTCCTCGTCGAGATTCTCGATGATGTAGCGCAGGCATAGCACCACCACCTGGTGCGCGAAGATCATCACCCGCCGCTCGGCATAATGGAGCGAGACGGTATCGAGCAGCGAGCGCAGCCGCAGGATCACGTCGCACCAGCTCTCCCCGCCGGGCGGCCGATGGTAGAATTTCCCGAGCACCGCGCGAAAGCCGGCCTGATCGGGGAAGCTGTTGGCAATGCCGCTGGTCGTCAGCCCGTCGAGGATGCCGAACTCCTTCTCGCGCAGGCGCTCGTCCATGCAGATCACCTCGTCCGGCGCGGCCCCGCCGGCATCGCGGAAGCGGCGGGCGGTCTGCAGCGAACGGCGATAGGGAGACGACAACAGGATGTCGGGCCGGGCGCCTTCGTCATTCCCGGAAAACCAGTGGCCGAGCGCATCGGCCTGCTGCTCGCCGAGCGGGCTGAGGGGCACGTCGACGTCCCGGCCGGTGATTGCGATCCGATCGAGCGATGCTTGCTGCGCGGCATCGCGCGCGACATTGCCGGCGCTCTGGCCATGGCGAATGATCCACAGGCGAGCGGGCCAGCGCTGCCGCATCATCGCCCGCCGAACGTGTCGCAGCGTGCCGGATCGCCGGTCGACAGGCCGACCTGCAGCCACTTCTGGCGCTCCGCCGCGCTGCCATGGGTGAAGGACTCGGGCACGACGGAACCCTGGCTCGCCTTCTGCAGCGTATCGTCGCCCACGGCGGCGGCGCCGCGCAGGCCCTCTTCGGCATCGCCGGGCTCGAGCAGGTTCTTGTCGTTCGCCGCCCAGACGCCGGCATAGCAGTCTGCCTGCAGCTCGACCTTGACCTGCAGCGCATTGGCCTGCGCTTCGCTCATCCGCTCCTGCGCGCCGTGCACCTTGTCGAGCGTGCCCTCGAGATCCTGGACATGATGGCCGACCTCATGCGCGATCACATAGGCCTGGGCGAAATCGCCGGGTGCGCCGAACCGCGTCGCCAGCTCCTCGAAGAAGCTGGTGTCGAGATAGACCCGCTTGTCGGTCGGGCAATAGAAGGGGCCGGCCGACGACTGCGCGGCGCCGCAGCCGGACTGGGTTCGGCCCGGATAGAAGACCAGTGTGGTCGGCGTGTACTCGCCACCCTGCCGCGCGAACAGATCGCCCCACACCCGCTCGGTCGATCCGAGGATCTTGAGCGACGTGCTCTGGATCGCGGTCTTCTCGCCGGGCGCCGCCCCGGGCTCCCCCTGTTGGACGACCGGCGCGCCGTCCTGCGCCACGCCGATCAGCGACAGAGGATTGATCCCGAATATCAGCGAGATGATCCCGATCAGCAGCAGCGAGCCGCAGCCCAGCCCGCCCCGCCCGAGCGGTATTCCCATCGGCAGCCCGAAGCCACGCCCGCCGCCCGAGCGGATCTCGTAGTTGGAGCTTTCCCTTTCGTCATCGAGCCGCATGTCATTCTCCACTTCGGAGAGAATGCGCCGAGGAGGTTATGGTTGCGCCGCCTCAATCCTCCCTGGGGAGGATTCTCGACGTTCGCTGTCGACCGTCACGCCAGGAAACCCGCCATCAATTCGTAGCGCTCGCCCGGATAGATCTGGCGGACATAGGTGATCCGCTCGTCGGTTCGCCAGGTCCAGCGCTCGATCGACAGGCACACGCCGCCGACCGCGATCCCGAGTCTTTCGGCCACCGGGCGCTTCGCGGCGATGGCGCGGAAACGGTGGCGGGCGTCGGTCCAGGGAACATGGGCGAGCAGCCAGGCGCCCGGGCTCTCTTGCGCGAAGTCCACGTCGCGGGCGGCGGGGACCTGTTCGAGGTTGATAAGCCGCTCCTCCAGCGCGAAAGGCCTGTCGTCGGCGCGATGAAGACATCTCAGCGAAAGCACCCGGCCACCCGCCATGGCCAGCAACTCACGGTCGCCGCTATCGGCATCGCGCTCGACCCGCGCGATCAGGCCGAGTCTATAGGCCTTGCCCTGCATCCGTATCTCGGCCGAGATTTCCGGGACTTCGAGCGCCGCCCGATGCACCGGCCGCGCCGCCACGAAGGTGCCCGCGCGCTTGCGGCGGTCGAGCAGGCCCTGCTCGACCAGCCCCGCGAGCGCCTTGTTCACGGTCATCCGCGAGCAGCCATATTCGAGCATCAGCTGCTGTTCGACCGGAAGGCGATGGCCCGCCTCCCACACACCCGACATGATCCTGCCCTCGATATCCTGGCGGATGCGGTCGTGCAGCGGCGGCGGCTTCATCCGAGCAGTTCCGCCAGGACGGCGCGGTAGCGCCGGGTGATCGCGTCCCGGTCGATATGCCGCCCGTCCGTCACGCGCCGGCGTCCGCGCCGCCACAGGCCGGCGATGGCAGTGCGGCCGGCGGCGAAGATCAGCGCGTCGAGCAGGGCATCGCCCTTGCGGCCGGCCAGCGAGGGATGGTCCTCGTGGAGGGTCAGGAAGTCGGCCGGCGCGCCGACCGTGAGCTCCGCGGGCGCGCCCAGCGCACGCTTCCCGCCCGCCAGCGCGGCCCGGTAGAGCGCCGCCCCGGTGGAGCCGCCCGGCGGCGTCATCATGTTGCGGCCGCGTGCCATGAGCCGCTGGCCATATTCGAGCAGGCGCAGTTCCTCGGTCGCGTCGACCAGCACATTCGAGTCCGATCCGATGCCATAGGCGCCTCCAGCGGCGAGGAAGGGCGCGGCGGGAAAGATGCCGTCGCCAAGATTGGCCTCGGTGATCGGGCACAATCCCGCGACCGCGCCGCTTGCGCCGAGCCGCCGCGCTTCCTGGTCGGTCATGTGCGTCGCGTGGATCAGGCACCAGCTGGCGTCGACACCCATCCGGTCGAGCAGCCACTCGACCGGCCGCGCGCCGCACCATGCGAGGCAATCCTCGACCTCCCTGCTCTGCTCTGCCGCGTGGATATGGATCAGGCCGCTCGACAGTTCGACAACCGCCCCCAACTCATCGGGCGTGACCGCGCGCAGGCTGTGCGGCGCGACGCCGAGCACGCCGTCGGGCAGGCTCGACAGCGGCCCCTTCAGGCCTTCGAGCAGGTCCGCATAGCCGTCGAGATCATGGACGAAACGGCGTTGCGTGTCCCCGGGCGCAGCGCCGCCGAAGCCGGCATGTGCATAGAAGACCGGGAGGTGGGTCAGCGCGATCCCGGTTTCGGCGGCCGCCTCGAAGATGGCGAGGCTCATCGCGCGCGGATCGGCGTAAGGCCGCCCATCGCGGTCGTGATGGAGATAATGGAACTCGCCGACGCGCGTGAAGCCGCATTCGAGCATCTCGGCATAGGCCAGCGCGGCGATGGCGCGCAGATGGTCCGGCGTCAGCCGATCGACGAATTGGTACATCGCCTCGCGCCAGGTCCAGAAGCTGTCGGTGGAGCGGCCGCCCTTCTCGGCCAGCTCGGCCAGCCCGGCCATGCCGCGCTGGAAGGCGTGGCTGTGAAGATTGGGCAATCCCGGCAGCGCCACCGCGTGGCGCTCGTCGCCCTCCTCGTGCGCGGTATTTTTGGCGATCGCCACCACGATGCCGTTGGCGACGGATAACCGCACGCCCCGCGCCCAGCCGTCCGGCAGCAGCACCTGTTCGAAGTGGAACGTCCGCATGCCATCCGCCCATCATCCAGCCCTTATAATGTCTATACATTATCGGGGCGTCCGTGCAATGATGCGACGCGGAGACTCGGGCATGCGATGCGACAGGCTGTGGACGGACGCGCGGCTGGCGACGATGGCGGAAGACGCTGTCGGGCTCGTGGATCATGGCGTCGTCGCCGCGCGCGAAGGACGCATTCTCTACGCCGGCCCTGCCGCCGACGCGCCGCGCTTAGAGCCTTCCGAAACCAGCTCCTGCGACGGGCGCTGGATCACGCCGGGGCTGATCGACTGCCACACCCACCTCGTCCATGCCGGCGATCGCGCGCACGAGTTCGAGCTGCGGCTTCAAGGCGCCTCCTATGAGGAGATCGCCCGCGCCGGGGGCGGGATAGTGTCGACGATGAAGGCCACTCGCGCGGCCAGCGAAGACGATCTCGTCGCGAGCGCGTTGCCCCGCCTGGACGCGCTGATCGCCGAGGGCGTCACCACGATCGAGATCAAGTCGGGCTATGGTCTCCGCACCGCGGACGAACTCAAGATGCTGCGCGCTGCGCGGCGGCTGGGCCGGCTTCGCCCGGTCCGGGTCTGCACCACCCTGCTCGGCGCGCATGCGCTACCGCCCGAATATGCCGGTGACCGCGACGGCTATGTGCGCCTCGTCTGCGACGAGATGATCCCCGCTGTCGCCGGTGCGGGGCTGGCGGACGCGGTCGACGCCTTTTGCGAAACCATTGGCTTCTCGCCCGCACAGACCTGCCATGTGTTCGACGCGGCCAAGGCAGCGGGGCTGCCGGTCAAGCTGCACGCCGAGCAGCTTTCGAACCTGCGCGGCGCGGCGCTTGCGGCCGAGGCCGGCGCGCTGTCGGCCGATCATCTCGAGCATCTCGATGACGAAGGCGTGGCAGCCATGGCGCAGGCCGGCACGGTCGCGACGCTGCTTCCCGGTGCCTGGTACTTCATGCACGAGACCCGACTCCCGCCGATCGCTGCGTTGCGCGCCGCCGGCGTGCCGATGGCGCTCGCGACCGACAGCAATCCGGGGACCTCGCCGCTGACCTCGCTCCTGCTGGCGATGAACATGGGCGCGACCCTCTTCCGCCTGACCGTCGACGAATGCCTTGCCGGCGTCACCCGCAACGCCGCCCGGGCGCTTGGCCTGGTGCGCGAGACCGGCACGCTGGAGGCGGGCAAGAGCTGCGACCTCGCGATCTGGAACATCGAGCGCCCCGCCGAACTCGTCTATCGCATGGGGCATAATCCGCTGCATGCCCGCATCTGGAAAGGCCAATGACCGGGATCGTCCTCAACCCTGCCGAGGTGCCGCTCGCAGACTGGCGCGCCCTGTATCGCGGCGCAGTCCCGCGCCTCGATCCCGCGTGCGCGCCCGTGATCGCCGCAAGCGCCGCGGCGGTCGGCCGCATCATCACCCGGCACAAGCCGGTCTACGGCCTCAACACCGGCTTCGGAAAACTGGCGAGCGTCAAGATCGGCGACGAGGACCTGGCGACGCTCCAGCGCAACATCGTGCTCAGCCATGCGGCGGGTACCGGCGCCGCGACGCCGGCATCGGTGGTCCGGCTGATGATGGCGCTCAAGCTCGCCAGCCTTGCCCAGGGCGCTTCGGGGGTGAGGCCCGAGACGGTCAAGCTGCTCGAAGCGATGCTGCTCGCAGGGCTGACGCCCATCATCCCCGCCCAGGGCTCGGTGGGCGCCAGCGGCGATCTTGCCCCGCTGGCGCACATGGCCGCGGCCATGATCGGCGTCGGCCATATCGAGGTTGCCGGTCAACGGCTGACGGCGGAGGGCGCCCTGGCAAGAGCCGGCCTGACGCCGCTGACGCTCGGCCCGAAGGAGGGGCTGGCGCTGCTCAACGGCACGCAGTTCTCGACGGCCTATGCGCTGGCCGGGCTGTTCGAAACCGAGCGGCTGTTCCAGTCGGCGCTGATCACCGGCGCGCTCGCCACCGAGGCGGCGAAAGGATCAGACACGCCGTTCGACCCGCGCATCCACCGGCTGCGCCGCCAGCCTGGCCAGATCGAGACCGCCGAGGCGCTGCGCCGGCTGATGACCGGATCGGCAATCCGCGCCAGCCACCTCGTCGACGACGCACGGGTGCAGGATCCCTATTGCCTGCGCTGCCAGCCGCAGGTGATGGGTGCGGTGCTCGACCTGCTACGCCAGGCGGCGGCGACGCTCGGCATCGAGGCCAACGGCGTTTCGGACAATCCGTTGATCTTCCCCGAGAGTGACGAGGCGCTGTCGGGCGGCAACTTCCATGCCGAGCCGGTGGCGTTCGCAGCCGACATGATCGCGCTGGCCATCTGCGAGATCGGCTCGATCAGCGAGCGTCGGGTCGCGATGCTGGTCGATCCGGCGCTATCGGGCCTGCCCGCCTTCCTGACGCCGCAGCCGGGCCTGAACTCGGGCTTCATGATCCCGCAGGTGACGGCTGCGTCGCTCGTCTCGGAGAACAAGCAGCGGGCGACGCCGGCGAGTGTGGACTCGATCCCGACCTCGGCCAACCAGGAGGATCATGTGTCGATGGCGGCGCATGGTGCGCGCCGGCTGCTGGAGATGACGGCGAATTGCGGCGCGATCATCGGCATCGAGCTGCTCGCCGCGGCACAGGGATGCGATTTCCACGCGCCGCTGCGGTCGAGCGAGGCGCTGGAGGCGGCGCGGGCGCGGCTGCGGAGCGAGGTGCCGACGCTCGACCATGACCGGCATTTCCATCCGGACATCGAAGCCGCCAAAGCCATCATCGGATCGGGTTCGCTGGTGGAGGCCATCGGCATGACGCTACCGGGGGTGACGCAATAATGACCGGGTGGCTCGAGATCCGCCGCGGGAATGCGCCGCTCGTCGTCGGCTTCCCCCATAGCGGCACCGAAATCCCGCCCGAGCTGGAAGACCGCTTCGTCTCCCCCTGGCTCGCGCGCAAGGATGCCGACTGGTGGATCGACCAGGTCTACGACTTCGCCGCCGAGCTTGGCGCGACCACCATCCGCACCCGCATGTCGCGCAGCGTGATCGACGTGAACCGCGATCCTTCGGGTGCATCGCTCTATCCGGGCCAGACCACGACCGAACTCTGCCCGAGCACCACCTTCGAAGGAGAACCGCTCTATCGCGGCGATCCGCCCGATGCCGCCGAGATCGAGCGCCGCCGCGCGACCTGGTTCGATCCCTATCATGCGGCCCTCGCGGGCGAACTCGAACGGCTTCGCGCTGCGCATGGCAAGGTCGTGCTCTACGACGCCCATTCCATCCCCAGCCGGGTGCCGCGCCTGTTCGACGGGGTGCTGCCGCTATTCAACATCGGCACCAACCATGGCATCACCTGCGATGCGGCGCTGACCCGCGCGGTAGTGGACCTCGCCGCGGCGAGCGGGCGCAGCCATGTCCTCGACGGACGGTTCCGCGGCGGATGGACGACCCGCCATTACGGCCGGCCGGCAGATGGCATCCATGCGATCCAGATGGAGCTCGCGATGCGCGGCTATCTGGCCGAACCCGCGCGGATAGCCCCTGAAAACTGGCCGGCGCCGCTCGACCGCTCGAGCCCGCTGTTCTCCGACCTCCGCAAGATCCTCGCATCGTGCATCGCCTTCGCCCGCGCCTGAGAAAGGACCGATCGTGACCCGCCTCGACAATAGCCGCGTGATCAGGCCCGCCACCGGCACCATGCTGAGCGCGCGATCCTGGCTGACCGAGGCGCCGCTGCGCATGCTGATGAACAACCTCCACCCAGATGTCGCCGAACGGCCGGAGGAGTTGGTGGTCTATGGCGGCATCGGCCGCGCCGCCCGCGACTGGGAGAGCTATGACAAGATCGTCGAGACCCTGCGGCGGCTCGAAGATGACGAGACCCTGCTGATCCAGTCCGGCAAGCCGGTCGGCGTGTTCCGCACCCATGCGGATGCGCCGCGGGTCCTGATCGCCAATTCCAATCTCGTCCCCAAATGGGCGACCTGGGAACATTTCACCGAACTCGATCGCAAGGGCCTTGCGATGTACGGCCAGATGACCGCCGGCAGCTGGGTCTACATCGGCACGCAGGGGATCGTGCAGGGCACCTACGAGACGTTCGTCGAGATGGGCCGCCAGCATTATGGCGGCGATCTTGCCGGCCGCTGGCTGCTGACTGCCGGGCTCGGCGGCATGGGCGGCGCGCAACCGCTGGCCAGCGTGATGGCCGGCGCATCCTGCCTCGCGATCGAGTGCCAGCCGAGCCGGATCGAGATGCGGCTGCGCACCGGCTATCTCGATCGCGCCGCTGCCACGATCGACGAAGCGATGGCGATGATCGAGCAGAGCTGCGCGGCAAAGACGCCGGTCTCGGTGGGACTGCTCGGCAACGCCGCGGAGCTGCTGCCCGAGATGTACCGGCGCGGCATCCGGCCCGACCTGCTGACCGACCAGACATCGGCGCATGATCCGGTCAACGGTTATCTGCCGATCGGCTGGACGGTGGCGGAATGGGTCGACCAGCGCGAGCGCGAGCCGGGCAAGGTTGCCGCCGCCGCAAGGGCATCGATGGCGGTCCATGTCCGGGCGATGCTCGATTTCCAGGCCGCCGGCGTGCCGACCGTCGACTATGGCAACAACATCCGCCAGGTTGCCAAGGACGAGGGCGTGGCCAATGCGTTCGATTTCCCCGGCTTCGTCCCCGCCTACATCCGACCGCTGTTCTGCCGCGGCGTCGGGCCATTCCGCTGGGCCGCGCTGTCGGGCGATCCCGAGGACATCTACCGCACCGACGCCAAGGTGAAGGAGCTAGTGCCCGACGATATGCACCTCCACCGCTGGCTCGACATGGCTCGCGAGAAGATCCGGTTCCAGGGCTTGCCGGCTCGGATCTGCTGGGTTGGCCTGGGCGACCGCCACCGGCTCGGCCTCGCCTTCAACACGATGGTGGCGAGCGGCGAGCTGAAGGCGCCGGTGGTGATCGGGCGCGATCATCTCGACTCCGGCTCGGTAGCGAGCCCCAATCGGGAGACCGAGGCGATGCGGGACGGGAGCGATGCCGTCTCCGACTGGCCGCTGCTCAATGCGCTGCTCAACACCGCGAGCGGCGCGACCTGGGTATCGCTCCATCATGGCGGCGGCGTCGGCATGGGCTATTCGCAACATGCGGGGATGGTGATCGTGGCCGACGGTACCGATGCCGCGGCCAGACGGATCGAGAGGGTCCTGTGGAACGATCCTGCGAGCGGCGTGATGCGCCACGCCGATGCCGGCTACGATCTCGCGCTTGACTGCGCACGCGGCAAGGGCCTGGATCTTCCCGGCATATTGGGCTGAACCGCACAGCATCCCCGGCGAAGCTAACCGCCCATTAACCTCGATCCGGTACGGCATTCCCGACTGGAGAGAGCAATGGACATGTCTTCCGTGCAGAAAAATGCTGCCGCAAACAATTATCTGCGCGATGCCGAGATTGCGGAGCGCATCGCCGCCTATAACGGCGACGGCATTCTCGGGAAGCAACTCGAATTGATATGGGATCGGGCATCCGAACTCATCCTGGCGACGGTCGAGGAATACTGGACGCCGAAGCTGGACGATATCTACCGCTCCTGCAATTATGATCCGGAGGTCTCAGCCTCGGTGAGCCTCGAGAATGTCACTCGCAACCGCAGCTACATCCATTCCCATCCGATCGATGCCCAATGGATCAACGCGCTCAGCATGGCCGGCATCGTCATCCTGCAGTTCAAAATTCCGTTGGCTCAGGCCGTGGTCGATATGGCCGCCGAGTCTGCGCTGATCGCCGACCGCATCGCCGAACATTTCTCCGATGAGCCCGAGTTCGTAGCGATGGCGCGGAAAACCGGGCATCTTCTCTCCAGCATCCGGGTGGAGCTTGCGCTCTCCCATATCAACGCGTTTCGCAGGCAGCGTTCGCTGGAAGAGCGCGCGGAAGCTGGCACGATCTTCCGCAACGATGTCGGCGGCATATTGGGTACGACGCTCGAAAGTTCCGGGGCGCTCCGCGACCAGATGCTCGATGCCGCGCGCTCGGCACGCGGGATGCTGGGCAAGACCGGCGATGTCGCGTCCGCCGCTCAGCAGTCGGCAGCAGCCATGCGCGATGCGGCGCAGACCTCTGCCGGGCTGATCCGCGCGATCGAGGACGCCCGGCACGAGGTCGATGTCGCCGTTACAGTTGCGAGCCGCGCGGCCGACCAGTCTGCCGAGGCCGTTGCGGTCTCCGACGCACTCACCAACCATGCGCTCGGCATCGAATCGATATTGGGGCTGATCCGCGACATCGCCGGTCAGACCAATCTTCTCGCACTGAATGCGACGATCGAGGCTGCCCGCGCGGGCGATGCGGGCAGAGGGTTCGCCGTGGTTGCCCAGGAGGTGAAGAATCTCGCCAGCCAGACCGCTCGCGCAACCGACGATATCGCCCGCAAGATCGCCTCCATCCAGACCGCGACCCGCCAGGCGGTCGACGCGAATGGCTCGATCCGCGACACGATCAGCGAAGTCGAGGACCTCGCAAGCCGGCTTCTGGGAGCGATGGACATACAGGCGCGCACGGTGACCATGATTACCGCGGCAGTGGACCAGACGGCGATGGCTGCCGACTCCATGTCCTCAACGGTCGCAGAGATCCGCTCGGATACCGAGAATGTCGCGGCCCATTTCGACCGGCTCGAGGCAGGATTCCGCACCATGGACGGCAAGCTCGAGCAGCTGAAGGACACTGCGCATGCATTCGCCGCGCACATCGCAATTTGAGTGATTTAAAGTCAGGTGAAGCCACCTGACGGCTCGCAAATGCTAGAAAACATCCAGAGCAATGACCGATCGATGTAATCGTTCCTTGCTCTCCACCAGCGGCGCTGCGATGTCCCGCCGCCTCCCCGCGGCGTCGTTCAGGGTTTCGGCGTCACGCCTGCCGCGTGAGACCTTCGAGACGACTGGCTATGCTTTCCAACGGCGCTGCGGCGCTGGCGGCCTGGATATCCGGCGCGCGCAGGATATCCGCCACCGATGCGCAGCGCTGGCCGACATGGTCCAGAGCCTGCAGCTTTGCGACGTGCGCCGTCGTTATGGCGACGTCCTGGCAAAGCGCCACGCCGAGCATTTCCAGCTCGGCGCGCGCATCGTCCAGCTCGCTCGCCAGCATCGCCAGCAACGCCTTGTGATCGATCAGCATCTGGTTTCCCGATCTTGAAGGTTCAGGCGGCGTCGGCGATGCGGCGGCACGTTTCGAGCGCGACAACGCCGATCTCGCTGAGCGGCAGCTCGCGTTCGACGCCGCCGGCGGCGCAGGCCGCGGCGGGCGCCTCGTGGACCGCCGAGCTGGCGCTGTCCTGAGCCATGGTGAAGCCGCCAGCAGCGCGGAGCGCCTTCAGCCCGGCAGCGCCGTCGGTGCCCATGCCGGTCAGAACAACGCCAACCGCATTCGCGCCCGCAGTCTTGGCCATCGTCGCAAACAGGAGGCTGGCCGAAGGTCGAGCACCGTTGATCGGATCGGACTTCAGCAGGCGCAGCGTGGGGTTGGGCCATCGGCTCATCGCCGCATGGCTCGACGGATCGGTGACGAGGTAGATCGTCCCCTGGACCAGCGGCTGATCATCCTCGGCGAGCGCCACCTGGGCCGCGCAGGATGCCTTCAGCCGCTTGACGAGCGGATCGACGAAGCCCGGCTCGATCTGCAGCAGCAGGACGGTCGGCGGACAGTTCTTCGGAAAGGTCGGGAGCATGTTCAGCGCCGCATCGACGCCGCCGACGGATGCGCTCATGGCGACAACCTTGCCATTCCAGTCATAGCTGGCTTCGGTCGCATGGCGGATCGGCTTGACCTGCTTCACGCCGCCGTTGGACGCGGCGATGACGAGCGCCGCCAGCTTCGGAGCCAGCGCGTTGAATTCGTCCGGCGTGGCGCTCTTGGGCTTGGGGAAGCAGTCGATGGCGCCGAGTTCCAGCGCGCGGAAGGATGTTTCCGCGCCCTTCTGCGTAAGCGTTGACAGCATCACCACCGGGGTGGGCCGCTCGCGCATGATCTCCTCGAGGAATTCGAGGCCGCTCATCCCCGGCATTTCAACGTCCAGCGTTATCACGCTCGGCCGGAGCCGAATCATCATCTCGCGCGCTTCGTCGGCATTGGCGGCCATTCCGACCACTTCAATGCCGCGTGCGCGCTCGAGCACGCCACTGAACAGGGCGCGCATGGTCAGCGAGTCATCCACGATAAGAACTCGGGCTGTCGTCATCTCGGTAATCCTAGGTACGGGGTCAGGCGGCAGCTGCGAGGTCGGTGCCGGCAAGTTCGAGCGACAGGTGATCGAGCGCGAGGACCATCACCATCCGGTCTTCGACCGAAGCGATACCTTCGAGATAGGATGTGGTCGCACTGTCGCCGACGTTCGGCGGCGGCTGCATGCCGTCATTGTCGATCGAGACGATGTCATTGACCGAGTCGACGATCAGGCCCTGGAGCTGCCCGCCGATGCGAACGACGATGATGACGTGCCGCGCCGTCGGCTCGGTAAGGCCCCAGCCCAGCAGCGATGCCAGATCGATCACCGGCAGAACGGTTCCGCGCAGGTTCACAACGCCGCGAACATGCTCGGGAACGTGGGGCAGAAGCGTGGTGGGCGTCCATGCGCGGATCTCGCGGATCGCCATGATGTCGACGCCCAGATATTGTTCGCCGATCTGGAAGGTTATGAGCTGCCGGAGCATGATTTATCCTTTCGGTGAGGCTATCAGAGGGTGACGCGGCGAATTGCCGAGGCGAGCTTGTCCGGATCGAAGGGCTTCACGATCCAGCCCGTCGCGCCGGCTTCGCGGGCGCGGGTCTTCTTGGCATCGGAGCTTTCCGTCGTGAGCACCAGGATCGGCATCTCGCCGCCGCCGCGCTGGGCGCGAACCGCCTCGACCAGGCCGAAACCGTCCATGCGCGGCATGTTGATATCCGTAATCATGAGGTCGGGCTGATCGTTCGTCGCCAGCCACTCGAGGGCGGCGATGCCATCCACGGCCTCATGCACCATATGCCCCTGCTGGACGAGGGTGTGCCGGAGCAGCATGCGCATGCTCGGCGAGTCATCGACCGTCAAAATCGTCTTGGCCATAGTCTTCATCCTCGTTTCAGGGCGCTGCCCCGGCTATTGCAATCGGCGTCTGGAGTCTGCTTACCCACCTTTAGTTCAGAAAAGCTCAACGGCTCCGCCTCCCCTCGGCAGGACCGGACCGCGCGTTACGGCGGGAACATCCGCCGCGACCAGCCGGCAGCGGGCCTTGCCCGCCGTCGCGCGGAAATCGACGCGGCGCGCCAGCACTCCGCCAAGGTTGCTGTGCGCCAGCGGGATGCCATCGCGGAGGAGGAAGGCGCGCGCGAAGTCGGCATTGCTGGTGCCGATCGCCTGCATCCCCGCATGAAGATTGGCGCCGCCATAGAGATGCGCCCGCAATCGGCTGCGGATCGCGCCCGCCTGGAGCATCTCGTTGATCAGCAGTTCCATCGCATAGAGGCCATAGCGCTCGGCCTCCGCGGTGCTGCACACCGTGCCTTCGCGCGGCTCCGCCAGCAGGAAGTGGTTCATGCCGCCAACCCGCGCGAGCGGATCGAACAGGCAGCAGGCGACGCAGCTTCCCAACACGGTCGACATCACGACGTCGTCATTGTCCGTGACACGGCAGCTGCCCTGGACGATGTTGATCCGTATCTCGCGGGACAGTCCCCCATTTATGTCGTGCCTCAGAGGCTGCACAGGTCGAGCACCTTTCCTGCGATGCGGTCGATCGGCAGAACGTCTTCGACAGCGCCAATCTCATTGGCGACCCGCGGCATGCCGTAGACCACGCAGCTCGCCTCGTTCTGGCCGACAGTCCGAGCTCCTGCCTGGCGCATGGCCAGCAGGCCCTCCGCCCCATCACGTCCCATGCCGGTGAGGATCACGCCGACGGCCCGTGCGCCGATCGTCTGCGCAACCGAACGGAACAGCACGTCCACGGACGGACGGTGGCCACTGACCGTGCCTGCATCGATCAGCGAGCAGTGCGGCATCACCGTGCCGCGCACCATCAAGTGGCGCAGTCCACCCGGGGCGATATAGACATGCCCCTGCTCCAGCGGAGCGTCGGGCTCGGCCTCGCTGACCTTCGGCGCGCAGTTGGCATCGAGCCGCGCAGCGAAGGACGTGGTGAACGTCGCCGGCATGTGCTGGACCACGACCGTGGGCGGGCAATTTTCGGGAAAATGCTGCAACACCGTCATGAGCGCCTCGACGCCACCGGTGGACGCGCCGATCGCGATGATCTTGTCGCCAGCACGATAATTTTTGCGCGGTGCCGACGTCGGCGTCTCGCGGACGAGCGAACGGCGGCGGACGCGGGCAGCGCCCTTGACCATCGCCGCGAGCACGCCATCATCGGTCGCGATCAGGTCGGCAAGGCCGCCGCTGGGCTTGGCATAGCAATCCACCGCGCCCAGCTCGAGCGCGCGCACCGTCGCCTCGGCCCGCTTGGTTGTGAGCGTCGAGCACATCACCACCGGCGTGGGGCGCAGCCGCATCAGCTTTTCCAGGAAGTCGAGGCCGTTCATTCCCGGCATTTCGACGTCGAGCGTAATGACGTCCGGGTTCAGTTCACGGATCATCTCGCGCGCCGACTGGGCGCTCGCGGCGGACCCGATCACCTCGATCTCGGGATCGTGACGCAGCAATCCGCTCAGGAATGCGCGCATGGTCGGGGAGTCGTCCACGATCAGGCAACGGACGGTCATGCTGCGCCCTTTCTGTAGATGGTCTGCCCCACCGACACGAGGTGCTGGGCGGCGGGGCCGACCAGCCGCTCGGAATGGCCGATATAGAGAATGCCTCCGGGCACGAGCTGGTCGGCCAGGCGCTTCAGCAGCAGTTCCTTGGTCGGTTCGTCGAAATAGATCATGACGTTGCGGCACAGGATCAGGTCGAACTGGCCCTTGATCGGCCAGGCGTTCAGCAGGTTGAGCCTGCGGAAGCGTATCAGGTTGCGAACCGGCTGTGCGATGGTGAAGCGCTGCGCTTCGGATCGCGTCCATGCCTGCGCATAACGCGCGGGAATATCGCCCTTCAGACTGGCCGGATAAACGCCGGTCTCGGCGGTGCGAAGCACATGCTCGGCGAGGTCCGTGGCCAACAGGGCGACATCGCCTTGGCAAATGCGCCGCGCTTCGGCCATGTCGGTGCCGAGCAGGCACATCGCCAGCGAATAGATCTCCTCTCCGCTCGATGCCGCGGACGACCAGATCCTGATCCTCTCGCCACGCGCCAGACGATCGACATAGCTGCGACGCAGATGCTGCTCGAAATGATCGAAATGGTGGATTTCGCGAAAGAATTTGGTGTGGTTGGTGGTCAGCGCCTCGATCGCGCGCGCCCGCTCCGCCGAATCGTTGCGGATGATGTTTACATATTCGGCAAAGCTGCGCAGGTCCTTTTCGCGCAGGAATTTGGCCAGTCGGGAATAGATCAGCATCGCCTTGCCTTCAGGCATGCAGATGCCGGCATGGGCATGCACCATCGTAGCGATCGCTTCGAAGTCCTGTTCGGTATACCGATATTCCTGGCCGTCCTCGAAGGTGCGGCTGCTGGTGAGATCGTTCATCCTGTCAGCTCACTTCACGGCGCGAAGCGGCGAGCGCTCGATCTGCGGACGCGAAGCGCTGGTGATCGCCTCGACATCCAGGATGAGGGCGACACGCCCGTCGCCGAGGATCGTCGCACCCGCGACACCTTCGATCTGGCGATAATTGGACTCCAGGCTCTTGATGACGACCTGGCGCTGATCGCGAATCTCATCGACCATCAGCACCGCCTGGCCGGTCGCTTCGGACTCGACGACGATCAGCACCGCATCCGAAGGATCGGTCTTGGCGCCCGATATGGAGAGGCCCTCCGCCACCGACTGTACCGGCAACCAGGTACCCCGCACATTCAGCATCGGCTGGCTGTGCCCCATCATCTTCACATGATCCTGTTCGGGGCGAAGGCTTTCGATGATGTGGGTCAGCGGGATCACATAGGTCTCCTCGCCGACCGAGACGATCATGCCGTCGAGGATCGCGAGCGTCAGCGGCAGCGACATGGTGAAGGTCGAGCCTTCGCCAGGCCGCGACGAGATGCTGATGCGTCCGCCGAGCGCCTGGACGTTGCGGCGCACCACATCCATCCCGACGCCCCGCCCGGAGATGTTCGAAACCGACTCGGCGGTCGAGAAGCCCGCGGCGAAGATAAGATTGTCGATCTCCTCGTCGCTCAGCCGCGCGTCAGGCGAAACCAGCCCGCGTTCGATGGCCTTGCCGAGAACGCGCTCACGGTCGATGCCGCGGCCGTCGTCCGACACCGAAATCATGATGCGGCCGGAGCGGTGCTCGGCCGACAATCGCACCCGGCCCTGCGGATCCTTGCCCGCGGCAATGCGATCCTCGGGCCTTTCGAGGCCGTGGTCGATCGCGTTGCGGATCAGGTGGGTCAGCGGTTCGCCGATCCGCTCGACAACGGTCTTGTCGAGTTCGGTGCCCTCGCCTTCCACGTCCAGCTGGACGCGCTTGCCGGTGCTGGCCTGGAGTTCGCGCACGATCCGCGGCACGCGGCTGAACACCGATCGGATCGGCTGCGCGCGGATCGCCATCGCGCTGTCCTGCAGTTCGCGGGTCAAATGATCGAGGTCGCTCAGCTCGGTGATCTGGGCGAGGCCGCAGTTGAGCAGGCGCTGGGCGAGCATCGACTGGGTGATGACAAGTTCGCCGACCAGATTGACCAGCCGGTCGAGTTTCTCGAGATCGACGCGGATCGTCTGGGTCACGCCAACTGGTGCGCTGGCTCCCTTATCCTCGGGGGCCGGCACCGGCTCGGCCGCGGCGACAGGGACGGGCACGGGCACGGGCACGGGCACGGGCACGGGCACGGTGGTGGCGACGGACGCGCCAAGGGGCTCCGCCGTCGGGATTGGCACGACGGCAACCGGTGCGGGTTTGACGGGCTCAGCCACCTTCGGCGCCGCGGCGACAGCCGGCTCGACGGGCAATGGGGCCGCTACGGAGCCGAGATCGACGCCGTCGAAGACCAGCAGGCAGTCTTCCGCAACGAATTCGAAGATTTCGTCGATGGTGGCACGCTTGATCGCGTCGGGAAGGTCGACATGCCATCCGAGATAGCATTCCTCGGGATCGAACTGATCGATCGTGGGCAGCGCCGAGCAATCGACGTCGCGCACGCTAGCGCCGAGATCAACCAGCTCGCGGATCAGCAGCAGCGGTTCGCCGCCATGGGCCATTGCGCCGCGCGACGGGCGAATGAACAGCGTCGACTCGGCAGAGGCGGACTCCGGCGCTTCCTCTATCGCGCCCTTCTCCCAATCCGCGGCGGGGGCCGCGCCATCGTCGAGCTCGTCCATCAGGCCGGCGATATCGAAATCGAGGCCGGCATCGTCTTTCGCTTCCTCGACCGGCGAGGCGCCTTCCTCCACTGCCGGCGTACCCGATGACACGTCCTGGAGACGCTTCAGCACATCGGCATCGTCCGGCGTCGGAGCCTCCCCGCCGATCGCCGCGACATGGTCGGAAAGCATATCGAAGCCAGCGAGCAGCACCGAGACCAGGCCCGGCGTCATCGCGTGGTCGCCGCTGCGGACCTGATCGAGCAGCGTTTCGAAATGATGCGTGAAATGCTGAAGCGCGGTGAAGCCGAAGGCGCCAGAACCGCCCTTGATCGAGTGAACCGCCCGGAAGATCGTGTTGATCGTCTCGGAATCGTGCGAGCCCGACTGCAGCGCCAGCAGACCTTCTTCCGCCTGCACCAGCCCTTCGGCGCATTCCTGGAAGAAGATGTCCTGAATCTCTTCGATTTTCATGACGTTGCTCCGTCTGCGGGGAGGAGGATCTGCTTCATGCCGGCCAGCTTCAGGGTCGCGGCGAGCGTGTCGCCGACGCCCGCCAGAACCACGCCGGTGCCGCGTTCCCGGCCGGTGCGGACGGCACTGGCGAGGAGTTGAAGCCCGGCCAGGCCGATCTGCTCGACCGCCTCGCAGGCGATCTCGATGGACCCCGCTTCGGCGAAGGCCGCCTTCAATTCATCGAGATGAGCCTTGACCGCACTGCGATCCATGATCGGGGTAAGGGTAATGCGGGTCATGCGAGACGCTCCATGCACAGGGCTTCTATCGTGTCGGACGGTTCAAACTGGTCCTCAGAACTCGTTCCAGTCGTCTTCCGGCGCGATCGCGAGAGCCGCGTTGCCACGTGAGGCCGGAGCGCTGCGGACGATACGGGCCGCTACCGGGCTCGGAGCCTGGTGGGCTTCGCCGCGCATCGGCTCGATCCTGGCGCCGCTGCCGACGTCGAAGCGCGAAACCTGGGTGACGAGCTGTTCGGCTTCGGTGGCAAGGCTCCGCGCGGCAGCCGCGCATTCCTCGACCATCGCGGCGTTGCGCTGGGTCACGCTGTCCATCTCGGTGATGGCGGTATTGACCTGCTGGAGGCTGGCGGACTGCTCCTGTGCCGCGGTCGCGATGTCGCTGACCAGGCTGCTCACCTCGTTGACGCGCTCGGAGATCCGCTCCAGCGACTTGCCGGTTTCACCGACCAGCCTGACGCCGCTTTCCACTTGACTGGAACTCGCCATGATGCGGGCTTTGACGTCCTTCGCCGCTTCTGCCGCGCGCTGCGCCAGCGCCCGGACCTCGGATGCGACCACCGCGAAGCCCTTGCCGGCATCGCCCGCCCGCGCCGCTTCCACGCCGGCGTTCAGCGCCAGCAAATTCGTCTGGAAAGCAATTCCATCGATGACGGTGATGATGGCAGCGATTTCCTGCGAGCCGCGCTCGATGCCGTTCATGGCCTCGATGGTCTCCTGGACGACGGCTCCGCTCTTGTCGGCGTCGACCTTGGCCAGGGCGACCGCCGCATTGGCCTTGGTTGCGCTCTCTGCAGTTTCCTTCACGGTTGCATTGATCTGGTTCATCGCAGCAGCGGTTTCTTCGAGGCTCGCCGCCTGGCGTTCGGTGCGCCGGGATAGGTCACCCGAGGCTTGGTCGACCTCGCCGGCGCCGGTGCGGATGCCGCCGCTGCTCGACGAAATCGTGAGCATCGCAGTGCGCAACCCCTGGACCGCTGCGTTGAAATCATGCTCGAGCTTCGCATAGCCGTTTGGAAAACCGCTCAGCGAGGTGGTCAGGTCGCCTTCGGAAAGCTTGGCGAGACTATTGGCGAGTTGGTCGACCACCAACTGCTGCTCTGCGTCGGATCGCACCTTGTCCGCATCCGACTTGCTCTTGGCGATCGCCGCATCGCGGAACTGCTGGACGGCCGCCGCCATCCCGCCAAGTTCGTCGCCACGATCGATGCCGGGAATCTCGGACTGGGCATCGCCCTCGGAAAGCGCGGTCATGCGGCTCGCCAAGGCTCCAATCGGCGCCGAAATCCCGCGGCGCGCGATCATCAATCCGGCAACCATGCTGAGGATGACGCCAATGATACCGCTGGAGACGATCAACTTGATCGTGGAAGCAGTATCGGCCGAGAGGGCGGCGGCTTCGTCCGTAGCGGTCTTGCCCAACTGGTCGTTGAGCGCCACCACGGTTTTCGAAAGGGCGTCCATATCGCGATCGACGTTGGACAACGCGATCCGCGCTTCATCCTTGCGATCGGCGAGCCCAAGGCCGATGGCTGCCTCGTTCGCCTGCGCGACTTCCGTCATCGCGGCGCGGATGGGCAGGGCCTCATCCGAGATATCCGGGTTGAACTTAACGGCCTCGTCGAGTGTCGCGACGGCAGACTCTCCACTCTTCCGCGCCTGTTCCGCGGCGCTGCGAGCTTCCTGGCTGGTGCCCGGATAGGCCATCACCCGATAGCCGCCATAAACCATGTCCACCGCTTGCCGAAGCGACCGCGTCATGCGCTGCACCGACGGCTGAACATGGTTGGTCAGCTGGCCGTAGGACGTGTCCATCTTGATGAAGCGGGCTGTCGCGAGGCCAGTGATGCCAAGGGCGAAAGCTGCCAGCAGGCCGACGACCAGAGCGATCTTTTGAGAGATGGAAAAGTTGCTGAGGTTGAACATCGGTATTTCCTCGAATGACGAAAAATCAGGAATAAACTCGATCCAATGGACGTGCGCTGCGACTTCGGAGTGAGACGCGCAAAGGGACCTTGCCCGGTGTTCGGGATGGATTGCGGTGTTCTGGCCGGCAGGCGAACGAAAACGCGACACCTCGCCTGCCCGCAGCTGCGGGCGATGGCGTTGAAAAGGATGCCGCTTCGCTCGTTTTGATCGAGCCGTTCTGATAATGCATCGTGTGCCGCCTGCGACATGACTATGCGCAGTTTGCTAGGACCTCGAGGTTAACAAGAGGCTAAGTATGGGCCCGGGATTTTTACCACCAATTTTTACCAACTGATATCGCACGGCGATTTCGCCAGCCTCGACCACCCACCCTCCTGTTTTATTTGGGAGAACTTGCTGTCGAGCGCGTGGAACCGACGAGAGCGGACGTGCCAGGCGATCGCAGCACCGCCCTGCCCGAGAGAGGCTGTCGGGTGCCTCCACAATCGCCGCGATCCCGCCCCTCGCTCGGTGAGCCTGCTGATTCGCTTCGGCGAAACTGGCGCAGCGCCTGAACAGAGGCGCAAGCTGGAGCTGCCTAACCGTTGATCAGCTTGGCCGCGAATGCGATCTTCAGGATATCGGCGACACTATCCACCGCCAGCCGGTCCATGAGCGCCGCGCGGTAAAGCTCGACAGTCCGCACGCTCAGGCCGAGCTTGTACGCGATCATCTTGTTGGGATGTCCTTCGACAAGCCCCATCATCACGTCCTGTTCGCGCGGCTTGAGGCGGGCGACCTTGGCTTCGGCCTCTGCGGTCCGGGCACGGCTCTCGGCGCTGCTGCTCAGCCGCTCGATCGCATCAACGATCGCGCTCTCGAGTTGTTCGAACAGCACCGGCTTCTCGATAAAATCGGTCGCCCCATTGCGCATCGCTTCCACGGCCAGGGCGATATTGCCCTCGCCGGTCAGCATCACGACCTGATGGGGCGATTTTCGCCTCTGCATCTCCTGCAAGACCTGCATGCCGGTCATCACCGGCATGCTGAAATCGAGCAGCACGCAACCTGGTGCCGCCGACCGCTCCTCCTCGAGCCACGAAGGGCCGTCGGAATATGCCTTCAGCTTCCACGGCGTCCGGGTCGACAGCAGGTCGATGAGCGACTCGCGAAGATCGTCGTCATCGTCGATGATGTATACACAGGCTGGGTCAGCCATCCCTTCCCTCCTCGTTCACCGCTACTGGAAGGATCAATGCGAACCGGGCGCCCCTCTCCACCGCAGCTGTGTAGAGGAGCTGGCCGCCATGCGCTTCCATGATGCGTTTGCTGATCGACAGGCCGACGCCCATGCCCCCGAGCTTTTCGGTGGAGAAGGGCTTGAAGATCTCGGCAGCTCGCTCCGCTGTGATGCCAGGGCCATTATCTTCGACGGCAATCTCGCTGAATCCGTTGGGCAGCCGCCGCACCGTCAACGAGATCGCCGGCCTCGCCGTTCCCGGCTGCTCGAGCGCTTCGACGGCATTGCGCAGGAGATTGAACAGCACCTGCTGGATCTGCACGCGATCCGCAAGCACCGCGGCTTGCGGCTCGTCGATCTTGATCTTGAGCGATATGCCCTTCTGCCGAACGGCGCTCGACAGGAGCGCCGTCGCTTCGTTCACGATCGCGGCCACGGGCTCGATCCGCTTGTCCGCTTCTCCCTTCTCGACGAAGGAGCGGAGCCGTTTGACGATGGCACCGGCCCGCATGGACTGGTCGCTGGCTTTCTTGATCGCCTCCAGCAGCCGCTGGTGATGTGCGGGGTCCCCCGATTGCACCAGGAATTCCGCGGTCGAAAGCTGGTTCACCACCGCGCTTAGCGGCTGGTTGAGCTCATGAGCCAGCGCCATGCTCAACTCGCCGACGGCGCTCAACCGGGCGACATGGATCAGATCATTCTGCAACAACTGCAGCTTGGCCTCGGTTTCGAACCGCTGCGTGTGATCGCGGATGAATCCGGTGAACAGCCGCTCGCTGTCGGTGGACGCGTCGCCTACCCACAATTCGATCGGGAATTCGGTGCCATCGGCCCGGACCCCGTACATGATCCGCGATTGGCCCATGATCCGCGCTTCGTTGGTCTTGAGGTAGCGCAGAAGATAACCCGCATGTTCCGAGCGATAGGGCTCCGGCATGAGAATCTCGATGGGCTGACCGATCGTTTCCGACTGCACCCGGCCGAACATTCGTTCGGCGGCGGCGCTGAATCCACGGATCTTGCCGAACTCGTCGATCACGATCATCGCGCTGGGGACGGTCGACATCGTCGCGCGAAGCTCGGCTTCGCCGCGTCGTTTGTCGGTCTGGTCGATCAGCGCACCGACAAGCTGTCGTAATTCGCCGCCTTCGAGCAGCGGGCGAAGAGAGGCACGGAGATGCCGGCGATCGCCGTCACGGCGCACGAATATCGAGGAAATGCCGATCTGCGGCTCACCCTCGCGCAGGCAGCGCCGCAGCTTGCGAAGATGCTTCGCCTTGGCGGTCAGTGGCAGGCGGCGGAAAGCGGCGATGTCGAAGCGACTGAGCCCGGCGGGAAGCTCCAGCATGTTCGCAGCACCGGCCGAAAGTCTCACCTCTGCGGCGCACAGATCCCAGGCGAAAAAGCCGATAGTCTCAAGATCGGAAGCGGCCCCCATCTGCAACGCAGTGACCGCGGCTTCCGCCGACTCATACCCCAACATACTCGCTTCGACGTTCAAAGGCCGCCCCCTCGCTGTGCGATGATTGCACAGCGATCTCTTACCGCGTGTCGCGCTACCACTCTTCCAGCTGCAAACAGATACTAGACATTTACTTATATTGCAAAGATTACGTAGTTTCCCCTATAATATGCAAAGAACTTAGGCTCGCACCCTTCGGCCAATTTGTTTTCCGGATTACATTGTCCACGACCATCTTCGCTGCACCGCAGTAAACTTTTCTCCTTCTCCTGTGCAATGATCGCTGTTCTCTATATCTTTTCAGAGGCGATTCGAGCTGCCATTTCCCCATATGCGCCGCTGAGTTTAATCCAATTTGGATAGAAACAATCTCCCCTACACCCTCGACTCAGACAGCGCATGTCGGAGCAAGTGAATCTACGTTGGTATTATTCGATACTTGTCATGACGGGGCGGATCCAACATCACTCAGMCTCGGCATGTTGATGAGCGTCAGTATCGGGGAGTGGGTCAAGTGGGAGCTTACCGGGTTTACATCATGGACTGCATGGGCCTCCATATCGAGGACTGCGCCTCGATCAGCGCAGCGAACGATGCGGACGCGATCCAGGCCGCGGAGCGTCGCCACGACCGTCACCCGTCCGAACTATGGCTAAAAGACCGGCTCGTCAGGGCATTCCCTTCACACCGGGCGGTGTACCGCACCGCGCAATAGCCGTGCCATGGTCTGCGATCCCATCTGTCTGATCGGGATCGGTTATCCTTGGAGCCGCCGAAAAGAGGAGGCTTCTCCGGACAGCAGAGGCCCGATCCCTTTCCGCGAAAATTTCCCTGACTTTTGAGCAACTCACGCGTTTGAATATGCGGGAGCACGCGACATGACAGCCACGGAGGATCAGGACGATCTCGGCGCGACCGCCAGCAGCCCCGGCGTATTAGGCTGGCCCGCCTGGCGCGCGATACTCGGGCGAGTGTGGATCAATAGCGGTCGGCATAACATCGGACTGATGGCCGGCGGAGTAGCCTTCTATGGCTTCCTGTCCTTCGTGCCGCTGCTCGGCGCGCTGGTTATGACCTATGGCCTGATTGCCGACCCGTCCACAGTCGCCAAGCACATGCGGATGATCATCGATCTGGTTCCCGCCGAGGCCGCGAAGCTGATCTACGATCAACTCCTCTCGCTGACCACCGCGGCCGCCAGCAAGAAAGGCCTCGGGCTCGGGCTCGCCATGGCGGTCTCGATCTTCGGCGCGAGCCGCGCGGCGGGCGGGATGATGAGTGCGCTCAACGTGATCTACGAACAGGAGGACCGTCGCGGGATCCTGCGGAGCACCGGGATCGCTACGCTCATGATCGTCTGCGCCATCCTGATCGGAATCGTCGGCGTGCTGTCTGCCTCGGTGCTGGGTTTCGTCGAGGACCTCATCGGCGGGCTGAGCGCGATCGGCGCCACCTTGGTCCGGATGGCCACCTGGGTGCTGGCCGGCCTGCTGGCCAGCGCGACGATCGCGGCAATGTATCGCTTCGCGCCGGATCGAGAGGATGCGCGCTGGCGCTGGCTCAGCGTGGGAGCCGTGCTGGCGACGATCTCCTGGCTGCTGGTGACGATCGGCTTTGGCTTCTACGCATCCCGGTTCGGCGGCTATGACGTGACCTATGGATCGCTCAGCGCGATCGTGGTGCTGCTGATGTGGCTGTACCTCTCGGCCTACGCAATCCTGGTCGGCGCGCTGGTGAACGCAGAAGCGGAACGGCAGACCTGCGTCGACAGTACCGTGGGCCCGCCGCAGCCACTGGGCGAACGCGGCGCGACGATGGCCGACATGAGCGCCGCGCTCGACACGCGCGCTACGAACTAAAGACCGCGCAAGCGCACGCCGTGCTGCCGAACCGGGCGACCCGACCAATATCGACCGGTCACCGCATCGCTGCGTCCGCTGCCGTGGCGGGCTTTTTCCATGTGCAGCATCGACAGCTTCATATGGGCGTCAGCAGCGACACTGCTCGACGCTCGATGCGCCATGTCCAACTCCGCTCTGGCGCGTCGAACATGATATTCGCGATCACCGTGAGTCATGGAAAGTCTCCGATCGCCGAGCACTTTGCCGCCGCTGCACGTGCAGGTCATTTACCTGGGTGGAAATATGTACCGAAAAATCCTCTAGCCGCCCTCATTCCAGCGGAATCGGGCTGGCGGTATCGCCGCGGCTCTCCGGGCCATTGGTGATTCCACCCGAGGTGAAATCGCTCTAGAGCCGATGAACTTCGACCGTCGCAAGGGAGTTACAAGATGATGCCCATTCCCTTCGACAATAGCTATGCGCGCCTGCCCGACCGCTTCTTCGCCCGCGTAGCGCCCGCCAGGGCCCCGGCGCCGGCGCTGGTGCGGGTCAACGATGCGCTCGCCGGCGAGCTCGGCATCGACGCCGCATGGCTGCGCCGGCCGGACGGCCTGGAAATCCTGTCGGGACGAGAGATTGCGGACGGCTCCGACCCGATCGCGCTGGCCTATGCCGGGCACCAGTTCGGCAGTTTCGTGCCACAGCTTGGCGACGGGCGCGCGATCCTGCTTGGGGAAGTGGTCGACACCCAGGGCAGGCGACGTGATATTCAGCTCAAGGGCGCCGGGCGGACGCCCTTCTCCCGCTCGGGCGACGGACGCGCCGTGCTGGGCCCGGTGCTGCGCGAATATCTCGTCAGCGAAGCCATGGCCGCGCTAGGCATCCCCACCACGCGCGCCCTCGCAGCCGTGACCACCGGGGAACCCGTCATGCGCGACACCATGCTGCCGGGCGCGGTCCTCACGCGCGTCGCAGCCAGCCATATCAGGGTCGGAACCTTCCAGTTCTTCGCGGCCCGCGGCGACCGGGAGGCGCTTGGTCTGCTCGCCGATCATGCCATATCGCGGCATTATCCGGCGGCAGCCGCAGCAGCCCGGCCCTATCGCGCCTTTCTGGACGCGGTGATCGCCGCTCAGGCGGATCTGGTTGCGCGCTGGCTGCTGGTCGGGTTCATCCATGGCGTGATGAATACCGACAATATGGCGATTTCGGGCGAGACGATCGACTATGGCCCCTGCGCCTTCATGGACCATTATGATCCGGCGACGGTGTTCAGCTCGATCGACCGGATGGGGCGCTATGCCTATGGCAACCAGCCGCGCATCGCCCACTGGAACCTCGCGCGGCTGGCAGAGGCGGTGCTACCGCTGCTCGCCGACGATGAAGACGCGGCGCTCGCCGACGCGCAGGAGGCGCTGACGACGTTCGCGCCGGCCTTCGAGGCGGCCTATCACAGCGGCCTGATGCGCAAGCTCGGCCTGTCGGGCAGGCACGAGGACGACGTAGATCTTATCAGCGCCATCCTCGGCGCCATGACGGAGAACCAGGTCGACTTCACCCTGTTCTTCCGCCGATTGGGCGACGCCGTCCTGGGCGATGGCGAGCCGATCCGCTCGCTCTTCGTCGATCCGACCACCTATGACGGCTGGGCGCTACGCTGGCAGAGGCGCCTGGCCGACGAGCCGCTGGATGCGGCTGAGCGCCGCGCGGCGATGAACTCCGTCAATCCGGCCTTCATCCCGCGCAACCACCATGTCGAGGCGATGATAAACGCTGCGGTGGACGATGAGGATTTCGCGCCATTCGAGGAACTGCTGTCCGTCACATCCCGCCCCTATGATGATCAGCCCGACTTCGAACGCTATGCCGAACCGCCGCTGGCCCATGAGCGGGTTGCAGCGACTTTCTGCGGCACGTGACGCCATAGCCGCCCTGCCCCCTGCGCCTCTAGCTAGACCAGCGGTTCCGATGCGTCATCTGCCGTAACGGCCGGCCTGGGCGCAAAGATTCTTCGCCCGCGCCCGCCTTGGCTATTCCGAAAGCGATCGGGCCCAGTCGCGGCGGATGAAGGTGAGAGCGGTGGCGGCAAGGAGCACGGCCAGGAAAACCTGCCACGCCATGCGATAATCGCCGGTCATGTCAAATGCCCATCCGGCCAGCATCGGACCGCCCATGGCCAGCGGGGTCATCGCCGCCCGCGTTCCGCCCAGCGCGCTGCCGCAGCTGGCGAGCCCGAAGATGTGGGAGACGAGCGCGGCCCATACCGGCATCATGCCGCCAAGTCCCAGGCCGAATATGATGGCGGCGCAGGCCAGGGTCGCATAGCCGCCCTCGGCGATCAGCAGGACCATCGCGGCCGCCATCAGCAACAGGCCCAGACGCTGCGCCCAGCGCAGGTCGACCCGATCCGCCACCAGACCGAAGGCAAGCTTGCCGGCGAGGGCTCCGCCGCCGACCATGGATACAAGCGTGGCGCCTTCCAGACTGGTGAAGCCCCGCCCGATCGCATAGGGTACGAGCGAGATCATCATCGCGCCATTCACGCCGATCATCGTGCCGCAGCAGGCGGAGATGATCCAGAAGCCCGGGATGGCGCCGAGCGCGCGGAAGCCCATCACCTTCCGCCCCACCGGGAAGGCGGGCTGGAGCTTGCGCTCCCGCTCGGGCATGGTCGGCGGCACCGTGGCGAACAACCAGATCGGCCCTATGAGCAACAGCATCGCCAGCCCGTAGATGGCGAAGGTCGCGCGCCAGCCGGCCATGTCGATCAGCGCGCTCGACAACGGCGGAAAGACCATCGCTGCGACCGAGGCGCCGATGATCGAGAGGCCCAGCGCCAGCCCGCGGCGGCGTTCGAACCAGTGCGAGATCAGATAATTGCTGGTCACATTGCCGATGAAGATGTCCGCCGTGGCGATCAGCGTGCCGAACAGCAGCACGATCTGCCACATCGCGGTGGTCGCGCCGACCAGCGCCAGCCCGACGGCTGTGCCGACCACGCCGATCAGCGCCAGCCTGCGGATCGGCCAGCGATCGGCAAGCCAGCCAACCGGTGCCGAACCCAGCGCCCCGATCAGCACGACCAGCGAATAGGCGAAGTTGATCACCGTGCGCGGCGCCTGGAACTCTTGTTCGAAGGCGGCGGAATAATTGCCATAGGCATAGTAGATGGGGCCGGAAGCGAACAGCTGCAGCAGGAAGCCGAGGCCGACGGCATACCAGCCGGGATATATCCCGCTGCCCTTGGCAGCTGTGGCCGCCGGCTGAGGACATTCCGGTTCGGATCCGCGCATATTCTCTCCCGAGTTTCCAGTTCGATACCGGGATGCCAGGATGCGGGCCCGGACCCTCGCGCGGCCGGGCCTGCACCGCGATCAGAAGAAATATTCGAGCTTCACCCCATAGGTGGCCGGCTTCGCGTAGGTCACCGAGGTGGCGATGCCCGAAACCAGGATGCCGGCAATATATTTCTCGTCGAAGATGTTGTTGCCGAACAGGGTGGCCCGCCAGCGTTCATCGGCCGTGGTATAGGCGACATTGGCGTTGAACACCGTGAAGCTCGGCTGGCGGATATTGCCCTCGATATCATGGTTCATCCGCCCGGTGTACGAGCCGGTGAGGTTGAAGAGCAGGCCGGCGCCGCCAGCGACCATCGTCTCATAGGCGATCGTTCCGTTGAGCTGCAGCCGCGGCGTCCGGACCAGGCGGTTTCCGCTTGCATCGGCGATGATGTAGCTGGTGTTCCCGCCGATCGGCACCCCGGCCGCGTTGGTCGTCGGCCGGAAACCCTGCGCTCGCTCGAATTCGGTATATTCGCCATGCGTGTAGGCGACGCCGCCGCGGATCGACAGCCCCTTCGCCGGCGCTACCGTGGCATTGGCTTCGAAGCCGTAGATCTCGGCCTTGGCCGCGTTGCGCAGCGTCGGGGATACCGCGGTCGCGCCGAAGGCCGAGACCTGCAGGTTCTTGTACTTGTAGAAATAGGAAGCCGCATCGAAGCTCAGCGCGCGTGAGGGCGATCCCTTCATGCCGATTTCGAATGCATCCACCGTTTCCGGCTTGACCGCCACGCCCTGCAGGCCGTTGGCGTTGAAAACCCCTGATTTGAAGCCCTTGCTGTAGCTCGCATAGGCATTGACCGTCGGGGTGACCGCGTAGCGCAGCGACAGGCGCGGCGTGAAGCTGTCGAAACTGTCGCGGGCAGCGGTTAGCGTCGCCGGGTTTTCCTGTCCGGTCGCCGGAACGATGCGGGCACCGCGGAATTTCGGCTTGTCCTTGCTGTAGCGCAGGCCGCCGATCATGGTGAGCCGGTCATTGAGCTTGTAGGTCAGCTCGCCGAAGACCGCGACGGCCGTGATCTTGATGTCGTTCACGTTCACGCCCGACGTCAGCGGAGGTCTGCCGTCGGTGGTGAGGCCGCCGAAGGAACGAAGATGGAAGAAGCCGTCCTCCTCATAATAGGTGGCGCCGGCAAGCCAGGACAGCGGGCCCGTGCCGTTGGAGACGAGCGTGAGATCCTGCGAAATGGTGTCGTCGCCGAAACCGATGCGCGACTGGGAGAAGGCCGCCGGCGTGAGGTCGGAGTCGGTGAAGACGAACTGGCGCGCCTTCGTGAAGGCGCTCAGCGAGGTCAGCGTCGCGAAGCCGAAATCATATTCGATGAGCGTGCTGCCGCCCCAGGTCGTGACCCGGTTGATCGGCACCAGGTTGAGCGCTGACGTGTTGGGCTTGCGCGCAATCAGGATGCCGGGCACCGTCGCGCGGAGCTGGGCATCGCCGTTCAGCGGCTGGTTGCCGAAGGTCGTCAGGTCGTTGGCCCGATTATAATAGCCCGTCAACTTGACCCGCAGCTGGTCGTTCGGCTCGAAGAGCATCTTGCCGCGAAGACTCTTCGAATGCAGATATCCCAGGCGTTTGTTCAGATAGATGTCGCGGCGGAAGCCGTCATTGGTCAGATAGTCGCCGGAGAGGCTGACCGCGACCGTGTCGGACAACGGCGTGGACGCGAAGAAATTGGCCTGGAATTCATCGAAGCGGCCATAGCTCACCGCCAGCTTTCCGGTGGTCTCGCCCAGCTTGGGATCGCGCGTGGTGATGCTGATCGCGCCGCCGGCGGCGTTGCGGCCGAACAGCGTTCCCTGCGGCCCCTTCAGCACCTCGATCCGCTGAAGATCGACGAAGCGCAGGAAATTACCCGCCTGGAACGGCTGATAGACGCCGTCGATATAGATGGCGACGTTCGAACTGTCGCCGACCGAACTGCCGCTCGAACCGATGCCGCGGATCACCGGCTGCGCCGACGAGCCGACCGATTGAAAGTTCAGGCCCGGCGTGATCTGGGTCATCGAGCGGGCATCGGCGATGCCGGTGCGGGCGAGCGTTTCGGTGGTGAAGGCGGTGATCGAGAAAGGAACCTGGCTCTGCTTCTCGACGCGGCGCTGCGCCGTGACGACGATATCGCCGATCGCCTCGGAACCTGCCGAAGTCTCGGCGCCGGCCGTGGAAACCGGCTGGGCCGCAGCGACGCTGGAAAGTGCCAGCACTGCCACCGCTGAGGCTGCTGACAGACTGTCGATCAGGCGCATGTTTCTCTCCCCTTTATTTTGCTTTTTTAAGCTTCGGCCAATGACTATGGCCCCGGAAAATGCTTCTCAAGCCGGTGGGGATTCGATCACATCCATGAATGTTTGGGGAGGGAATGCCGTCGGTTCCGTAGCGACCGGGGCCTAGCTGGCTACCAATTCCCGTCGATGAACGTGATGCGGGTGGATGTGCCTTCGGCCGAGGTGCGATGCTCGATCTGGCCGGCGATCTGACGCGCAAGCCCCTGTACGAGCTTGAGGCCGCTGCCGTCCGCCTTGGCCGGATCATAGCCTATCCCGTTGTCCCAGACCGTGAGCGCCGCCTGCCCATTGCCGGGAGCCGCGGAGAGTTCCACGGCAATGCCGCCCGCCTTTCGTCCCTCGAAAGCATATTTCAAGCTGTTGGTGACCAGTTCGTTGACGATCAGACCGATCGGCACGGCGCGTTCCGACGGCAGCATGATGTCATCCGCATTCACGCTCAGGGTGATCTTCTCCTGCTGCCGGATGATGCCACTGCACAGCGCCTGGAGATAGGCGGGCATGCTGATGGCGTGGTTTCGCTGGTCGAGCCTCAATTGGTCGTTCGCCAGCGCGACGGCCGTGATCTGTTCCGCAATCTGGTTGATAATCAGCCGGTCCTCCTCGGAAGGCGCCTTCCGCGCGTGCACCGTCACCATGGAGAGGATGAGCTGGAAATAATTTTTGACGCGATGCTGCATCTCGCTGAGCCAAAGGTTGCGGTGCTGAACCTCGCGGGCGACCTGCTCCAGCGCGCGGCCATGCTGGCCCTGCACCTCATGTCGCTTGACCACGCCGGCGACGATGTAGGAGATCGCAAGCACGAACTCGATCGTATCTTCGCGGAAGTCGCGGCGTTCGTTGCTGTCGACCTCGAGCACGCCCCACACCGCGTTATCGACCAGGATCGGCACATTCGCGACCGATATGATGCCGTGCGACCTGAGGATCGGAGACGCCACATACTCCGCCGATCGGGTGATGTCGTCGATCGCCGTGGCTTGTCCGGTCTGCACCACCCTGCCCGGCGGCGACGCGAGATCGATCCCGAACGTCACCTTGCCGACCACCCCTTCACGCCAGCCCACCCCGTTGATGAGCAGCAGATCGCCTTCCGCCGGCCGATAGCGCATGATCTTGGTGTTCGAAACTTCGAGAGCCAGCGCAAGCTGCGACACGACATGGTCGAAAAAGGCGTCCAGCGACAGCGATTGCGAAGCCAGCAGGCCGACATCGACGATGATCCGCAGATGCGACCTCAACTTCTCGGCGTCGGCGATGTCGGAGCCAGCGGATTTCCGTGCCATAGCTCTTCTTCCCTCCTGCCGCCAACGCGCGAGCCCCGAAATGGATCATCCAACGGCTCCCGGAGCCTGGGCTAGGCCAGCTGCGGGGCCAATGGGCTACCTAAGCCACGGCGGATCGGCTAGAGCGGTATGTGATCCGATTACATCGGATTGGCCGCTCTAGGTCTTTGATTTTACGCGATATGCGAGTCGTCAGGTGATTCCACCTGACTTCATATCGCTCTAGAATAGGGAACGGAATCGAGTGCCGCATGACCCGTAGCTGGAACCGTCCGATATCCCACAGGTCCGCGAGGAGCGGCCGCCCCCGATGAGCCCTGTTACCGGCGGCCCGCTCGCGCTCGAATGCGACCTCGTGATGAAGGGCGGCGTCACCAGCGGCATCATATATCCGAGTGCCATCGCCGCCATTGCGCGCGATTATCGGCTGCGCGCGGTCGGCGGCACGTCCGCGGGCGCGATCGGCGCCGCGGCCGCCGCGGCGATGGAGTTCGGTCGGCGATCCGGGCGCAATGGCGACGCTCCGGCAATGATGGCCTCGCTGGCATCCCGCCTTGGCGCGCCTAGCGACGGACGCCCGCTGCTGCTGCGCCTGTTCGAACCCGATGCTTCGACGGCGCCGCTGTTTCGACTGTTGATGCGGATGTCGGAGGCTAGGCGGCGAGGCACCGGCACGGTCCTTCGCCTGTTCCTGCTGGTGCCGGCGATGATCGCGCTGCTGGTTGCCGGTGCGGTGGTCGGGGTGCTCGTCTGGCGCCTCCCCGAGCCGCGCGCCGCCGCGGGCATCGCCTTGGCGATGCTGTCGCTGCTGTGCGGTGCGGTCGTGCTGACCGTGCTGTTCGCCGCCGCCTACTGGTTGCCGCGGATCAAGGGCGGCCTGGCGGCGACCGCCGACAATGGCTTCGGCTTCTGCTCCGGAATGGCGCGCTACAGGACGCCGGCCCTGCGGTGGCGCTGGCCGTGGCAGCGCCCGCCGACGGCGGCCGAAGCGCCCTCGCTGTCGGAGTGGCTGCACGAGCAGTTCCAGGCGCTTGCCGGCCTGGACGAGGACGAACCGCTCTGCTTCGGCGACCTGTGGGCGGCATCGCACCGCGTGGCGGGCCGACCGCGCGAAGCGGCGTTCGCGATCGCGATGGAACAGGCTGCCGCCGTCGCGCGCGAACGACCGGCCCGCGAGAGCGCGACCGCACCGAACCCCGCGCCGCGCCTCGACGGCATTGCGCGCGACATCGAGCTCGCGCTGGTCGCATCGGACATCAACCGCGCCCAATCGGTGCAATTGCCTTTCATGCGCCGCGAGGACCGGCTCTATGCGCGGATCAGCGATCTGCGGGCGCTGTTTCCCGAAACGATCGTCACCTGGATGGTGAAGCACCGGCGGACGAGCGCCGAGATCGATGCCGAACTCGAGGCGCTGGTTCCCGAAGCCGAAGCCCGCGCGGACTTCATCCGCCTGCCTCGCCCCGAAGACCTGCCCGTGCTGATCGCCGTCCGCATGTCGCTCAGCTTCCCATTCCTGTTCCGCGCGGTCCGGCTCTATGTCGTGCGCCGCAACGGCCAGGCGCCGGGATGCCAGGAACTCGCCGAGGTCTGGCTCGCCGATGGCGGGATCACCTCGAACTTCCCGATCCATCTGTTCGACGCACCCATTCCCGGGCGGCCGACCTTCTGCCTGAACCTGCTCTACCATGACGACGAGCTGGAACCCGACGCTCCCCCGTCCAGAGCGCGCGGCGATGGCGACCACCGCACCGCGGCACCGGCCGATGACACTGGCCTGCCCACCGTCCCAGCCGAAGGCGGCAGCGCCGCGCCGGACGAGCTGGTCTATATGCTGCGCACCAACAGCGGCCGCCTGTCGGCCTATACCCGCTTCACGCCGGGCGCGGCATTCGGGCGGCTGGTCCGCTTCGGCGGCCGCGTGCTGACCACCGCACGGCAATGGGGCGACAATCAATTGATCGATATCCCCGGCTATCGCGACCGTATCGTGCATATCCGCATGCTGCCCGACGAAGGCGGGCTCAACTTCGACATGGGCAAGGACAGGATCGATCTTCTGCAAGCGCGCGGCGCGCGTGGGGGGACGGTGATCGCCAAGCGCTTTCGTCCCGACACGGCCGACGATCCGCTCCATCCCGGCGAGCGGCTCGTGCTCGGCTGGGCCAATCACCGCTTCGTGCGGTTCCGGTCGTTTCTCGCCGGACTGGAAGTGGCCGCGTCCCGCTTTTCGACCAACTGGACCCAGGACCGCCTCCGAGCGGAATATCCTTCCGACGATCCACGCCACGTCTATCCGAGCATCGAACAGATGACCGATGGAGCGCGCTCCGGCGACACGGCGCTCCCCAGAACCGGCTATCCGTTCCGCAACGCGGAGCAAGCCGACCTCGCCCATGAAATGGTGAAAGCCTATGTGGCGCTGTGCACGCTTGCCGGTGATCCAGCGTGGCGCGGAATCGACTTCGTCAACGGCCGCGCGACGAGCCCACGCCCCAAGGCGGTGGTCAAGCTTCGCCCGCCGAACGATACCGATGTGCTTTCGGAGCAGCCGTAAGGCGCGACAACTGCTCCGCGCAGAAGGCTGGTCAACCCAGTCCTCCTGCAGGGTCAACCACGAGAATGCGCTTGAACGCTATGGTTTCGGGCCCGAAAACATCCTCGAACATATCGGGCGGCAAGCTAAGGCGGGGGAATTTTCAGCGTCGGGCCATGCATGCCCGTGTTGAGCCATAGTCTGAATGGACGAGGTGGGCGCAGAAGCGACCGTGGAGGATCGCGGACGAGCCACGCGCCAAGAAAAAAAACAATGCTGTCGGCCTCGTAATTTTGGGAGAGGGAGGCATTATGCCGAAATTCAGAATATTAGCGACTGCATCAGCGATCGCCTTTGCGACAGCCGGTTTGTGTCAGGCGAGCGCCCAGGAAGCCGGTCCGACCTCTGGTGCGCCAGCGGAAACGGCCGATGCCGATAGCGGCCTGGGCGAAATCATCGTCACCGCGCGCAGGGTCAACGAAAATCTTCAGCGCGTTCCTGTCGCCGTCACCGCGCTTTCTGCGGACGCACTCAAACAGAAGAACGTCAGGGCGGTCACTGATATTCAGTTCAGTGTACCCAACCTCCAGATCAAGCCGAGCAATCTTTACCCCGGGCAGCCGGAATTCATCATTCGCGGTCAGCGCCAGCAGCTCTATACCGACGAAAATGTCGTCACCTATGTGAATGGCGTGCCGCAGAGTACGCGCGGCCTGACCCTTTATGATCTCGACAGCGTCCAGGCCCTGAAGGGGCCGCAGGGTACCTTGTTCGGGAAGAGTTCGCTCGGTGGCGCGATGGTTTTCACCACCGCCCGCCCGACATACGACCTGGGCGGCTCGGTGGAACTTGAATACGGCAATTACGACCGCAAGGCCGCGACTGCGGTCCTCAACCTCCCGATCGTGGCCGACATGGCCGCCCTCCGCCTCGCCGGAAATATCGAGCGGCGGGACGGGGTGTTCGAGAACCCGCTGGCGGGCCAGAAGGACCCAGGCAACCGGCGCAATGAAAGCATACGCGGCACGCTGCTGCTGCAGCCGACGGATCGCTTAGAGAGCATCACGACCGTCGACTATCTGCATCGTAACGAGGTTCCGTCGCCCTCCGTGATCGAGGCGGCGCCCACGGCGGCCCCAGGCTTCGCAGGACTGATCTCCATTCTGACCCAGGACGGCGTCAGGCAGCAAAGCGCGCTGGCCGGCGCCACGCCGATCTTGCGCAACGGCTTGCTCGTCCGGCAGGGGAGTCCTTTCCACTTCGCAACGCAGACTGGCATTGGCAAGACCAGCGGGCCGGCTCTCGCCGACGCCACTGGCGCTTCCATCAACGTCAATCCGTACAATACGCTGGCGTCGCGCTTGACATCATACGGAGCCGCGAACACCTCAACCTACAAACTCAGCGACGTACTCAGCATCAGGAACATCCTGGGATATCGGCACGAAAAGGCGATCGACCAGCAGGATCCCGGCGGCATCGGCGGTTTTCAGGTCAATGTCGCGCCAGTGCTGACTGCACTTGGCGTACCGGGCCTGCCACCGGTTTTCCCGAGCACCCTGGTCAACAATACCACCCATTACGTGAACACACGCAAGGCTTTGAGCGAAGAACTCCAGTTCATCGTTGAGCTCCCCAACCTCAAGCTCATCGCAGGTGGTTTTTATTCCCATCAGAAAGAGCAGTCATCGGTCAACTCCTTCTTCACCATCGCGTTTCTTTCGCTTTACCCTGTCGGAAGCCATTATCGCGAGGGTAACGTCAAGACCACCAGCAAGGCCCTCTTCGCGCAAGGCACCTATGATTTCTCCAGCATGGGAGCGGAAGGTCTCCGCCTTACCTTGGGCGCGCGCTACAACTGGGATAAAAAGTCCCTGGTGGGTGAGGATTTCTATTCGCCGTCAATCGCTTTTCGCCAGAACTATAATCCGGCAACCACACTTTGCGCAGAGGAAAACCGTACCGGGCTGGCTTCGGTCGGTGTGAACAACGGCGCTCAGTGCAGCCTCACCGGCAGCCACTCGTGGAAGGCGCTGACCTGGACCGCTTCGCTCGAATATCAGATTGCTCCACAGACGCTCACCTATCTGGCGACCAGGCGTGGCTACAAGGCGGGTGGCGTCACGCCCACCTCGTCCGTCAATACTGACTATAATTTCTTCGACCCTGAGAAAATCACCGACGTCGAACTGGGTTTGAAGCATCAGGGATTGATCGGAACCGTTCCGTTCCGCCTCAACATCGCGGGCTTCATCGGCAAATATAGGAACATTCAGACTCAGGACATTCTGGCGTTCTGCGTGAATCCGAGCTGCCCCGGGGGGGTTGCGTCACCGAACTACACCGACCTTCTGATCTTCAACGTCGGCAAGGCGACGATCAAGGGCGTCGAAGTCGAAGGCACCATCAAGCCGATACCGGAACTGACCCTGGATTTCGGCTTCTCCCACCAGGTCGGACGCTATGGCAAGGGCTCAGTCATCCCGCAGCCTCAGAGCGTCGGGCCGATCGGCATCAGCAACCCCATCGATTTCACTTCGGGTGTGAACCTGAAGGGAATTGAATTTCCCGGTGTGCCACGCACGACCTACAGCGTGGCCGGCAACCTCGACATGCCGTTCATCCCGGAGAGCTTCGCGAAGGTGGCTCTCAGCATGAACTACGCCTACCGGACCAAGACCAAAGGTCTTAAGTCAGCGGGCGTATATGGCGCACCCGGATTTGGAGTTCTCGGTGGACGTCTGTCGTTCAATGACCTGTTTGCGTCCCCGTTCGCACTGTCGTTCTGGGTGCAAAACCTGACGGACAAGGCGTATAGGTTGGGATGCTCCGATAACCTCAATTCTATCGGTTATGCAGCTTGCAAGTGGGGCGACCCACGAACCTACGGTGTGACCGGTTCAATCAAGTTCTGATAAAAACAAGTCTACCAATGGCCCTGTCCGGAACCGGACGGGGCCATTGTCTATCTGAAGGACCGATCCTTCCTGGACAGACCGGTCGCGCCGAGATTGGTCGCACCGGTAAGATCTGTCAGTCTCGGTCATGCGTTGGATTTCACTCCCGATTTCCCTCTTGGCGGTCGTCGCCGGTCCCGCCTTCGCGGCACCACCCGTTGCAACCGGAATTGCGGCCGCCCCGGTCCGCCCGGCGCGGCCCCCAATATGGGACATGTCGCTAAGTCATTGAAAAAATGGTGCTGCCGGTGAGGATTGAACTCACGACCTCAGCCTTACCAAGGATGCGCTCTACCACTGAGCTACGGCAGCATTGCCTGCGAAAAGCGGGCGGCCGGGTGGTCTCCCCCGGCGGTGTCGGGGGCCTATGGACAATGGCGGGGCCTGCGTCAAGGCGGCTTGCCGATTGTCTTTGAATATGGCTATCGATCGGCGATGAAGAAGCCTGCTCCTCCATCAGGTGCGTCTGCCGCGGATGAGCGTGCGGCGCGGCTGGCAGAAGCATTGCGCACCAATCTGCGCCGCCGCAAGGCCCAGGCGCGCGCCACCGGCGAGCGCAACGCGCAAGACGACGCGAAGGGCGGCGCATCGGGCAACGATCCGGATCAGTAGGGCTTTTCGCCGATCACATTGCCGCCTTCCAGATAGCGGCACACCAGCACATCGTCATCGTCGCTGCTGGCGATGGCGCAGCCTACCTCCGTGGTCGATCGCCATACCAGCTGCGTATAATGGCCGACGTCGCGCCACTGGCCGGTGGTGCTGTTGCGCGGAAACGGCCCGTTGACGAAGATCCGCCGCTCGTCGACCCACAGGTTGACCATCTGTTCGGGCGAGTAATAGCCCTTGGTACCGCGCCAGAGATTCTCCCCCTCCTCGCCATCGATGGGATCCTCATAGTCGGCGGTGTCGCTATGCTCGAGCCCGTCGATCAGCGTCAGCTGCCGCGCCCATTCGAGCGACTGCCTGGCGAGCTTGTCGCTCCATTTCAGCGGCGGGATGCCGAGCCGGACCCGTTCGGCATTATGCGCCGCAAGCAGACGGGCATCGACGTCCTGCGGCGTCCATAGCGGCGCGGCGGCGCCAACGGCCAGCAAAGCCATCGGCGCGATCAGCAGGCGAGCCATCTTCCCGCGCCACGGCTTCATTCGCTCGTCAGACCCATCTCCATGCTACGCAACTGGGACGCGCGGGCCGTCGATCTCATACAACGACTCGCCGCGCCTGCCGCGTAATTTTTATGCCTGCCAGGCGGGGCTTTCAAGCAGCGGTGATGTCGCCTCGTGCAGCCACGCCGCGGCGTCGCCCGTCAGCTGCGGCGCCACGATCTCGCGCACCCTGGCGTGATAGGCGTCGACCCAGGCGATCTCGTGCCGATCGAGCATGCCCTCGTCGATCAGGGCGCGCTCATAGGGCGCGAAGGTGAGCGTCTCGAAGCCGAGCATGTCCTTCTCGGCGCCTTCGATGTCCTGCTCGACCGTCAGGATCAGATTCTCGATCCGGATGCCATATTCGCCGGCCTTGTAGTAACCCGGCTCGTCCGAGAGGATCATTCCCGGCTGCAGCGGCTCGTCGCCGCCACCGAAGGTGGCGATGCGCTGCGGCCCTTCATGGACCGACAGATAGGCGCCGACGCCATGGCCGGTGCCATGCGCATAATCGAGCCCCGCCGCCCACAGGAACTGCCGCGCCAGGATGTCGAGCTGCCCGCCCCGCGTGCCCTTGGGGAAGATCGCCCTCGCCACGGCGATATGGCCCTTCAATACGCGGGTATAGCGATCGCGCATCTCCGCGGTCGGCGTGCCGATCGCCACGGTGCGGGTCACGTCGGTGGTACCGTCCTGATATTGCCCGCCCGAATCGACCAGGTAGAGCGAGCCCGGCTCGAGCCGGCGGTTGGTAGCCTCGCTCGCGCGATAATGGACCACCGCACCGTTCGGACCTGCGCCCGAGATGGTGTCGAACGACAGATCCTTGAGCAGTCCGGTTTCGGCGCGGAACGCCTGCAGCCGATCGGAGGCAGTCAGCTCGTCGAGCCCGCCCTTGGCCGCCTCGACGGACAGCCAGTGCAGGAAGCGGCTGAGCGCCGCGCCGTCGCGTGCCTGCGCCGCCTTGTGCCCTGCGATCTCGACCTCGTTCTTGATCGCCTTGGGCAGCACGACCGGATCGCGCTCTTCGATCAACGCTGCGCCGCCCGCCTCGAGCGCCTCGAAGATCGCGGCCACCGCCCGCTCCGGATCGGCCGCCACCGTCTTGCCCGTCAGCGCCCGCAGCGCAGGTTCGAACTGCTCGCGGGCGTGGAGGCGCACGCCGTTGCCAAGGTGCTGGCGGACATCGTCATCGATCTTGTCGGGCGCGACGTAGAGGTCGGCGGTCGCGTCGGCATGGACGATGGCATAGGCCAGCGCCACCGGCGTGCGATCGACATCCTGCCCGCGGATGTTGAACGCCCAGGCGATCGAATCGAGCGCCGACAGGACCGCACTGTCCGCTTTCTTCGCGGTGAGCCAGTCTGCTATGTCCGCGCGCTTCGCGGCCGAGGCCTTGCCGGTCAGCGCATCCGGCTGAACCACGAGCCGCGCGGCCGATGGCGACGGCCGATCCGGCCAGATCGCATCGACCGGGTTGGTGTCGACGGCGATCAGCTCGGCGCCCCTGGTCGCGAGCGCCTTCTGCGCCGCCGTCACCCAGCCCTTGGTATGAAGCCATGGATCATAACCGATGCGGCCGCCCGTGGTGGCGTGGGCTTCCAGCCAGGCGGCAATGCTGGTCTGCGGAACCGACTCATAGCTCCAATGCTTCCCGTCGACCTGCTCGCGCACCTGCAGCGTATAACGCCCGTCGACGAAGATCGCGGCCTCAGCCGGCAGCACCACCGCCGAACCCGCCGAGCCCTGGAAACCGGTCAGCCACGCCAGCCGCTGCGCATAGGCGCCGACATATTCGCTCATATGCTCGTCGGTCAGCGGCACGACGAAGCCGTCGAGCCTGCGCCGCGCCAGTTCCTCGCGGAGTGCCTTCAGGCGATCTTCGTAACTCGACATGGAAATGCGCCCTCAAAAGTCATCGTGCATAGATAGGCCCGCGCAAGAAGCGCGGCAACGGCACCACGAGCTAGGCCTCCAGCGCCGCGTGATGCGCCTGCGCCGTCTCGACATAGCCGGCCACGCCTTTCCGGTGTCCGGCGATCTCCTCCGGGGTGAGGTCGCGCATATATCGAGCCGGCCGGCCGCTCCACAGCTGGCCGCTCGGGATGCGCTTGCCCGGCGTCAGCATCGAGCCGGCCGCGAGCATCCCGTCGGATTCGATCACGCAGCCGTCCATCACGATCGCACCCAAGCCGACGAAGGCGCGGTCATGCAAGGTACAGCCATGCACCATAGCGAGATGGCCGATCAGCACGTCATCGCCGATGATAGTCGGGTGGGTAGCGGTCGAGACATGGACGACGCTGCCGTCCTGGATGTTGGTGCGCGCGCCGATCCGGATATGATTCACGTCGCCACGCACGACGACGTTATACCAGAGGCTGGCGCCCTCACCGATGTGGACATCGCCGATCACCCGCGCTCCAGGCGCGACGAAGGCGCTGGGGTCGATCGTCGGGCTGATGCCGCCAAAGGTCAGGATAGTCGCGCCGTCGCTCATGTGGGCCTTCCGATGCTGTAGGTAATATGGGGTCTCAGCCGCGCTTCGAGCGTCGGCCGGTCAAGGTCGAAATCTAGATCCGCGTGCCGCCGCATGCCGAGTCGCTCCATCAGGCCCCAGGATCGGGCGTTGCCGATATTGGTGATCGCCCAGATGCTGTCGTCGGCAAGATTGGCCCAGCCCCAGGCCAGGCTCGCCTCCGCCGCTTCGCGCGCATAGCCCCTGCCCCAATGTTCGGCGGCCAGGCGCCAGCCGATCTCGATCCGCCCTTCCAGCGGCGTACCCGGCGGCCCCGGCTTGAGCCCGCAGAAGCCGAGAAGGTCTCGGCCGGCCTTGCGTTCCACCGCCCAGAAACAATAGCCGCGTTCGGCCTGCAGCGCATTCTGCCGCGCGGTCGCCGCATCGATCTCGGCATGCGACAGCGGTACGCCCAGATATTCCATCACCGCCGGGTCATTGCACATGGCATGGAACGGGGCCTTGTCGGCCTCTTTCCAGCCGCGCAACACCAGCCGGCCGGTTTCGATCATGCGCCGAGCAGGCGCGCCGCATGCAGCGCATGATAGGTCAGCACGCCCGAGGCGCCCGCCCGCTTGAACGCCATCAGCGTCTCCAGCACCATCGCGTCGCGATCCGCCGCGCCGGCCGCCACCGCATGCTCGATCATCGCATATTCGCCCGACACCTGGTAGGCGAACACCGGCACCTCGAACCGTTCCTTCACCAGCCGGACGATGTCGAGATAGGGCAGCCCCGGCTTCACCATCACGCTGTCGGCGCCTTCGGCCAGGTCGAGCGCCACTTCGCGCAGCGCCTCCTCGGCATTGGCCGGGCTCATCTGATAGCCCTTCTTGTCGCCCTTCAGCAGCCCGCGCGTATCGACCGCGTCGCGGAACGGGCCGTAGAAGGCGGAGGCATATTTGGCGGCATAGGACATGATCTGGACGTCGACATGCCCGCCGCTCTCCAGCGCGCCGCGGATCGCGCCGACCCGCCCGTCCATCATGTCGGAAGGCGCAACGATATCGCTGCCCGCCTCCGCCTGCACCAGCGCCTGGGCGACCAGCACCTCGCTGGTGGGATCGTTGAGGACATGGCCGCTCGCGTCGACCAGCCCGTCATGGCCATGGCTGGTATAGGGATCCAGCGCGACATCGGTGAGCACGCCGACATCCGGGACTGCGTCCTTGATCGTGCGGATCGCGCGACACATCAGATTATCCGGGTTGAGCGCCTCGCGGCCATCGTCGCTGCGCAGCGCGCGCGGCGTATTGGGAAACAGCGCCAGGCAGGGGATGCCCGCCGCTTTCGCTTCACGGGCGCGTTCGGCAACCTGCCCGAGCGGCCAGCGCGAAACGCCTGGCAGCGAGGCGATCGGCTCCTCCGCATCGCCATTGGCGATAAACAGCGGCCAGATCAGATCGGCGGGCGTGAGGACGTTCTCGGCAAACATGGCGCGGCTCCAGCCGTGGCGGCGCGGGCGGCGCAGGCGAAGCGCGGGATAGGAAGCGTGAGTCATGCGCGTGCTTTAGCGGCTGCGCGCGACGGGCGCAAAGCACGCTGAGTCCGCCGCCTATTCATCTTCCGGGGAGAGAACTGCGCCCGAAACAACATGTGGCGCGTTCCATAGCCGCATGACCGACCAGATAGTTACGCCACGCTCGGCGATCCTCATCGTCAATGCCCTCTCTCGCCAGGGCCGCAAACAGTTCGAGACCGCCTGTACCCGGCTTGGCGAAGCCGGCATCGACCTGATCGAAGCCATCGCGGTGGACAAGCCGGGCACGCTTTCGGAGATCGTCCGCAACGCGATGGCCAGGAAGCCGCCGATGCTGATCATGGGCGGCGGCGACGGCACTCTGTCCTCGGCCATAGATCATCTGGTGGGCACCGACACGACCTTCGCGGTGCTGCCGTTCGGCACCGCCAACAGCTTCGCCCGGTCGCTGGAAATCCCGCTCGATATCGACGGCGCGATCGACGTCATCACCGCGGGCGAGCCGCGCCGCATCGATCTCGGCGTGATCGATGGCGATTATTATTGCAATTGCGCGGCGATCGGCCTGTCGACCAAGATCGGCGATCATATCCCGCCGCTGCTGAAGAAGGCGCTCGGCCGGGTCGGCTATCTGCTATGGGCCACCTACCAGTCGATGAGGTTCAAGTCGTTTCGGTTGATCGTCACCCATGACGGCGTGCGCGAGGAGATAGAAGCGCTTGAGGTCAGGATCGCCAACGGCCCTTATCATGGCGGTGTCGAACTGGTCGACGAGGCCGATCCGGAAAGCGGGGAGATCGTCGTGCAGGCGGTGACAGGAAGCTCCGCTGCACGCCTCGGCTGGAGCTGGTTCACCAGCTATCTCAGGCTGCAGGCCCGCAAGGACACGACGATCGAATATCGCGGCAAGAAGATCCATATCGAAACGGTGCCGCCGATGAAGGTCTCGATCGATGGCGAAGTGGTCGCCAGGACACCGTGCACCGCTCGGGTGGCGGCGAAGGCGGTCTCCGTCATCGCGCCGCGGCGCGATTGATCGCGCTGCCGACCGATCAGACGGCCACCAGTTCCGCCTTCTCCGCCCTATCGGCGAGCACGCCCTTCTTCCAGCTGCCGCGCGCATAATATGCCCACGCCATGGTGCAGGTGAGGACCGAACCGAAGGGAAACGCCCACCACAGGGCATCGAACCCCAGCCATTGGTGGGCCGCGAGCGCGAAGCCGATCCGGCAGACGAACAGGCCGAGGAAGAATATGACCAGCGGCCCCACCACCGCGCCATTGGCGCGCGCGGTGCCGAACAGCACCAGCGTCATGCCCGAGAAGAGGAAGCTCCAGCCCGCAAGATGCTGGATATGCTGTGCGATCGCCATCGCCGGGCTGTCCGCGCCGAGGAACAGGCTCAGTATGGGACGGTCGAACCAGGTGACGAGTACGACGAGTATGCCGGTCAGCAGAAGATTATAGACCAACCCGCCGCGCGTGATCGCGCCCACCCGATCCCAGCGCCCGGCGCCGATATTCTGGGCAGCCATCGCGCTGACCGCGGCGCCCATCGCCATCGCCGGCATCTGGATGTAATTCCAGAGCTGGAAGGCGACGCCATAGGCCGCGGTTGCATAGACGCCGGCGCGGTTGACCAGCCCGACCATCACCAGCGCGCTCAGCGTCATCACCAGCATCTGCATCCCCATCAGCGCGCCCTTGCCCAGGATCAGGCGCAGCAGCGCCGGCTGCGGCAGGAGATAGCGGAACTCGGCGCCCCGGAGCCGGATCGGAAGGTCGCGCCAATAAACGACGATCAGCATGCCCAGCAGCGACACGACATTGGCGATGAGCGTGGCAACCGCCGAGCCGACAATTCCAAGTTCGGGAAATGGCCCGATTCCCGCGATGAAGAAGGGGTTGAGGCCGGCATCGATGGCGATGGCCAGAACCATGAACCACAGCGGCGTCATGGCGTCGCCGGCGCCGCGCAGCGTCATCATCAGCAATATGTTGAGCGAGCTGAACGGCATGGTGAGCAGCATCATCTTGAGATAGGCCGAGGCCAGTGCTGCCGCCTCGGGCGGCGTCCCCATCGCGTGCAGGAGCCTGTCGGTGAAACCGGTGCCCAGCGCTACGATGATGATCGTGATCGCCAGGAACAGCGCCGCCGCCGCACCCACGGCACGCCGTGCGCCATCGATATCCTTGCGGCCGACATGCTGGCCGACCAGCACTGTCGCCGCCATGCCGAAGCCGAAGAACAGCGAGAAGGCGAGAAACACGATGTTGGTGGCATTGGATGTCGCCGCCAGCGCGTCCTCGCCCAGGAAGCGCCCGATCCACACCATGTTGATCGAGGCGTTGAGCGACTGGAGGACATTGCCCACCAAGGTCGGGATGGCGAACAGCAGTAGCGTCTTGCCGATCGGCCCCTCGATCAGATCGCGTTTGGGGGCCGCCATCTCCGCCTATCCCAGCCGCGCCAGGGCGGCGGCCAGCTGTTCGGCCTCGAGGCTTTTCTCGGCATGGTCCGCGCGCGCCTTCTCGACCGCCTCGGGCTTCGCCTTCTCGACGAAGGCGGGGTTGCCAAGGCGTCCGGCGAGGCCGTCGCGCTCCTTCTCGGCCGCCGCGATCCCCTTGGCCAGGCGCGCGCGCTCGGCTTCGAGGTCGATCACGCCTTCGAGCGGCAGCACATAGGTCGCCTCGTCGACGACGACCTGGGCAGCACCGCCGGTGGGCGCCTCGCCCTCGGCGACCTCGATGCGCGCGAGGCGGGCGATCGCCGCGCTGTTGGCGGCAAGGCGCGCCCTTGTAGCATCGCTCGCCCCACGCGCATAGCCCTTGAGCCTGGCGCCGGGCGGCACGTTGAGCCCGGTGCGCGCAGTGCGGATCTCGCTCACCAGCCGGATCAGCCAGTCGATTTCCTGCTGCGCCGCCGGATCGATCGCCCGCGCGTCAGCCATCGGCCACTTCGCGACGATGATGTCGTAGGCCCGCTCGCCAAGAGCATGCCACAGCTCCTCGGTGATGAACGGCATGAACGGGTGGAGCATGACGAGGATCTGGTCGAGCGCCCAGCCGGCGACCGCGCGGGTCTCGGTGGCCTGCGCCTCGTCCGCGCCCTCGGCCAGCAGCGGCTTGGTCAGCTCGATATACCAGTCGCAGAAGCTCGCCCAGACGAAGTGGTAGATGGTATTCGCCGCCTCGTCATAGCGCAGGTCGGCGATGGCGAGATCGAGCGCCTGCACCGTCTTGACGGTCTCGGCGATGATCCAGCGGTTGACCGCGAGCTCGGCCCTGGGCGCTTCGAGGCTGGTCGACGCGCCGATGCCGTTGCCCTGCGCGAAGCGCGCGGCGTTCCACAGCTTGGTCGCGAAGTTGCGATAGCCTTCGACGCGCTTCTCATCGAGCTTGATGTCGCGCCCCTGGCTTTCCATCGCGGTCAGCGTGAAGCGCAGCGCATCCGCGCCATACTTGTCGATCAGGCCGAGCGGGTCGACGGTGTTGCCCTTCGACTTCGACATTTTCGAGCCGTCGGCGGCGCGCACCAGGCCATGCAGGTACAGCGTCTTGAACGGCACCTCACCCATGAAGTGCAGCCCCTGCATGATCATCCGCGCGTCCCAGAAGAACAGGATGTCGAAGCCCGAGATCAGCACGTCGTTCGGGTAGTGGCGGCTCAGGAGAGACTTCCCCGCTCCGTTCGTCCCGAGCGACGTCGAGGAACCTTCGCTCGAAGACCGTGTCTCGACTTCGCTCGGCACGAACGGTTCTCTCTGGAGCGGCGCGTCAGGCCAGCCGAGCGTTCCGAACGGCCACAGCGCCGACGAGAACCAGGTATCGAGCACGTCACCGTCGCGGGTCAGCTTCCGACCGCCAGCCTGGGCCTGCGCCCCAGCCTCGTCTTCGGCGACATAGACCTGGCCATCCTCGTCATACCAGGCCGGGATCTGGTGGCCCCACCAAAGCTGGCGCGACACGCACCAGGGCTGGATATTCTCGAGCCAGTTATAATAGGTCTTGGTCCAGCTTTCGGGCACCACGCGGATCGCGCCCGAGCGCACCGCCTCGATCGCCGGCTTCGCCAGCGTCTCCGCATCGACATACCATTGGTCGGTCAGCCACGGCTCGATCACCACGCCCGAGCGGTCGCCATAAGGCGTCTGGATGGTGCGATCCTCGATCTTCTCGAGCAGGCCGGCCGCGTCGATGGCCTCGACGACCTGCTTGCGCGCCTCGAACCGGTCAAGGCCAAGATAGCCGGCCGGGATAAGCCCGTCGCTGGTCTGGACGACCTTTGCCTCGCCATCGAGCATGTTGAGCATCTCGCCGGCCTTGAAGCCCGCGCGCTTGCCCACCTCGAAGTCGTTGAAGTCGTGCCCCGGCGTGATCTTCACCGCACCCGAGCCAAGCTCGGGATCGGCATGCTCATCGGCGACGATCGGGATGAGCCGGCCGGTGATCGGCAGCCTGACCTGTCGGCCGATCAGCGCCTTGTAGCGCTCGTCCTCAGGGTTCACCGCAACGGCCATGTCGGCGAGCATCGTCTCGGGCCGTGTCGTCGCGACCGAGATCGCGCCGCTGCCATCGGCGAGCGGATAGCTGAAATGCCAGAATTTGCCGGCGATCTCGCGCGTCTCGACCTCGAGATCGGAGATCGCGGTCTTGAGGCCCGGATCCCAGTTCACCAGCCGCTTGTCGCGATAGAGCAGCTTCTGGTTGTAGAGATCGACGAACACCTTGAGGACGGCCTTGGAAAAACCCTCGTCCATGGTGAAGCGTTCATTGGCCCAGTCGCACGACGCCCCGAGCCGGCGAAGCTGGCGGGTGATCGTGCCGCCGCTCTCTTCCTTCCATTCCCAGACCTTGGCGATGAAATCGTCGCGGCTGAAATCGGTGCGCTTCTGGCCGGCGGCGTTGAGCTGCCGCTCGACCACCATCTGGGTGGCAATGCCGGCATGATCGGTCCCGACCACCCACAGCGCGTCCTTGCCCTTCAACCGGGCGTGGCGGATCAGCACGTCCTGCAGCGTATCGTCGAGCGCATGGCCGATGTGCAGGCTGCCGGTGACGTTGGGCGGCGGGATGACGATCGTATAAGGCTCTGAATCGGGGCGCTCCGGGCGGAACAGCCCCTGCTCTTCCCAGTAGGCATACCAGCGCGCCTCGATGGCTGCGGGGTCGAACGTCTTGTCTATCGTCATGATGGCAGTGGCTTTAGCGGGGGAATGCTGCACCGCGCCACCCCATAATCCTATTTTCCTATCCCCTGCCGCTCGCTTTGAGCGAAGTCGAGGAGCACGCCCGAACGAAGTGAGGGCTTCCGGCTCCGCTCGACATGCGTCCGCGACATCGCTCGAACAGAACCGCTCTATTTTTTCACATGCTTGTCCATCCAGCCGAGCACCTCGTCATACCACTGGATGCTGTTCCGGGGCTTGAGGATCCAGTGGTTCTCGTCCGGGAATATCACGAGCCGCGATTCCACGCCTCGGCGCTGGGCGGCGGTGAAGCCGGCGATGCCCTGGGTATAGGGGATGCGGAAATCCTTCTCGCCATGGATAAACAGCATCGGCGTCTTCCACGTAGTGACATGATTGACCGGGTTCCACTTCTCATAGCTCTGCGGGACCTCGTAATAGGGGCCGCCATGCTCCCATTCGTCGAACCACAGCTCCTCCGTTTCATAGGCCATGGCGCGGGCGTCGAACACGCCGGCATGCGTCACCAGGCATTTGAACCCATCGGGCCAGTTGCCGGCGATCCAGTTGGTCATATAGCCGCCATAGGAGCCGCCCGCCGCGCAGGCGTTGCCGCCGTCGAGCCAGCTGTAACGGGCGGTCGCCGCGGCGAGGCCGAGCTTCAGATCCTCCAGCGGCTTGCCGCCCCAGTCCTGGTTGATCGCGTCGGTGAAGGCCTGGCCGTAGCCGTTCGAGCCATGGAAATCGACCATCACCGCGCCATAGCCAGCCCCCGCGAACACCGCGGGATTCCAGCGATAGGACCAGCCATTGCCGAACGAGCCCTGCGGTCCGCCATGGATCAGGAAGGCGATCGGCGCCTTCGCTCCCGCTGCCAATCCGGCCGGCTTGACCGCATAGGCCCAGACGATGTCGCCATTGGCGCCCTTGAAGCTGAAATGCTCGATGCCGGGCATGTCGATGCCGGCGAGCCTGTCCTTGTTGACCGAGGTCAGCCGCACTGGCTTGCCCTTGCCGATCGCGGCGTAGAGGTCGGCCGGCGCGGTCAGGCTGTTTAATGTATAGACATAACCCTTCGGCGTCGCGAGCACGCCGCCGGCGGTGCCGGCGCCGGTGAGCCTGGTCACCTTGCCGTTCGCGACCGACACGGCGAATAGCGGCTCGTCGCCGGTATCGAGCGCGGTCACATACAGCGATGTGCCGTCATGGCTCCAGGTCAGGCTTGCGGGTGACTGGTCCCAGCCCTCGGTCAGCGGCTTGACCTCGCCGGTCGCAAGATTGCGCAGCTGGATCACCAGCCGGTCGGACTCATAGCCAGGCCGCTTCATCGCCGCATAAGCGAGCCATTTTCCGTCGGGCGACACGGTCGGCAGCGTATCGGTCGCGTCATTGGCATCGGTCAGGTTGACGGGCGGCGTCGAACCATCGGCCGGAGCCGCGAAGATATCGAGGTTGGTCGACAGCGGCTCGGTCGTGCCCGCCTCGCGAAGCGCGAAATAGACGGTCCTTCCGTCGCGGCTCCAGGCGATCTCGCTGCCATCGCCAAAGGGCCTGGAGGGCGTGTCGCCGACCAGCCCGCCTTCGATCGCCACGCCGTTGCCCGAGGCTTTGCCGTCGGCCAGCGGCAGCACGAAGATCTGCGAACGCTGGCCATCGCTCCATGTGTCCCAATGGCGGATGAAATAACCATCATAGGTGCGCGCGCTGCCACCGGTCGCGGCGGGCTTGGTGTCAGCCAGCGACTTCGCGCCGACCGGCCGCGCCGCCCACACCAGCAGCCTGTCGCCGGTCGGCGCGATCCTGAAGCCGTCGACGTCCTGGCCAGCGACCAGCTCGGGCTCGCCGCCTGCGATGGCAACCCGCCAGATGCCGCCCTTCCCGCCCTTGTCGGCGGTGAAAAACACCCAGCGCCCGTCCGGCGAGAATGCCGGCGAAGCCTCATTGACCGCCGGATCGGCGGCGAGCCTTTCGGGAAGGGCGCCTTTCTTCGACAGATCGAGCCGCCATAGATCGGTTCGGCCCTTGTTCGCGGCGAGATCGGTCTCGCGCTGGTCCCAGACCAGCCAGCGTCCGTCCGGCGACACGTCGGCGGCGCCGATGCGCGAGAAGGATGCCACGTCGTTGATCGTGAGCGGGCGGGCATGCGCGGCTGCGCCAATGCCCGCGGCGAGGCCAAGGGCCAGGAGCGGGAGTTTCTGCATGGACAGGGACTAAACCAGTTGCCGCGCAGCGCCAAGCACCGTGTCAGCGAGGTGGTACACTGGCCGGGTTATCCGTCCTTTTCGGTCATTCGCCGGATCTCGGCCTGCACCAGCCGCTCGACCATGTCGGGCAGGTTCCTGTCGATCCACTCGGAGAGCAGGGGCTGCAGCATCTCCCGCACCAAGGCGTCGAGCGTCACATCGCCCCCGCTGGGCCGGGGAGCCGGGGTGCGCGGCATCAGGTCGCGCGGGACCGGGCGCGGCGCCGGCTGCGGCATCTCGGCCTCGGCGCGGCGCAGGCGGTCGACGGCGCGCTGCACCGGTTGGGGCGATGGCTGGGCCGACGGCTGGGGCAGTGGCTCGAGCGGCGGCGCGAAGGGCTCGGGCGCACGATCGGTCAGTTCCAGGATCGAATCGGCGGACGGAGGCTCGCTGCGCCTGGGCCAGGAGGGAATCGGCGCGGGGGCCGGTTGGCCGGCCCCCATCGACGCAGCCGGCCCCGCCTGCGGCACTGGCGCCGCGCGCTGGGGCGCCGCCGGAGCCGCCTGCGGCTGGGGCGACGGCGGATCGTCGGCTATGATGCGTTTGATGGAAGCCAGTATATCTTCCATCGAGGGTTCGGAACGCGGATCGGCCATGCGCCCGATATAAGCTATTTCTCGGGGCTTGCCACCGGGCTGTGCGGTGGGACCGCGGAAAAGCTCGGCTGGCCGAGCGTCGATGTCGCGACCGACTTCGGCTTGGGATCGCTGTCCCAATCCCAAATGCGGTTATGGACCCGCGTATAGTTGGCGACGGGATCGTACAGCGAGCCGCCGTCGAGCCCGAGATCCTTGGCCTGCGCACGCCCCATCGCCGCCAGCAGGGCGAAACCGGCCACATAGGCGTCGCGCTTGGCCGAGACGAGCGTGGACCGTGCATTGAGCAGTTCCTGCTCGGCGTTCAGCACGTCGAGCACGTTGCGGGTGCCGACCCCCTGCTCGGCGCGAACGCCTTCGAGCGCGAGTTCGTTGGCCGACACTGCGGCCAGCGATGAGTCGATCACGCCCAGCGACGCCTGATAGCGCGAGAAGGCGGTGCGCGCGTCGGCGATCACCGCGCGCTCGGCCGCAGTCTGCGCCTCGATCGCCTGGCTCTTGCGCGCCTGCGCCTGGCGAACGCGCGCGCCGGGCTCACCGCCCTGGAAGATCGGGATCTGCGCCTGCACGCCCAGCGTCGCGGTCTTGTCGATCTGCTTCACGCCCGCGGCACCGCCGGCCAGCGTACCGCGATAGTCGGTATAGTCGCCGGTTCCAAATGCCGACAGGCGCGGCATCCTCAAAGACTGGGCGATGCCGACGTCGTAATCGGCGGCGCGGGACGCCTGGCGCGCTGCGGCCAGATCGGGATTGTTGGCCACCGCCACATCGACCGCTTCCTCGGACATCGCTGGAAGGCCGGGCAGCGGCGGCGGCGGCTCCAGATTGTCGGGGAACTTGCCGACCACTTCGAGATAGGCCTGGCGGCTGGCGTCGAGCTGCGCCTGCGCAGATTGGAGGCTGCTCCGCGCGCCGGCCAGCCGCGCCTGCGATTGGGCGACGTCGGTGCGGGTGAGGTCGCCAACCTGGAAACGATCGCGGCTCGCCTGAAGGTCGGTTTCGAGCACCTTCACATTGCCCGCGTTGAGATCGACGATCGCGGTGTCGCGGATCACGTCCATATAAGCGGCAACGGCGTTGGTGAACACGTCGCCCTCTGTGGCCTGCAGGCTTGCGCGGCCCTGCTGAACCCGCGCCTTGGCCGCGCGCACCGAATTGCGCACGAACCCTCCCTCATAGAGCGGCACGGTAACGGTCGCCGAGCCGCCGAGCGCCTCCTTGGGCGAAGTGAAGCTGTTGGCCGAGCGCTTGACGAATTTGTTGTAGCTCGCGGTCGCGCTAACATCCGGCAGGCCCTGGGCGCGGGCAATCGCGACATTCTCGTCGACTGCGCGCAGCCCGGCGCGCGCGCCGGTCAATGTCGGGTTGGACGCGTAAGCCTGGCTGAGCGCGTCGCGCAGCGTGTCGGCGGAGGCCATTGCGGGAAGGCCGGCGATCATCATCGCAGCGATCGAAACACTCCAGCGGGCCACTGGCACCGCGCCCCCCAACTTGAACTTCACCGAATACATCCCTGTCAGAAACTGAAGGCGGCAGGCTTGGCGAAGCCGGGCAGACGAGCGGCATCGGCATCCGCGAAGGAAGTCGTGCCGAAGCCGCGGCCGGCGCGGACGCCGGAGACGAGCCGCGTGACGCCCTGATCGATCAGCGCACCCACCAGCCGGCCGCCATCGGCCAGCTGGTCGATCAGCGCCTGCGGCACCTCCTCGACAGCGCCGTCGAGCAGGATCAGCGAATAGGGAGCGCCCTTCTTGCTGCCGGCCGGAAGCGCGGCCTTGACCCAGGTCGCGCCCGGCACGTTCTTCTTGCCCAGCGCGAGCAGTTCGGCGTCTTCCTCGACCGCGACGACCTCCGCACCCAGCTTCTCGAGCAGCGCCGCCGTATAGCCCGTCGCCGCGCCGACCACGAGCGCCTTATCGCCCGGGGACACGTCGGCCTGGGTCAACAGCCGCCCGGTGACCATCGGCGGGCTAAGCTCGCGCCCGGCACCGATCGGCAGCGCCAGATCGGCATAAGCGAGCACCGCCTTGTCCGCCGGCACGAAACGCTCGCGCGGCACCTCGCCCATCGCCGCGACCACGCGCGGATCGTTGACTCCGGTCGTCCGGAGCTGGCTGGCCACCATGGCTCGGCGCATCTGCTCGAAATTCTGCTCGGTCACTGGGCTTTCCCGATATTAGTGTCTTATCCCTACAATACAGCAGGGCGAGGTTCAAGGCTTTACCGCGTCACTGCATCACCGCCAAGCGCGATTAGCTCCCGCTGGATCGCGACGATCGCGCCGATCATGGTTGACATTCCAGCCCCCTACCGCCATTGCCGCGCTCCGCTGGCCCGATGGCGGAGTGGTTACGCAGAGGACTGCAAATCCTTGCACGCCGGTTCGATTCCGGCTCGGGCCTCCACCTCCTGAACCGCTGACCTATATGTCGGCTTGTCGGCATCGGCATCTCGATACTGCCGGTCTGGGGCATCTGTAATTCAGCTGATCCGCAGCGTTTATCGCCCACCGATCCCCCGAATGGTCGGAAGAGGCGCCATCGCCATTGCACGTCAGCCATGGCCGCTCGGCGCATGGTCGGCCGCCACTCGTTCGGGGCGAAAGCCGGCCTGCCAGCCTGTACGGGCAACAAATAGCGACCAGCGGCAGGCCTCGAACGATGGGCTCGCCGCGCAGTCTGCATATTCACTTTTCGGAGTGAAGTTGGCGACATTCCGCACAGCGCACCTGTGCAAATCATCAGTTCCCGTCGGAGCGGCCCATATCCTACTGTAAATTAAATCCGCTTCCGTGCGCCTCATGCCGCGACCAGGCAGGACGCGGATGGCAGAACTTCTACTGCTCATCGCCAAGGCTCAAGATTGCGCTTCGCCGATCCGCGACAGAAGACGCCGGCGCAACGCCGGCCACATGGTTTGAAAGGCAGATATCGGCATGGCTGGAAGACTACAGGGTAAGAGCGCGATCATTCTCGGCGCTGCCAATCGCGACAACATGGCGCAGGTGATCGCCCGCCGCCTCGTCCAGGAAGGCGCCGCCGTCGCCGTCGCCGGCCGCAAGATGGATGAGCTCGAGCGTTTTGCATCCGAGATCGGCGGGCATGCCATGCGCTGCGACATTACGCGGCGTGACGAGGTCTTCGCATTGGCGGCCGAGGCGAAGGAAAGGCTCGGGCGACTGGACATAGCCATCAACGCCACCGGATGGGGTCTCCTGACCGGCTTCCTCGAAACCACCGAGGAAGAGTTCGATCAGATGAGCGCGCTTCAGTTCAAGGGGCCGTTCCTGTTCATGCAGGCGATGATCGGCGCGATGGACCAGGGCGGATCGATCATCCAGATCAGCTCCGCGACGGCGAAGATCATGCTCAACGACCACGCCGCCTATATGGGCGCGAAGGCGGGCACGGATCACATCGTCCGCGTCGCCGCGCACGAATTCGGATCGCGCGGCATCCGGGTAAACTCGATCTCGCCAGGCCTCACCGCGACACCCATGACGGCCGATGCCATGGCCATTCCGGGTCTCGCCGAAGCCTTCCTGCCGGGCTACCCGCTAGGCCGCGTCGGCACGGCCGAAGATATTGCGGCAGCCTGCGTTTTCGTCGCATCCGACGAATGCTTCATGACCGGCGAGAATCTGCAGGTGAACGGCGGACTGACATTGCGCCGCAATCCCACGCGCGAGGAGATCACCGCTTCGATCCAAGCGCATGGCCAGGCCGCGAATCCGGCGGCCTGAGCGATCACCGCTACCCGCCGGGCCGGATATCGCGGTACGATGGTCAATCTCGTCCCGGCCGGCTCGCCGTTGCCCGCACCGTCGGCTGACACTGGATAACGGCATCGCGCCGGACCGCGAAAAGGCCGACCGCCCCGGTGGTGGGGGCCAAAAAGGGCGATCGGCCAATTCGCCAGATATGGATGGCCGGCATCCTATTGGAGGGGAATGCCCTGCCATCCGACGGCTGACAGCATGACGCTGCTAAATCCCTGCTGCAACCAAGACGCGCGGCTGGGCAGTGACTAGCCGTCTCTGTTACCGTTACACCGTCGCACTGGCCTCGGCTGAGATCGCCGGTGACACCAGCGGGAATTCGCGCTACCTGCCGTCATCGACATGAGCGACATGGGTGAACTCGCGACCGATCGCTTAGGTGGGGATACGCCTCTGCCTGACTCAGACACACATTGCGCGGAAATGATGCGCGAGCTGCAGTCGGTGATCGCCTCGTCGGACTTCGCGCGTGCCCCGATCATGAAGCGCCTGCTGTCCTTCCTGGTCGGCGAAACGGCGGCGGGCCGTGGCGACCAGCTCAAGGCCTATTCCGTGGCGGTTGACGGGCTGGGCCGGGCCCCCGACTATGACGCGCGGGCAGACAGCTATCCTCGCGTGCAGGTCGGCCGGCTCCGCCGGATGCTGGACAGCTATTACAGCGTGACGCCCCCTAGTTCCGGGCTACGGCTGACCATCCCCAGCGGACGCTATCGGGTGACGCTGCAGCCTGTGGAGGCGACGGCCGAAGAGGCGGCCGTTGCACCGCCGCCGGTGCCGCCGATCCCGCCGCTGGCATTCAGCTTCCAGGCCGGACTGCTCATCCTCCTGCTGTTGCTGAGCACCGCCGCGCTGATCCGGATCCTGCCGATGGACATCAGCGCGCCGACCATCGGGCATGAACGCCCGGTGCTCGAACTCGGCGCTACCGACATGGCGAAAAGCGGCGAGCTCGGCACCCTTGCCCGGGCGACCCTGATCAACGGTCTCGGCCGGAGCGGGATGTATGACCTCCGTGCCCAGCGTCGCTCGGGCACGACGGATCCGCTTGCCGTTCCCGCGCGCTACCATCTTGCGACCGACCTGATCGGCGGTGAGCGCCCGCGCCTGTTCCTGCGCCTGACACGGCTCTCGCCGGATCGATTGATCTGGTCGGGCGATTTCAACATCCCGACCGAACAGGGCGTCGATAGCGAAGCGCTCGACCGGGCGCTGGCGCCCGCCATCGCTACGATTGGCCGTGTCACCGGGGTCGTCGCCGCACACGAACTCCAGGAACATGGCGGGCAGGAAGCAACCGGCTATAGCTGCCTGCTGCTCTATCACCGCTACCGCAAGGAGCGCACCGACGACGACCTCGAGCATGTGAGCACATGCGTGGAGCGCAGCACCAACCGGGATCCGAACAACGCCGAACTGCAGGCGGCGGCGGCGCAGCTGGCCGTCGAAAAGATGGTGAGTTCCGAAACCGATCCGCGCGACCGGCCCGCGCTGCTGCTTACCGCCCAGCGCCACGCCCAGATTTCCGGCTCCATCGACCCACTCAACCCATGGAGCAACGCGGCGCGCGCGCGGATCGCGGTGGTTCGCCGCGCATGTTCTCAGGCGGTGGCCTTCGCGCTGCGGGCGGCGTCGCAGCAGCCTTATGATCCAGCCCTTCTGTCGGATGCCGGAGTCTATCTGCTCGACTGCGGCGATCCACGGGCAGAGCAGTTCATCCGCCGTGCCATCGCGCTGGACGACAATCCGGACGGTCGATTCTACGCCCCGCTGCTGCTGCTCGCGATCGGCCGTGACGATCACAGGATCGCCCACGAAGCCTTGTCGCACATGTCGCCGCCGCTGTTCGGACGGCATGGCCGCTTCTATCTGGTGAGCGCGGCGGGCTATGCGATGATCGGAGATCTGCCGCGAGCCCGCGCCTCATGGTCCCAGCTCGAGAAGATCGGCGCCCCGATCGCCCGTGACCCCCAAGGCTATCTCGCGCGGCTGGGTTATGCAGCTGCCATCCGAGCCAAGGCGATAGCACATCTCCACAAGGCAGGGCTTATCGCGTCCTGACGAAAAATCGACCGCGCGACCGGAACGGCTTCCGCTGCAGCCGATAGCGGGATAACATCCTGCTGCCGTATTAGGGCAACGGCACCGCCGGGCGGGCAACCGCAAGGCACTGAGGAGCAGGGACTATAACGCTTATCGGGAATCTCCCGCACGGCCTTGCCGGGCGGAATGCAAAGCTGTCGACCGACATTGTCGTCGCGATGGCGGCCATCGGACTTGCCGTCATAGGACGGGCGCTGGTCGATCTTTTCGCGCCCGGCGTGGTCGCCTATGCCTTTGTCTTTCCGGCGGTGATCTTTGCCAGCCTGATCGCCGGCGCGCGTTCGGGCTGGATGGCGGCGGCAGGCTGCCAGCTGCTGATCTGGTATTTCGTCATCCCGCCGCGCCGGGATTTCGCGATCAGTGTTCCGGATGCGATCGGCCTTTTCGTCGCCACTGGCTCGCTGGTGCTGACGGTGTGGGCGGTAGCCTCGTTTCGCGCGACGTCGATGCGGCTTCAGGAGGAGAAGCAGCGGCGTGTCGAGCTGCTGTCACTCGCGCTGCGCGAGGTCGATCACCGCACGCGCAACAACTTCCAGATCGCCTCCTCGCTGCTGCTGTCGCGGGCGGCGGGCGAAGCCGATGCCCGGCTGCGCGACGAATTGAAGCAGGCGGCCGGCCGGCTGCAGTCCCTTGCAGCAGCCTATTCGAATCTCGCGCTGAGCAGCGCCGACCTTTCGACCGTGCTGCTCCACGAGCATCTTCGCGAGATATGCGACCGCGTCTGCGAAGGCATGCTTCCGGCCGGCGTGTCGCTCAGCTTCGACGCGGAACCCGTACAGATGCCGGCGCAGAGCGCGGTGGCGATCGCACTGATCGTCAACGAATGCCTGACCAATACCGCCAAGCACGCGTTCCCGGACGGCATTGGCGCCGTCGCTGTGTGGCTGCGCCCCGAAGGCGACGACGTGTTGATAACGATCGAGGATGACGGGATCGGCCTGACCGATGAACGCGCCGCAGGGACGGGTACGAAGCTGATCGATGTGCTGGCGCGCTCCTTGAAGGGCGAGTTTCACACGAGCAGCGGAGCGACCACCGATCGCGGAACGCGGTGCGAGCTAAGGGTGCCGCTGTTGCAGCTAAATCATTGACAGAGCATGATTCACGCTGTCGGTGGAAGCGCCACGCGCTCCCACCTCAAACGATCAGGCCCTAGGACGGCGCGCCAGGCGCGGCCACCCTCCCCGTCAGCCGAATCGCCCCGTTACATAGTCGCGCGTGCGCTGGCCGCGGGGGTTGGCAAACAATTCCTCGGTGGACTGGAACTCCATCATCCGCCCCAGATACATGAAGCCGGTATAGTTGGAGATGCGCGCCGCCTGCTGCAGGTTGTGCGTCACGATCACGATCGTGAAATCCTGGCGCAGTTCGACCAGCGTCTCCTCGAGCTTGGCGGTCGACACCGGGTCGAGTGCCGAGGCGGGTTCATCGAGCAGCAGCACATCTGGCTCGACGGCGATGCCCCGAGCCACGCACAGGCGCTGCTGCTGACCGCCCGAAAGACCGAGGCCGGAGGTGCCAAGCTTGTCCTTCACCTCGTCCCACAGCGCGGCGCGGCGCAGCGCCTTCTCGACGATCACGTCCATCTCCGCACGGTTCACGCGGCGATAGAGCCGCACGCCGAAGGCGACATTGTCGTAGATCGACATCGGGAACGGCGTCGGTTTCTGGAACACCATCCCCACCCGGGCGCGCAGGCCCGCGACATCGACCGGCGAGCGGACCATCTCCGCGTCGCCGCCGCCATCGCGCTCGCGCAGCCGCTGCAGGCTCTTGCGATCGGCGAGCACGTCGTGGCCATCGAGCAGGATTCGGCCGACCGCCTGCTGCCGGGGATAGAGATCGTAGATCCGGTTGAGCGCCCGCAGCAGCGTGGACTTGCCGCAGCCCGACGGTCCGATCAGCGCCGTGATCTTGTTGCGCTCCACCGGCAGGTCGACGCCGTGCAGCGCCTGGGTCTTGCCATAGAAGAAATCGAGGTTGCGCGCCTCGATCGCGAGATTGTCGCGCGGCGGGAACGCCAGATGAACATCCTCGGTCAGGTGCGAAAGGGCATTCATGAGCGGCGAGCCTCCCGAGCGATGATCCGCCCGATGATATTGATGGACAGGACGGCGATGGCGATCAGCAACGCGCCGACCCAGGCCAGGCGCTGCCAGTCCTCATAGGCGGACAGCGCGAACTGGAAGATGGTGGTCGGCAGGCTCGCCATCGGCTGGGTGAGGCTGGTGGAGAAGAACTGGTTGCCGAGGGCCGTGAACAGCAGCGGCGCGGTCTCGCCGCTGATCCGCGCGAAGCCGAGCAGCCCCCCGGTGACGAGGCCCGCGCGCGCCGCCTTCCAGATGATCTTGCGGATCACGAAGGAGCGGGCCGCCCCGAGCGCCATGCCCGCCTCGCGCAGCGCGCTTGGTTGCAGGTTGAGGATATCCTCGGTCGTCCTGGTCACGATCGGCGTGGCGATGATCGCCAGCGCGACGCCGCCGGCCCAGGCCGAAAAACCGTGGAAAGGACGGACCAGCAGCTCGTAGACGAACAGGCCGATCAGGATCGACGGAGCGGACAGCAGCACATCGTTCAGGAAGCGGACGACATGGCCATAGGGCGTGTTGCCGCCATATTCGGACAGCCAGGTGCCCGCCAATATGCCGACCACCAGCGCCATCGCCATGCCGAGGCCGCACATGATCAGCGACCCCATGATCGCGTTGGACAGCCCGCCCTCGGACCCCGGCGCGGGCTGGGTCATGGTGAAGATCTTGCTGTCGATCCCGCCGATGCCCTTGCTGACCAGCGACCAGAGGATCAGCACCAGCGCGGTCAGCGCGACAAGCGTCGCCGCAGCCGTCAGTACGACGAACACGATGTTGGATATGCGGCGGTACAAGGTGCGATCCATCGGTCCGCTCCTCAATATTTCTGGCCGCCGAGGAGCGCGCGAGCGATCGCGAGCACCCCGAAGGTGATCAGGAAGAGGACGAGCCCAAGCGCCACCAGCGCGGCGCTGTGCATGTCGCTGGTTGCCTCCGCAAACTCGTTGGCGATCGTCGAGGCGATGGTGGAGCCCGATGCGAACAATGAATCCGGGAATGTGTGCGCGTTGCCGATGATGAAGGTGACGGCCATCGTTTCGCCCAACGCGCGTCCGAGGCCGAGCATCACCACGCCGACGATGCCGCGCTTCACATAGGGAATGACGACCGAGCGGATCACCTCGAACGGCGTGCAGCCGAGGCCATAGGCCGCTTCGCGCAGCTGCGGCGGGATGGTCAGGAACAGCTCGCGGAACACCGCCGCCATATAGGGCAGGATCATCACGGCCAGGATCAGCGAGGCGGTGAAGATGTTCGCACCGTTCGGCACGCCGGCGAACAGCTTGTCCTGCCAGGAGCCGGGTTCGGCCTCCATGATCAGCGGCAGCTGGACATGTTCGGCGAACCAGGGGGCGAGCACGAACAGGCCCCACATGCCGTAGACGATCGAGGGAATGCCGGCGAGCAGCTCGACGGCGATGGCGATGGGGCGCGAGATCGACCGGGGACAGAACTCGACGAGGAACACCGCCACCCCCAGCGCCAGCGGCAGCGCGATCACCAGCGACATGAAGGCGGTTACCAGCGTCCCGACGATCGGGCCTGCCGCACCATAGACTTCGGTAACCGGGTTCCACTCGCTCGAAGTCAGGAATCCGAAGCCGAACTGTTGGAAGGCAGGCCAGCCACCGATGGCAAGGCTGATGACGACGCCGCTCAGCGTCGCCAGCAGCAGCGTCGCCGACGCGAGGCAGGCCGCGTGGAAGATCGTCTCGCCCATCGACTTGCCCGCCGCGAATCGGGAGGCGGCAGGTGGTTCATCTGTGGGAAGTGCGGCGCTGGCCATGTTTCTCATCCAGTGAAAGGGCGGAACGCGAATCTCTCGCGCACCGCCCTCTTCAGCCCAAAGATCGCTACCGAATCAACGCGAAGTGTAGACCGGCTTGCCGCCCGACTTTACGCTGGCAAGCCACTGCTTGCGGACCAGCCCCTTCACGGCGGCGGGCAGCGGCACATAATCGAGCGCCACCGCCGAAGCGTCGCCACCCTTATAGGCCCAGTCGAAGAACTTCAGCACGCTGGCGCCGGTCGCGGCGTTGACCTGGTTCCGGTAGACCAGGATGAAGGTTGCGCCGGTGATCGGCCAGGCCTTCGGACCCGGCTGGTCGAGCAGCAGGATGTAGTTGCCGGGTGCTTTCGACCATTGCGCGCCGGCGGCGGCGGCGGCGAAATTGGCCGCGGCAGGCGCCGGGAACTGGCCCGCCTTGTTCTGCAGCAGAACGAAGGTCGCCTTGTTCTGCTTGGCATAGGCATATTCGACATAGCCGATCGAACCCATCGTCTGCTTGACGAAGGCCGAGACGCCGTCATTGCCCTTGCCGCCGATGCCGGTCGGCCAGGACACCGCGTCGCTGGCGCCGACCTTCGAGGCCCAGGCCGGATTTTTCATCGCCAGGTAGGAGGTGAACAGGAAGGACGTGCCCGAGCCGTCCGAACGGTGGACGACGGTGATCGGCAGGTTGGGCAGCCGGACGCCGCGGTTGAGCGCGGCAATGCGCGGATCGCTCCACTTCAGCACCTTACCCAGGAAGATGTCGCCGAGCAGCGCGCCCGAGAGCTTGACCTGGCCGGGCCGGACGCCCGGCAGGTTCACGATCGGCACGACGCCGCCCATCACGGTCGGGAACTGGTACAGCCCCGACGCGGCGAGCTCCTCGGGCTTCAGCGGCTTGTCCGTCGCGCCGAAATCGACGGTCTTCGCCTTGATCTGCTTGATGCCGCCGCCCGAGCCGATCGCCTGATAGTTGAGGCCGACGCCGGTGGTGGCTTTGTAGGTCTCCGCCCATTTCGCATAAAGGGGCGCCGGAAAGGTTGCACCCGCGCCGGAAATATCCGCGGCATGGGCAGAAGCGGCACACAACAGGCCCGCGCTCAGCGTGGCTACAAATCTCTTCAGCATCAAAGATCTCCGAAGCCGGAGTTTCTCCGGCGGCGGCGCCCGCCTAGCCCCCGCCTGTTACAACATTGTGACACTTCCCGGCAGAGCCGGGAAAATCCGTCCGCGCGGCCGCTCACGCTCGCGTGGGCAAGCGCGCGCGCCAGGCTCGTCACGAAACTGCAATAATTCCGACCGGAAAGCGTAACGTCCTACGGCCATGTAACGACCGGACGCCGAGATCGGCCTCCTTTCCTGCGCCTCCCGCGAAGTGAACCCTATGCCGATGTCGATCATGGTCCTGCTTATTTTCGCGCTGGGAGCGGCAGCGTTCGTCGCTGCGCGGTCGCGGGCGAATCAGTTCAAGCCGGCAGCGGGCCAGCGCCTTCATTCGCGCCCGAATTATCATGGCGCGCACATGCTGCTGTGGGTCGCACTGCCCGCGCTTCTGTTTCTCGCGATCTGGAGCTTCGTATCGCCGAGGCTGGTGACGCAGGCGGTGCTCGACACCCCCGCCGCGGCCCAGTTGCCGCCAGCCGGCATCGAGCGCGACGCGGTGCTCGCCGAGATGCGCGGCCTCGTCGATGGCTCGATCGAGGCGAGTTTCAATCCCGCCGCGGAGCAGCTGGCGCCGGTCTACCGCGGCGCGGCCGATCATTATGCGATGCTGGGCGGGATCGCGGCCGCGCTGCTCGCGCTCGCCGGCGGCGGCTATGCATGGACGCGGCTGCATCGGGATTTCCGCGCACGGAACCGGGTCGAGCGGGTGATAATGCTGGTACTGCTCGTGGCATCGCTGATCGCGATCTTCACCACCTTCGGCATCGTCGTGTCGCTGCTGTTCGAGTCGCTTCGTTTCTTCCAGAAGGTTTCGCCGATCGAGTTCCTGTTCGGCCTCGAGTGGAGCCCGCAGACGGCCATGCGGGCCGACCAGGTCGGCTCGTCGGGCGCGTTCGGCGCGGTGCCGCTGTTCTGGGGAACGATCTTCATCGGCGCGATCATCGCCATGGTCGTCGCGATCCCGCTGGGGCTGATGAGCGCGATCTATCTCACCCAATATGCCAAGCCCGGGCTGCGCCGCTGGATGAAGCCCGCGCTCGAGATGCTCGCCGGCGTCCCCACCGTGGTCTATGGTTATTTCGCCGCGCTCACGGTGGCACCCGCGATCCGGGACTTCGCGGCCTGGGCGCATATTCCCGGCGCCTCTTCCGAATCGGCGCTCGCCGCCGGTCTGGTGATGGGCGTGATGATCATCCCGTTCGTATCCTCGATGGCCGACGATTCGCTCGCAGCAGTGCCCCAGGCGATGCGCGACGGCTCCTTCGCGCTGGGCGCCACGCCGTCGGAGACGATCCGCAAGGTGCTTGTTCCCGCCGCCCTGCCCGGCGTGGTCGGCGGGGTGCTGCTCGCGGTCAGCCGCGCGATCGGCGAGACCATGATCGTGGTGATGGCCGCCGGCCTTGCCGCCAACCTGACCGCCAATCCCTTCGCCAGCGTCACCACCGTGACCACCCAGATCGTCCAGCTGCTCACCGGCGACCAGGAGTTCGACAGCGCCAAGACGCTGGCGGCCTTCGCGCTCGGGCTGACGCTGCTGATCGTGACCCTCATCCTCAACATCATCGCCCTGCGCGTGGTGAAAAAATATCGGGAAGCCTATGAGTAGCGCCGCAGCCCTGCCGGGCGGAGAGATATCGGTTACGATCGACGCGAGCGGCTGGAAATCCGACGCGATGCAGCGTCGCGTTGCGAAGCGCTATGCATCCGAGCGGCGCTTCCGCGCGATCGGCATGTTCGCGGTCGCCCTGTCGGCGGGCTTCCTCGCCTTCCTGCTGATCAAGATGCTGTACGACGGACTGGGCGGCTTCACCCAGACCGAGATACGGCTGACGGTCGACTTTCCCAGCGTCGCCGCGGGCGTGACGCCCAAGGCACTCGAGGGCAAGGGCGCCGACGATGCACTGGCGGCGCTCGATCTGGAAAGCCTTGCGGCGACATCGGCAGCGGCAGCCTATGGCGAGACCGGGTCGCTGCTCCTGTCGGACGGAGCTTGGCTGTCGCTGCGGTCGGCGCTCAAGAGCGATCCATCGCTGATCACGCGCAAGGCCGAAATCTGGGTGCCCGCCTCGGTCAACATCGACTCCGCCGCCAAAGGCGCTGGCGAGCCCGATGCAAATCGCCAGCTCGCAGCGCTGAAGGCCAAGGGCAACGTCCAGACCGGGTTCAGCACGACCTTCTTCACCGCTTCGGACTCGACCGACCCGACCGTCGTCGGCATCTGGGGCGCGTTCAAGGGAACGCTGCTGACAATGGCGGTGACCGCGCTGCTGGCCTTTCCGGTCGGCATGCTCGCCGCGCTGTATCTCGAGGAATATGCGCCGCGCAACCGCTGGACCGACCTGATCGAGGTTTCGATCAACAATCTCGCGGCCGTGCCGTCGATCATCTTCGGATTGCTCGGCCTCGCGGTGTTCCTGAACTTCATGAACATGCCGCGATCGGCGCCGATCGTCGGCGGGCTGACCCTGGCGCTGATGACGATGCCGGTCATCGTCATCGCCTCGCGCAACGCGATCAAGGCGGTGCCGCCCTCGATCCGCGATGCGGCGCTGGCCATGGGCGCTTCGCCGGTCCAGGTCGTCTTCCACCATGTCCTGCCGCTGGCGATGCCCGGCATCCTCACCGGCACGATCATCGGCATGGCGCGCGCGCTGGGCGAAACCGCACCGCTGATCATGATCGGCATGCGCGCCTTCATCTCCTCGCCGCCGACCGGCCTGACCGAACCGGCGACGGTGCTACCGGTGCAGATATTCCTCTGGTCGGACGAGGTCAGCCGCGGCTTCGTCGAAAAGACCTCTGCAGCGATCATCGTCCTTCTGGCCTTCCTGATGACGATGAACGCCACGGCCATCTATCTCCGCAACCATTTCGAACGACGGTGGTAAATCCGACCATGCAAGAAGCAGCTATCACGGCCTCGCTGAAGATGACGGCCCAGGCCGTCAACGTCTTCTATGGCGAGAAACAGGCCATCAAGAACGTGTCGATCGACGTCGACAAGGACAATGTCACCGCCTTCATCGGCCCGTCGGGCTGCGGCAAGTCGACCTTCCTGCGCACGCTCAACCGCATGAACGACACCGTCGCGGGCTGCCGCGTCGAGGGCCGCATCGCGCTCGACGGAGAGGACATCTATGCTTCGGGCATGGACGTCGTGCTGCTGCGCGCCCGCGTCGGCATGGTGTTCCAAAAGCCGAACCCCTTCCCCAAATCGATCTACGAAAACATCGCCTATGGGCCGCGCATCCACGGCCTCGCATCCAGCAAGAGCGAGATGGATCACATCGTCGAGCGCTCGCTGCAGCGCGCCGGCCTGTGGAACGAGGTCAAGGACCGCCTCCAGGAAAGCGGCACCGCATTGTCGGGTGGCCAGCAGCAGCGGCTGTGCATCGCCCGCGCCATCGCCGTCGATCCAGAGGTGATCCTGATGGACGAGCCCTGCTCGGCGCTCGATCCGATCGCGACCGCCAAGATCGAGGAGCTGATCACCGAACTGCGCGGCCGCTTCGCGATCGTCATCGTCACCCACAACATGCAGCAGGCCGCGCGCATCTCGCAGCGCACCGCCTTCTTCCACCTCGGCGAGCTGGTCGAATATGGCGGCACCGGGGATATCTTCACCAACCCGGTCCAGACCCGCACCCAGGATTACATCACCGGCCGCTACGGCTGATCTGCCACCGCCAATTGTAACATTGGAGCAGCGCGCGGCCGGCCCCCGGTCGCGCGCTGCGCGATTCCAGGCTCCTCCGCATCCTGCCTGTCACGTGATTGCAACACGGCCGTCACGACAGCTTCACAGGCCCTGCCTAGTGACTCCGCCCATGAGGCGAGTCGCCATTCGCCTCATCCACCTAAGGGGGAAGATAATGTATATTCGTCACAAGGCGCTGATGATCGGTGTCGTCGGTCTGGCCTGCATTCCGAGCATGGCCGCTGCCCGCACCCAGATCCGCGCCGTCGGCTCCTCGACCGTCTATCCGTTCGCGACCGCGGTCGCCGAGCGGCTCGCGCGGGCCAATCCGAACATGAAGCCGCCGGTCATTGAATCGACCGGCACCGGCGGTGGCATGAAGCTGTTCTGCGCCGGTGTCGGCGAGCAGCATCCCGACATCGAGAATGCCTCGCGCCGCATCAAGGCTTCGGAACTCAAGAGCTGCCGCGAAAACGGCGTCACCGACATCACCGAGATCCAGGTCGGCATCGACGGCATCGCCTTCGCCACCGGCAAGGCCAATGCGATGAGCAACCTGACGCCGCTCGACATCTACAAGGCGTTGGCAAAGACTCCGTTCGGCAAGGCCAACAAGGCCAGGACATGGAAAGACGTCAACGGCAGCCTGCCCGCCACGCCGATCCGCGTGTTCGGTCCGCCGCCGACCTCGGGCACCCGCGACGCCTTCGGCGAGCTGATCATGACGGCAGGCTGCAGCACCAGCCCGGTGATGCTCGCGCTCAAGAAGAGCGACGAGGCCAAATTCAAGGCGATCTGCACCGGCATGCGCGAAGATGGCGCCTTCGTCGAGACGGGCGAGAACGACAATCTGATTGTCCAGAAGCTCGAGAGCAATCCCGGCACCATCGGCATCTTCGGCTATTCCTATCTCGAGGAAAATGCCGACAAGCTGAAGGGCATCGCGATCAACGGCGTCGTGCCGACCTATGACTCGATCGCAGCTTTCAAATATCCGGGTTCGCGTCCGCTCTACATGTATGTGAAGAACGCGCACGTTCGCGCCATTCCGGCGATCAAGGCCTATATCGCGGAGTTCACCAAGGAAACCGCCTGGGGCCCGGGCGGCTATCTGGTCAAGCGCGGCATGATCGCGGCGCCCGCCCCGATCCGCGCCAAGAGCGCCGCCGCCGCGCGCGCGCTGACGCCGCTCAACGCCGCCGAGATCAAGTAACCGCGTGCGAACATCGATTTCGAAAAGGGGAAATATCGTGAAGAATAACGTGCACATGCTGCTGGTCGCGGCAAGCGCGCTGGCGTTCGCCAGTGCCGCCCAGGCGCAGGACACGCCGGCCGCCGATACGCCGGTCGAAACCGTCGAGGAGCAGCCCGCCTCAGCCGCCGACATGGAGTTCCTGAAGGCGCAGGTCGAAGCGCTGCAGGCGCAGGTCCAGCAGCTCACCGCCCGCGCCGCCAAGGCCGAGCCGAGCTGGAAGGGCGCACCCCAGTGGGTCGACACCGCCGGCTGGAGCTTCAAGCCGAAGGGCGTGCTCCAGTTCGATGCCGGCTATGTCTCGCTGCCGAAGAAGATCGCCGGCACCGTCGGCGTTGCCGGCACCAGCGCCGGATCGGGCGTCAACACCAACAATGTCGGCTGGAACACCCGCGCTCGCCGCCTGATCGTCGGCGCCGAGGGCAGCATGCCCGGCGGCTTCGGCTACAAGTTCGAGCTCGAACTGTCGCAGGGCGGCGTCAACTATGAGGACATGGTGATCAGCTACCAGAAGCCCGGTAGCCCGTGGAGCATCACGGTCGGCCATCAATATCCGCTGTCGAGCCTCGAGCTGCTGACCAGCAACCGCTTCACCACCTTCATGGAGCGCGCCGGCATGACCGACGCGCTGGGCTATGGCCGCCGCCTCGGCAGCACCATCGCCTATACCGACCCGGCCGGCCGCTTCGGCCTCGCCGGCGGCATCTACTCGGAAGACGTCGCCAACGCGAACGTCGCCCGCACCGGTTGGCAGGCCAGCGTCCGTGGCTATTATTCGCCCATGATCGGCCAGGTTCAGGGCCATCTCGGCTTCCAGTTCCAGCACCGTGTCGCGCCGACCGACGCCCAGAACATCCGTTATCGCCAGCGGCCCTACACCCAGGTTTCGGGTGAGCGCTTCATCGATACCGGCGCGATTGCGGCGAAGGGCGACGACATCCTCGGCGGCGAACTGGCGGCAATCTACAAGTCGTTCCACTTCGCCAGCGAATATCAGCATGTCTGGGTTCGCAGCATCAAGCCGGGTTCCGTGTTCGGCATCAACAATGCCGCCGGCACCACCAACTTCTCGATCGACGATCCGCAGTTCCGCTCCGGCTATGTCGAGGTTGGCTATTATCTGACCGGCGAAACCCGCGGCTACAAGGGCGGCAAGTGGGATCGCACCAAGGTGCTCCACCCCGTCACCGAAGGCGGCATGGGTGCGTTCCAGATCAATGCCCGCGCCGACTTCACCGATCTCAACGACAGGGTCGGCGGCCCGGCAACGGTGCTGACCGGCAACGGTATCACCTACATCAACGGTGGCGTCTCGAAGGGCTATGAAGCCAGCCTGATCTGGCTGCCGATGGATTATGTGAAGTTCATGCTTCAATATGCCCATTCGGACATTTCCGGTGGCCCCTCGGCACGCGCCTTCTCGGGCTTCACCACGGCGGCCCCTGCGGGCTTCCAGCACAAATATGGCGTCGATGCGGTTACCCTGCGGTCGCAGCTCGACTTCTAAACCGGTACCACACCCCCCACTCGCGCACCGCCGGTCGATCCGGCGGTGCGTTTTTTTGTGTCCGCGGCAGAATATCTTTCATGCCGCCGGCCGCAGCGTCCTTGACGAACATGTTACAGATCGGTACTCGCATCTCCCTGACGTACCGATCTGTAACATCATCACAGGACAGTTGAGATGGCCTATCTCGATCTTTCGCCGCTGCACGGCCAATCCAGAACCGCTTCCGCGATCGACGCAGGGCAGTTTTCGTCGACGGAACTGCGCGTGATCGATCTCGCCGAACGGATCGACGCGACGGAGGAAATCGATCCCCGCAGCCATCTGGGCCGCTTCGTCGAATGGGCGCTCGGCGTCCGGCTTGCCCGTCCGCTCGCCGATCCTCGCCTCGAAGCGCTGCGCCGCTTCGCCTCGCTGGCGCGGCACCATGCCGGAGAGGTCTCCGAGGAGCATGTGCAGCGCCTTGTCGAAGCCGGCTACTCGCAGAGCCAGGCCTATGGCCTGCTCGGCTATCTCGGGCGGCGGAGGCGCGGGGCCCTGCACTGATCCGAACACCCCGCCGTTCCCTGCGGCGGGGCCGGGGGTGGGCACCGTTCCCCCGCGGTGGCGATCCGGCAGCCCCCAAGCCGTCGATCACCGGCCCACCCCCGATACCTAGAGCATCGAGCTTTACTCTGACGCACCCGACTCCGCTCATCCTGAGGAGGGACTGAGCCTGGCGAAGGCCTGTCTCGAAGGATCCTTCGAGACGCCATTTCGACTTCGCTCAATGGCTCCTCAGGATGAGCGGGTCAGACTAACCGCTCGCTGCTCTAAATACGCGCATCGCTCAGATCGTCTTCACCACCACCTCGAGCTGGTCGGTCGCGATGCCCCAGCCCTGCTCGAAGCCCATCGCCTCATGCTGTGCGAGATCCTCGGCGGTCCAATGGCGCGCCCGCGCGGTATAGCGCGTCTTGTCATCCTCATCTTCGAAGGTGAGAATCACGGTCATGAACGGCTTTGCCGACGGCTCCCACGCGCTGGTGAAGGCATCGGTGAACACCAGCTTCTCGTTCGGAATCACCTCCAGATAGACGCCGCGATTGGGCATCTCCTCGCCATTGGGGCCGCGCATGACGATCAGGCTGGAGCCGCCGGCGCGGACATCGGTCTGCGCCTCCGATACGCTCCAGGGCGGCGGGCAGAACCAGCGCGGGATGATCTCCGGGTCCGTCCAGGCCCGGAACAGCTTGTCGCGCGGCGCGTCGATCAGCCGGGTGAGGGTCAATTCGTACATCCGGGAATCCTCCTTGTCTCGCCGCGAAACACTCAGGCTTCGCCGCGCGGGTAGATGATGATCGACAGATAGCGACTGGTCGGGCTGACCAGCGCCTCGGGACCGTGCAGCGCGCCCGAATCGAACAGCAGCGAGTCGCCCGGGCTGAGCGTGTAGCGCTCGCTGCCATGGCGATAGATCACTTCGCCTTCGAGCATGAAGATGAACTCCACGCCGCCGTGGCTGAAGCTGGTATGCGGCACGGCGTTCTCGCGCAGCACGATCAGATAGGGCTCGACCACCACGTCCCCGCGCAGGACATGCCCAAGCAGCTGATAGACATGCCCCGCCTTGGTGCCGCGCCGCTCGATGGTGAGCCCCTGCCCGGCCGGGACATAGGAACAGTCCTGCCGCTCCTCGAACGATGCGAACAGCGATGACAGCGGCACGTTCAACGCGCCGGCGATGCCCTGCAAGGTCGACAGCGAAGCGGATATGCCGCCATTCTCGATCTTCGAAAGCATGCCGTTCGAGATGCCTGCGGCCGAGGCGAGATCGGACATCGAGAGGTCGTTCTGCCGCCGCAGCTGCCGAATCTGCGTGCCGAGCGCCCGCTCCAGGCTGCGCTCCGCCACCTGCGGCGCGCTGGCCCCGGTCGCGAGACCGCCATCGTCGGCGGGAGAAAGCAATTTGGCCATGCGGTGACCCTAGCGCGCTTTGGTGCCGTGCCAAAGAGAAGCTGTGACCAGTTCGTCATGCATCGTCAGATCATTGATGGAGTCCAGCCCGTAGCGTTCGCAATCCATGCGGCCCACGCGGCCAAGGCCAGGAACATCCCGAAGGGGACACTCGATCCAGCGCCCAGAGGCCGGCGGCGCGCGAGTTCGACGATGCACCATAGCAGCCCTGCCAGCGCCGCGCCCAGCAGCACCAGTGGCAGCATCCGCCAGCCGAGCCACAGCCCGATCGCCGCGAACAGCTTCACGTCGCCGCCGCCCATGCCCTCGCGGTGGCGGAGCAGGCGGTAGCCGTGGCGGATCGTCGCGAAAGCGGCGAACGCCGCAGCGCCGCCGATCAGGCGGTCCGCCAACGGCGGTGCAATGCCAGCGACGCCCACTGCGAGCCCTCCCAGCGCCAACGCTCCCGTCAGCCGATCGGGGAGCCAGAGATGGCGGGCATCGCACAAGGCAAGCGCGAGCAGCAGCCAGCCGAACAACGCACCGGCCAGCGCCTCGGCCGGATCCGCGGCAATGGCGAAGCTCAGCGCGCCGATGCCGGCCGCGGCGATCTCGGCAAGGGGATGGAGGCCGTTGATCCGGCTGCCGCAACAGGCGGCGCGCCCACGCTGCAAGGCAAAGCTGAGGATCGGGATCAGCCGCGCGGCCCCGATCGGCACGCCGCAAAGGTCACAGCTGGAGCGGCCTCGCGCTATCGAGCGCCCTTGCGGCCATCGAACGACCAGCGTGGCGAGGAAACTGCCGATGATCGCCCCCAGCACCGCGCCGGCCCAAATCAGCATCGCTGGTGCCATCCCTGTCCGGCCCCCTGTCATGAGGGCGTCACGCACTCATGCAATAGCCCGGGGGGCAAGAATAGTGGGGATCGTGATGCGCAATATCGGAACCTGCGGCTGCGGCCTGCTCGGGCGACTGCTGATCTTCGCGACCCGCAACGCGGTCCGGTCGGCCCCTCCTCAAAGATTGAGCAAGGCCGGATCGCCGCCCTGCGCGGTGATGTTGACCGACAGCGCCCGCTCGGTCGCATAGCGCAGCAGCGCATGCGGGCCGCCGGCCTTCGGGCCGGTACCGGAAAGCCCTTCGCCGCCGAACGGCTGGACGCCCACCACCGCGCCAATGATCGAGCGGTTCACATAGACATTGCCCGCCGCCACCAGCGCCCGCACCTCTTCGGCGAAGCGTTCGAGCCGGCTGTGGATGCCCAGGGTCAGCCCATAGCGGCGCGCCGCGAGCTCCCCGGCTACCGCCGGCAGATCGGCCGGATCATAGCGCACGACGTGCAGGATCGGGCCGAACACCTCGCGTTCGAGGAAGCCAGCCGACGGAATCTCCGCCAGCAGCGGTGCGAAGAAATCGCCGGCCTCCGGTCCGGCGCAGGCGTGCAGGATAATCGCCTCGCGCTTCAGCCGCTCGCGGTGCGCCGCAAGCGCGGCCTTGGCGTCGGCATCGATCACCGGGCCGACATCGGTCGCCGGATCAGCAGGGTCGCCGATGACCAGCGCCTCCATCGCGCCCCTGATCGTCGCGATCAGCTCGTCGGCGCTGTCGTTCGGCACGAACAGCAGGCGCAGCGCCGAGCAGCGCTGCCCGGCCGATCCGAAGGCCGACAGGATCACATCGTCGACCACCTGTTCCCTGAGCGCGGTCGTATCGACGAACATGCCGTTCAGGCCGCCCGTCTCGGCGATAAAGGGGATGATCGGTCCATTGCGCGCGGCGAGCTGGCGATTGATCGCCCAGGCCGTCTCGGTGCCACCGGTGAACGCGACGCCGTCGATGCCGGGGTGGTTGACGATCGCGCCGCCGATCGCCGCGCCATCGCCGGGCAGCAGCGCCAGCAGCGCGGGATCGAGCCCCGCCTTGTGGAACAGGCGGACGGCGCGCGCGGCAATCAGCGGGGTCTGCTCGGCGGGCTTGGCGAGCACGGCATTGCCGGCGGCCAGCGCCGCAGCGATCTGGCCGGTGAAGATCGCGAGGGGGAAGTTCCAGGGACTGATGCAGGCGAACACGCCACGCCCGGCCAGCTCCATCTGGTTGATCTCGCCGACCGGGCCGGGAAGTATCGTCGGCGCGCCGAACAGCCGCTCCGCCTGCTCGGCATAATAGCGGCAGAAGTCGACCGCCTCGCGCACCTCCGCGACGCCGTCGTTGAGCGTCTTGCCCGCTTCCAGCGACAGAAGGGCGACCAGCGCGTCCATCTCCGCTTCGAGCGCATCGCCCATCGCGCGCAGGATCGCCGCCCGGCCGCTGCCGCGCAGCGCATTCCAGCGCGGCTGCGCCTTGCGCGCCGCGATCATCGCGCGGTCGATGTCGGCAATGCCTGCCTCCGACGCATAGCCGATCACGCGGCCACGATCTGCGGGGCTGGTGACTGGCCCGGGATGTGCGGCGACCAGTCGTCCCTCGACGATCGCGCCGGCCGTCTCGCGCTCGCCGGCGATCAGCCGCGCCGCCCGTGCAGCCCGTTCGCGCGCGTCCACCAGCGTATAGTCGCGGCCGAGCGGATTCTTGCGCGCGGCGCCATAGATGTCGGCGGGCAGCGCGATCCGCGCATGGCGCGCCGGATGCGCGGCGGCCGTCGCGATGGGGTCGGCCACCACCAGTTCGGCGGGCACCTGCTCGTCGAGCAGGGCGTGGACGAAGCTGGTGTTCGCGCCATTTTCCAGCAAGCGGCGCACCAGATAGGGTAGCAGCTCCTCATGCCCGCCGACCGGCGCATAGGCGCGCAGACGCAGCGGCCCGTAGCGATTGGCCGCGGCCGCATAGAGCGCCTCGCCCATGCCATGCAGCCGCTGGTGCTCGATCGTCACCCCGGCGCCGTCGGCCATGCCGCGCACCGCTGCGAGGGTATGGGCATTATGACTGGCGAATTGCGGGTAAAGCGCCGGGCTGGCGTCGATCAGCGCCTTTGCGCAGACCAGATAGGACAGGTCGGTTGCCGCCTTGGTGGTGAAGACCGGATAATCCGGCCGGCCGGCGACCTGGGCCTTCTTGATCTCGCTGTCCCAATAGGCGCCCTTGACCAGCCGCACCATGATCCGCCGCCCGCTGCTTTCCGCTAGCGCGCGAAGCGCCTCGATCACCGCCAAGCCGCGCTTCTGATAGGCCTGGACGACGACGCCGAGGCCGGTCCAGCCGCCCAGTTCCGGCTCCTTGACCAGCCGCTCGATCATCTTCAGCGAGACAACCAGCCGATCGGCCTCCTCGGCGTCGATCGCGAAGTTCAGGTCGTGGCGGGCCGCGATCAGGGCGAGCCGCTTCACGCGCGGATAGAGCTCGTCCCAGACGCGCGCTTCCTGCACCGCCTCATAGCGGGGCGACAGCGCCGACAGCTTGACCGACACGCCGTGCCCGAGCTCCGGCCCCGCGCGGTTCGACGCCGTGCCAACCGCCTCGATCGCGTTGGCATAAATCGTCTCGTAACGCGCGGCATCGGCGGCGGTGCGGGCGCCTTCGCCGAGCATGTCGAACGAGCAGAGATAATTCTCGCGCCGGGCGCGGCCGAGCGCATCGCCGATGGTGCGGCCGAGCACGAACTGCTCGCCCATCATGCGAACCGCGGCCGCGACCGCCTGGCGGATCACCGGTTCGCCCAGCCGCGCGGTCATCCGCTTGAGAAAACCGCCGAGGTCGTGTTTCGCCTCGTCGTCGACATCGATCAACCGGCCGGTGAGCATCAGCCCCCAGGTCGAGGCGTTGACGAACAGGCTGTCGGATTGGCCCAGATGACTCGCCCAGTCGGCCGAGCCGATCTTCTCCGCGATCAGCCGGTCGCGCGTCTCGGCGTCGGGGGTGCGCAGCAGCGCCTCGGCCAGGCACATCAGCGCGAGCCCCTCGCGCGTGCCGAGCGAGAATTGCTGGAGGAAACTCTCGACGACGCCCTGCTTGCGGGTGGAGCGCCGCGCCTCCTCGACCAGCGCGACCGCCTCGGCGACGATATCGGCCCGGTCCTGAGCCCCCAGCGGCTGGCGATCGAGCAGCCCGCGCACGACGTCACCTTCATCGGCATATTTGCCGGCGTCGATGATGTCCCAGTTCGAAAGCACGCTCGCCATATATTCTCCATCGCCGCCGAAATACCCGAGCAATCTAGATGATATTGCGGATCAGGCCGAAGGTGCTTCATATTAATGACCTGATATCCGAAGGGATGGATAAATCATGGCAACCGCACCGAAGCATGTTCCAATCGACGAAACCGATCGCCGGCTGCTGCGCGTGCTGCAGGAGGATGGCCGAATCACGAACCAGGCGCTCGCCCAGCGCTGCAGCCTTTCGCCAGCCGCCTGCTTCGACCGGGTCAAGCGGCTGCGCGAGCGCGGGGTAATCACCGGCTACACCGCGCTGCTCGATCCGGAGAAGCTCGACCAGGCGCTGATGATCTTCATCGAGGTGCTGCTCGACCGCACCACGGACGATGTCTTCACCGCCTTTTCCGAACATGTCCGCCGCGTGCCGCAGGTGATGGAATGCCACATGGTCGCAGGCGGCTTCGATTATCTCCTCAAGGTCCGCGTGTCCGACATGGCCGCCTATCGCAGCTTCCTGGGCGACATCCTGACGGCCATGCCCGGCGTCCGCGAGACGCGCACCTATGCAGTGCTGGAGGAGGTCAAGCTGACGACGAAGCTGGCGGTGTGAAGCAGGACGAACAGGATCCAGCGGCCCACAAGCCTCTGGCTACCCACGGGTGACGCCCTTCTCGTCCATGGTCGAGACCGGCAACTCGATGGTACAGCAGATGCCATCGTCACCCAGTTCGAAGCTGGTCCTTGCGCTCAGCTGATATGGCATAGCCCGCTCGATCAACTCACGGCCTTGGCCGCGCCGACCGACGATCGAACTCGGCTCGGGCATCTCGACGCCCGTCTCCTTCCACTCGATGCGCAGCCAAGAAGCGCCGCTCTCCGGTTCCTGCTCCACCCGCCAGAGAATCGACAGCTGGGCTCCCGGCTGGCCGAGTGCTCCGTATTTCAGTGCGTTGGTGGCCAGCTCGTGCATCGCCATGGCAAGTATCTGAACGGCACTGGAGCGCAGCCTGACCTTCGAAGGGCCGTCAAGCATGACCGCGTCGCCGGGAGCGCCCATCGCTTGCAGTTCGGTACGGATCAACTCGTCGAAGGTGACCCGCTCATATTCGTCGAGTCGGGAGAGTAGCCCCTGCACGCGGGCCAGGGCATCGATCCTGGATTGGAATCGGATGTCGAAATCCGCCAGGTCCGAGCTCGTCTTCAGTGTCTTCGACGCCGTCGATCGCACTACCCCCATCAGGTTGCGGGTGCGGTGTTGCAGCTCGTGGACGAGCACCTGCAGACGACTCTCGCTTTCCCGCAGCGCCGCCTCGGCCCGCGCGCGTTCGACCGAATCCCAGACGCGCTCGGCAGTCTCTTGCACCAGCTGGATATCCGCCTCGGTCCACACCTTGGGGGCGGCGTCGGCTGCTGCCAGCACTCCGACCCACCTCCCGTCCTTGACCAGAGGGAAAGCACAAAAGGAGACAACCTGCGAGGCGGCGAGGCGCTCCCTCAGGGCCGCGGATACCAACTCGGAGGTTCCTGCATCGGAGAGAATGACGTGCCGCCCGCGATCGAGGTCGTGCATTATCCAGTCAAGGTCGGACAGCGAACGCTCGCCGACCACCGAGAGCCGCTGACCGTCGACACAGTCCTCGGTCGTAAAGACAAGGCTATCGTTCGCGCCCTTCTCGGCATAGAAGGCCCTGCTCACGCCAAGTCGTTGCGCCAGAAGGTGGCAGGCCTCGCCCTCAATTGCGATCGGATCGGTCAATGGTCGCAAGGCATCGCTGAGTTTCAGCAAAAAGGCGTGGCGCTGCTCAGCCTGCTTCCGCTTCGTGATGTTCAGGAAGAGCGCGGCAAAGCGACCCGGTTCGGTAGGATATGCTATCGCTTCGAGCCAGTTCCCGAGGGCGGGGACCTCGCGCTCGAAATGGATCGCCTCTCCGGTCTTGACCACCAGAGCGAACATTTCGACCCAATAAGACTCCCGACCAGGAAAGAGTTCGCTGGCGCGCAGCCCTCGAACTTCTTCGTTCGGCCGGCCGACCATTCGCCGCCACGCCGTGTTGGTTTCCAGGACCACATAGTCGACGGGCTCGCCGTCCGGCCCGAATACCATTTCACAGTGCAGGAAGCCTTCGTGCATGCGCTCGAACAAGCCGTGCCAGCGTTTCTCGCTCGCGCTTAGCGCTGCCTCCACCCGGCTCTGTTCCACCGCGGCCCAGGTGCGTTCGGCAACATTACGGATCAGTTCGACGTCAGTTTCCCGCCAGTGACGTGGGGTGGAATTGGTGACGTAGAGAAGGGCCGGAAAACCCCGTGCCTTGATCAGGGGCACCGCAACGCTGGCGGCTATCCCTTTCCGTGCGAGAGCGGCCCGGTGATGGGGTGAAGACGTGCGTTCATCCAGCGCGACATCGTCGATCACGACGGCTGCGGTCTCCCGAAAATCGAAACCATAATTGCCGAAATCCTCTATTCGAAAACGCCCCCCGGCCAAGTTGGGCACTTTTCCATTCGTCCATCCCGCCAAGCCCGTCACGAACTCGCCCGACGCGTCGATCTCCGCGTAGCCGACCTGTCCGGCGTCCAGGTAGCGCCCGAGTGCCTGGCATGCCGCGAACGTGATCTGTCCCGCATCGCCGAGCGACCGCAGCACGTCACTGAGCTCCAGAACGAGCGCCTGTCGCTCTTCCCTCTCGAGCATGAGCGCTTCTTCGCGCTTGCGATCCTCGATATCGGTGGAGGTGCCGAACCAACGGACGATCTTGCCGGTCACCTCATCTAGATAAGGTTCAGCGCGAAGGAGAAACCATCGATAATTACCATCGTTGTCGCGAAGTCGGCTCTCTACGGCAGAAACGCTACCGGTCACCCGTGCCGCCTGGAACACATCCATGGTGCGCTCAAGGTCATCGGGATGAATATAGTCTGTCACGACATCGCTCACCGTCGTGGACGGGCAGGACCAGCCGGCATAGGTCATCCACTGCCGGTTGACGAATTCGAGCCCGCCCTTCACGTCGGTGATCCAGACGAATTGGGGCACGGCGTCCGCCATCAGCCGGAACCGAGCCTCGCTTTCACGCAGCGCCGTTTCCGCCCTCGCGCGCTCCACCGCCGCCCAGGTGCGCTCGGCCACCTCTTCAGCCAGTTCGATGTCATCCGCCGACCAGAGGCGTGGGACATGGCTGTGGATTACAAGCGCCGCCGCGAGGCGACCTGACTTGATGAGCGGAACGTCGATGAGCGCGGCGATCGAGATGCGCGCGAAGGATGCGAGCGCCTTCGTCGACGATGTCCGCACGTCATGGGCCACGTCGTCGATGGCAATTGTGCAACCCCGCTTCAGATCCGCGCTAAAGCGGTGCCCGAACTCTGCAAGCCGATACCGTCCAACGTTGCTCGGGATGGAGCCATCATTCCACTCTCTTTGAACGGTCAGGAACTCGACCGAAGGATCAACTTCGGCATAACCTACCTGTACGACCCCAAGATGGCGGCCTATCGCTTCGGCGGCAGTGAACATGATTTCGCGCGGATCATTCAGCGGCCGCAGCGTGTCATTGAGCTTCGACAAGAACAGCTGCCGCTCATCGGCCACGCGCAGCGTCGCGACCATATCGTCAGCTTGCGAGATAAGTGTGAGCACGCCGCCGACGCCATTTGCCGTGCCCGCGTCAGCTATAGCGCTTTGGCTGTAGGTCCAGTGGACATCCTCCACGCGCCCGTGTCGCTCGATCGAGATCAGCCGGCTTTCGCATCGTTTCGGAGCGCTGCCGGCCATGATCTGCTCACAGCCCGGGCGGAGGGCGCTCCAAATCCCGGAAGGCTGCGCTGCCAGGGGCGCGAGAAGCGAAGAGCGTATGTCTGGGCCGAACAGGCGGACCCACGTATCGTTGTTGAACAGGAAGAGTTCCGGCCCCCATGCAAGCGCCGCCGGACGGTCGATGGCGAGCAGCATGCTCAATGCCGTCTTGAGGCTCTGCGGCCAGTCCTCCATCGGCCCGAGCGACGTTTCCGTCCAGTCGCGAGCGCGGATGAGTTCCCCCATCTCGCCGCCACCATCTAGCCACTCGTTCATCATGCGCGTCCCGCACTTGTTTCGGGCGGACATCTCGATCGCTCGTTCGTGCAGAATGCACCGATCGGGTTCACTATGCCATCGTCAATCCGGACGACGCCCGAAAAGGATGAAGCGGCACTAAAGGACGACGGCAGCCCGGCCTTCAGCACAATCCATATGCGCCTGAGATCGGCGCAGAGTACACTCGTCGGGATGCGCCGTCCGCTACCCCAGCCGTTCCGCATGCCAGCGCAGATGATCTTCCATGAACGTCGAGATGAAATAATAGCTGTGATCATAGCCCGGCTGCAGCCGCAGGGTCAGGTCGATCCCCGCCGCTGAGCACGCYGTCGCCAGCAGTTCGGGCCGCAGCTGTTCGGCCAGAAAGCTGTCGGCGTTGCCCTGGTCGACCAGCAGATCCTTCACCCGCGCGCCATCCTCGATCAGCGCGACCGCGTCATGCCTGCGCCAGACCGCGCGGTCCTCGCCGAGGTAGCCCGCCAACGCCTTGTGGCCCCAGGGCACCTGACCCGGCGCGACGATCGGCGCGAAGGCGGAAATAGCGCGGTAGCGGTCGGGGAAGGTCAGCCCGATGGTCAGCGCACCATGGCCGCCCATAGAATGGCCCATGATCGACTGCCGGCCCATGTCGGCGGGAAAATGCGCGGCGATCAGCGCCGGCAGCTCGTCGGTGACATAGCTCCACATCTTGTAGTGCCGGGCATAGGGGTCTTGTGTCGCGTCGACATAGAAGCCTGCGCCGAGGCCGAAATCATAGGCGCCGTCCGGATCGTCGGCCACGCCGTCGCCGCGCGGGCTGGTATCGGGCGCGACGAAGATCAGGCCGAGTTCGGCACAGGCGCGGCGATACTCGCCCTTCTCGGTGACGTTGGCATGGGTGCAGGTGAGCCCCGACAGGTAGAAGACCACTGGTAGCCTGGCGCCCTCGGCGTGCGGCGGCACAAAAACGCTGAAGGTCATCGGCGTGCCGGTCGCGGCGCTAGCATGCCGATAGACGCCCTGCACGCCATCGAAGGCACGTGCGGTGCTGACGGTTTCCAGGCTCATGTCGGCGCGGCTCAGAACACCACCACGCTGCGGATGCTTTCGCCGGCGTGCATGAGGTCGAAGCCCTTGTTGATGTCCTCGAGACCCATGACGTGTGTGATCATCGGGTCGATCTCGATCTTGCCGGCCATGTACATGTCGACGATCTTCGGCACATCGGTCCGGCCCTTGGCGCCGCCGAACGCGGTGCCGCGCCAGTTGCGGCCGGTGACCAGCTGGAACGGGCGGGTGGCGATCTCCTTGCCGGCTTCCGCCACGCCGATGATGATCGAGGTGCCCCARCCGCGGTGACAGGCCTCCAGTGCGGTGCGCATMACCTCGGTGTTGCCGGTGGCATCGAAGGTGTAGTCGGCGCCGCCATCGGTCATCGCCACGATCTTCGCGACGACCTCCTCGCGGCTCAGCCCCCTGGAGTTGAGGAAGTCGGTCATGCCGAACTTGCGGCCCCAGGCCTCGCGGTCGGGGTTGATGTCGACGCCGATGATCTTGTTGGCRCCSGCSAGCCGCGCGCCCTGCAGCACGTTCAGCCCGATGCCGCCGAGGCCGAAGACCACGACATTGTCGCCGACCTGCACCTTGGCGGTGTTGACCACCGCGCCGACACCRGTGGTGACGCCGCAGCCGATATAGCAGCTCGACTGGAACGGCGCGTCCTCGCGGATCTTCGCCACCGCGATCTCGGGCAGCACGGTGAAGTTCGAGAAGGTCGAGCAGCCCATATAATGGAAGATCGGCTGGCCCTTGTAGCTGAAGCGGCTGGTGCCGTCSGGCATCAATCCCTGTCCCTGGGTCGCACGGATCGCGGTGCACARRTTGGTCTTGCCCGAAAGGCACGACTTACACTGGCGGCATTCGGGGGTGTAGAGCGGGATGACATGATCGCCCGGCTTCACCGAGGTGACGCCGGGACCGACCTCGCGCACGATGCCGGCGCCTTCATGGCCTAGGATGCTCGGGAAGATGCCCTCGCTGTCGAAGCCGTCAAGCGTATAGGCGTCGGTGTGGCAGATGCCCGTCGCCATGATCTCGACCAGAACCTCGCCGGCCTTCGGCCCCTCAAGGTCCACTTCGACGATTTCCAGGGGTTTCTTCGCTTCAAAGGCGACAGCGGCACGGGTCTTCATTTTGATCCTCCGGAGTTTCGCGGAAGCGTTAGCCGGTCAGAGCATCATCGGGAAGCCTGTCCCGTGCAATCGGAAGGGTCCTCTTATTTTCATTTGCGTTATGGTCTCACCCGATGGAATCGGCCACATAGCCGCCGATATGCGGCTGATAGGCTTTACCATTGCCCTGCTCGCTTCGTTGCTCGGGCCGGGCGTTGGACACGCTGCGTTACCGATCACCTTGTGCGAAGGCGTCTGGCTCGATGCGGTGCGGAGCCGTCCGGTGCCGGTGCGGATCCGCATGCCCGGGGGTGGAGGCAAGGTCGGAGTGATCCTGTTCAGCCATGGTCTCGGCGGATCGCTCGATGCGGGAGCGATCTGGGCGCATGGCTGGGCCGAAGCGGGCTTTGCGGTGATCAACATCCAGCATCGCGGCACCGACAGCGCAATCTTCGGCAAGCCGGGCTTCCGGTCGGCGCTGAACGGCGAGCAGCTGATTTCACGAGTGCGCGACATCCAGTTCGTGATCAGCGAGCTCGGCCGGCGCAAGGCGCAGGACCGATGCGACCTCGACCGGATCGATCTCAGCCGAATCGGCGTGGCGGGCCACAGCTTCGGCGCGCAGACGGTGCAGGCGATCGCCGGGCAGCGCTTTTCCGCCGCCATCGAGCCCCCTCTCGGCGATCCGAGAGTCCGCGCCGCCGTGGCGCTGAGCCCTTCGCCGCCGCTCAGCGGATCTCCCGAAGTGGCTTTTTCGACGGTTCACATCCCCTTTCTGTCGATAACAGGCACAGAGGATGCGATTCCCTTCGTCACGCCGATCACCGCGCGACAGCGCCAGGAACCGTTTCGGTTCATGCCGGCCGGCGAAAAATATCTGCTGGTCTTGCAGGGCGCCACCCATGAGATGTTCGCGGGCCAGATCATCCACACGATGCTCAATGGCGAACCTACACCCTACATCCGGGAGACCGTGATCGCCGCGACGGTGGCGTTCTGGAGGGCGACGCTCGACGCGGACCGGGGGTCGCTGCGCTGGCTGCAAAGCCCGGAGGGTCTGCGCGCCGAACTGCGGCCAAGGGACCTGTTCGAGAGCAAGTAGACCCGCCGGTCGTTCAATGGAAATCGCGCGACCGGGGCAGGATGCGCACATCGCGCGGGTGGCTGCCGCGTTCGACATGGTTGCGCGGCGCCTGAGGGTGCTCGAACTCATCGGCGCGTGCCAGCGTGATGGTGGGGCTATGATCCTCGGACAGCCGACTGAGCTCGGCGGTGCGATCATGGACGCGCGACGCCATCAGGTGGACGACGCCCTCGGGGCTGCGCTGGATCTCGCCCTCGACCACCATCAGCCGCGACGCCATCACCGCATGCCGCTGCATCTCGAACAGCCGCGCCCACATCAGGACATTGGTGATCCCGGTCTCATCCTCCAGCGTGATGAAGATCGCCTTGCCCTCCCCCGGCCGCTGGCGGACCAGGACGACACCGGCGACGCGCGCCTTCACCCCGTTGCGCGCCGCGCTTGCCTCGCGGCAGCTCAGCACGCCCTCGCGCCGGAAACCCTCGCGCAGGAACTCCATCGGATGGCCTTTGAGCGACAGCCGGGTCAGCTGGTAATCGGCGGCGACATGCTCGGACATCGGCATGACCGGCAGCATCGCATCGGGCTCCTCGCCAAGCTCGCGCGCCTTGACGGCAGCGAACAGCGGCAGTTCGCCATCAGGGGTGCGCCGCACCTCCCACAGCGCAGTGCGGCGGTCGAACCCGATCGAACGAAACGCATCGGCATCGGCCAGCAGGTGTAGCGCCCGGCGCGGCAGCGATGCGCGCCGGGCAAGCTGCTCGATAGTATCGAAGCGCCCACCGGCGCGGGCTTTGCCGATCGCCTCGGCCCAAGCCTGGCGGAAGCCATCGATTTGGCGCAGGCCGATCCTGAGCGCGAGGGCTCCATCGCGCGCCAGCTCGAGGCTGTTGTCCCAGTCGCTCGCATTGATGTCGATCGCGCGCACCTCGACGCCATGTTCGCGGGCATCGCGGACGATCTGCGCGGGAGCGTAGAAGCCCATCGGCTGCGAGTTGAGCAAAGCGCAGGCGAACACTGCCGGATAGCGGCATTTTATATAGGATGAGGCATAGACCAGCAGCGCGAAGGACTGGGCATGGCTTTCGGGGAAGCCATAGCTGCCGAAGCCCTCGATCTGCGTGAAGCAGCGCTCGGCGAAGTCGCGCGGATAGCCTCGGCCGACCATGCCCTCGACCATCTTGGTCTTGAACTTCGGCATGCCACCGGCGTTGCGGAACGTGGCCATGGCGCGGCGCAACTGGTTGGCCTCGGCGTCGCTGAATTTCGCCGCGACGATCGCCAGCTTCATCGCCTGTTCCTGGAACAGCGGCACGCCCAGCGTCTTGCCGAGCACATCCTCCAGTTCGTCAGCATTGCCATGATCCAAGTGAGGCCTGGGATAATCGATGTTCAGCCGGCCTTCGCGCTGCTCCTTGCGGCGCTTGAGATAGGGATGGACCATGCCGCCCTGGATCGGCCCCGGCCGCACGATCGCCACCTGTACCGCCAGGTCATAGAGCGTGCGGGGCCGTAGCCGCGGCAGCATGTTGATCTGGGCACGGCTCTCGACCTGGAAGACGCCGATGCTGTCGCCGGTACACAGCATGTCATAAACATCGGCCTGGTCCTCGGGGATCCTGTGCAGCGCATAGCGCTTGCCGAGATGCGTATCGATCAGGTCGAACGCCTTGCGGATGCAGGTCAGCATGCCCAGCGCCAGCACGTCGACCTTCATCAGCTGCAGGGCGTCGATATCGTCCTTGTCCCATTCGATGAAGGTGCGCTCGTCCATTGCACCATTGTGGATCGGCACGGTCTCATCGAGCCGGTCCTCGGTCAGCACGAAGCCGCCGACATGCTGCGACAGATGGCGGGGAAAGGTCAGCAGTTGCTCGACCAGCATGTTGAGCCGCGCGATCTCGACATTGCCGATATCGAAGCCGGTCTCGTGGAAACGCTTCTCCTCCATCTTCGAGGAGAAGCTGCCCCAAATCGTCGAGGTCAGCTTCGTGGTGACATCCTCGCTCAGCCCCAGCACCTTGCCGATCTCGCGCACCGCGCTGCGCGGCCGATAGTGGATCACGGTCGAGGCTATGCCGGCGCGATGGCGGCCGTAGCGCGCATAGATATGCTGCATCACTTCTTCGCGCCGCTCATGCTCGAAATCGACGTCGATATCCGGCGGCTCGTTGCGATCCTCGGAAATGAAGCGCGAGAAGAGCAGCTTGTGCTTGACCGGATCGACCGAGGTGATGCCGAGCACATAGCAGATCACCGAATTGGCGGCCGATCCCCGCCCCTGGCAGAGGATGCCCTTGCTCCGCGCGAACTTCACGACATCGTGGACCGTCAGGAAATAATAGGCATATTTGGCCTGGCGGACGAGCTTGAGTTCGGTTTCCACCAGCTCGGCGACCTCGGGCGCCGGATCCTCGCCATAGCGTTCGCGCACCCCTTCGGCGACGAGATGCTCGAGCCAGGCCTGGGGCGTCCAACCGGACGGAACCGGCTCATGCGGATATTCATAGCGGAGCTGGCCGAGGTCGAACTGGACTCGTTCGAGCAGTCGCAGGCTTTCGGCAAGCGCCTCCGGATAATGTCTGAACAGCCGCGCCATCTCGGCCATGGGCTTGATGTGGCGCTCGCCATTGGCGGCGAGGCGGGTTCCCGCCTCGTCGAGCCTGAGGCCAAGACGGATGCAGGTGACGACATCGTGGAGCGGGCGCTGCTCGGCGGTGGCGTAAAGGACATCGTTGGTGGCGATCAGCGGGATGCCGATATCGCGCGCCAGCTTGGCGTGCCTGGCGATGCGGCGGCGGTCGGGACCGGAATAGGATGTGGCGAGGCCCAGCCAGACGCGTCCGGGCGCGGCATGGTTGAGGATCGATAATACTCTCCCCAGACCGTCACCCCAGCCCTTCGACTGCCTGCAAGGCAGGCGCTCAGGATAAACTTCAGCCAGAGGCTGAAGGCTGGGGTCCATGTCTGTCTTCACTAGGGATAGTCTGGGAGGTGAGCTCTCAACCTTCCCTCCTGCCGCAAGAGACATGGATCCCAGCCTTCGCTGGGATGACGAAAATGGGAGAAGAAACGACGCAGGAGCCAGCGGCCCCTGCCATTTCGGATGCAGCCTTGCGCCGACATCCCCGAGCTTCAGCCCCTGCCCCGCCGGCATCACGATCAGCAGCAGATCATCGAGATGATCGAGCAGGTCGCCCAGATAGAGGACGCAATCGCCCTTGATCGCGCGGCGATTACCGGTGGTGAGGAGCAGGGTCAGCCGCCCCCACCCGCGCCGGGTCGCGGGATAGGCAACGATGTCCGGCGTCCCGTCGGCAAAGACCAGCCGCGCGCCGGCCACCAGCCTGAAGTCGATATCGGCCCCGCCCTCCGCCGCCAGATTGGCGCGCGCCGTGCGCAGCGCCTTCCAGGCGCGCACCACGCCGGCCACCGTGTTGCGGTCGGCGATGCCGATGCCGGCATGGCCCGCCGCGATCGAAGCGGAGACCATGTCCTCGGCCGCCGAAGCGCCGCGCAGGAAGGAGAAGTTGGTCGCCGCGACCAGTTCGGCGAAGGTGGCGGCCTCGGTCATGCGAACAGGCCGTGGATATACCAGGTCGGGATCTTCGCCTCGCGGCCGTAGAGGCCGTGGCGGAACAGCCAGAAGCGGCGGCCCTGCCTGTCCTCGACCCGGTAATAGTCGCGCGCCATCCCAGCATTGTCGGCCCGGCGCCACCACAGCGCCCCAATTCGCTCCGGCCCTTCGGCCAGGACGATGTCGTGCAGCCGCTGCCGCCAGCGGAACTGGCGCGGCGGGCCGTCCGGCACAGAGGCGAGGACCTCGATCGGCTGGGGTGGATCGAACAAATGGGTGGGCCGCAGCGGCGGCTCGCCGGGCTCGGGCGACGGCCAGCCGCCGGGCGGCGCTTCCCCGATCGCGGGAAAGGCCAGCACCGCCTGCTCGGGAATATGGCTGTCGCGCGGCGCAAACCGCCGCACGCGGTTGCGTCCGAGCCGGGTCGACAGCCGATCGAGCAGCTGGGCCAGCTCCCCCTCGGCGATCGCCCCGCCTTCGAGCGGCAGCTGGAGCGGTGCCAACGGTTCGAACAGCGGCACCGACAGCCGCACCAGATCGAAGCCGAAACCGGGATCGACCGGATCGGACAGCGTCTCCAGCCGCTCGTTGAACAACCGCATCAGCAGCGGGACATCGCGTACCGGCAGTCCGGTCTCGATCCGCAGGCTGCGCACCAGCCCGTCGGTGCGGAACAGCTGCGCCTCGAAGCGCCGCCCGCCGCGATGCCCCTCCTCCATTCGCCGCGCCGCCTGCTGGGCCAGCGCCTCGATCGCGGCCAGTGCGGGATCGACATGACCGATCGGCTCGGCGAAACGCCGTTCGAGCACGAGCGCCGCTTGCGGACGCCGCGCGGTAATGCGGATGTCGCGCCCGCCCGAGATCCTGTCGAGCCGGTCGGCAGCGTCTTCCCCAAAGCGCGCCGACAGCAGCTGCGACGGCCGAGCGCTGAGATCGGCGAGGCGCTTGAGCCCGGCGCGGCGCAGTGCCATCGCCTCCCCGGCCTCGAGGCCCAGGGCTTCGACGGGCAGCATGGCCGTCGCCTCGGCGGGATAATGCGCCAGCGCATGCGCCGCATCGGGGGTGTCGGCGAGCGCGCTGCGGACATGCATGCCGAGCCGCTGCAGCCGCGCCACCAGGTCCTCGCGCAATCCCGCCTCGCCGCCGAACAGATGCGCGCAGCCGCTGATATCGAGGATCAGCCCGTCGGGCGGATCGAGTGCCACCATCGGCGTGTAGCGATCGCAGCCGTCGGCGATCCGCTCGATCCATTCGCCATCGGCGCGCATATCGATATCGACGACGCCGAGATCGGGCATCCGCGCCCGCGCGTCGGCCAGGCTGAGGCCGGGCGCCAGCCCGAGCGCCAGTGCAGCCCGGCTGACGGCGGCCAGCCGCATCGCACCCTTCTGCTTCTCCACCAAAGCGAACGGGGCATCAGGCGGAAAGCCGGGCTGGACCGCTCCCGTCCGGATTGCCCGCGCCAGCCGATCGGCCGGCAGGAAGGGGAAGCACAGCGCCAGATAGCGTCGCTTCCCGGAAGACATGCTCGTCACGATTCCACTCCAGACAGGCGCGTACCCCAGCCAGTCCCCCGCGATGCCGCAACAACTCGATCTCGATCGCCGGATGGCCAGGCGCACCGGCCTCGAGCGCCGCCGACGCCAACGATCGCACCCGCCAACGGCTATAGGCGGCGCTCGGGACCGGCTCGGCCTCGGCGCGCAGCAGCAGCACGGTCACCCCCGATTTCTCGGCCGCGACCGCGAGCCGCCGGCTCACCGTCAGATCGAAGCCGCGTGCCGCCTTCCAGGGCTCGATCAGCACCGCCGAGACATCGGCACAGCGCACCGCATCGCCCGCGGCGCGCAGCAGCGCCGCCTCGTCCGGCGCGACGATCTCGATCAGCCGAGACGGATCCAGGCCGAGATCGGCGAGCCCCGGCCCGTAAAGTGCCCCACCGGCACGCACCGCTCCATCCTGCCGCAGCCAGAGCAACGGCCCTTCCCCCCGTCGTATCGCCAGCATCAGCGCGGTCCCGGCCAGAGCCGCGCGATCGTCCGGCTCGGCAGCGAACAGCTCGTGCAGCTTGCCGCACGGCAAACCACCCCCCAATTGCGCGTCGAGCGGCTCGGCGCCCAACGCAAACAGCGTGGCTTCCGGGGGCTTCGGCCCCTCGATCGCACAGATGCGCGATCTCAGGGCGGCCAATAAGATCCGCGACTCATCCATGGTTCTTGTTTTGTTCTTATACTCCCTTCAACAAGGGAGGAGTCAAGGATGCACTAAAGCTGGTAGTGAGGTAGTTTCAAATTGGGGTTATGGAAACTCATCCTCGGGTCAGTCTCGCTAACCCCGCTCGACGTTATCGGTCGTGTGTTGTGGGAGTGCCCACGCAGATTGAAGCCTGCTTGTCCCATGCGCCGCCTCGATCCAAACACGCATCGACATCGAGGAAATTCTTGAGGGAGCGAACGGCAAAAATGGCTGACAGCGTTGCCACTATTATCACAAGGACAGCCACCCTTCGTCTCATCTCAGTATCTCTTGTTCAGACCGTTGGGCCTAAAATGATCACATGCCGCAGTACATTGATGCGCTCCCGAACCCCCTTCGCGAATGCGCCGTCCCGCACTCCGGCCTGCCACGTTCGCCCGTTGATCCGCGAGAGAGGCGGACCTAGGGTCACCTTTGATACGCTGGTCCACGATTTCTCGCCCATTGCTTATCGTTCGCGCGACAGCCTCTCCTGTTTCACCTAGCGACGATGCTTCGCAGTTGGCTTTGCAATGAAAGTATTTGTCCGCGCCGATCGTGTTAGCATCCCTCATATCTCCGTAATTACGAAAGAAATTGCCACCTGCCTTGGCTGCCTCTTTCAAAACTCGCCCATCTCGCTCGCCTTGCGCGCGCATCGCCTCATACTCATTCCAATTCGAATTGCCGAGTTCGGCAAGTTGAATGGGCTTTTCCTCTCCAAGACGCCTGATGGACTCAAGCTCCTCATCGCGCTTGCGATCCAATTCGTCCCAACTCGCGATTCCCGCGCGATTCTGCTTGCCGGAATTCCGACCTGTGAGCTTTGCCTCATCTCGCTCCTCGTCGAGATAGATGACGTTCCAATTCTCATCGACGCGAAACGGCCTAGGCATCTTGCCGTCAGCCCCAGGCAGCGATTTGATTCCGGCATTAAACCATGCGAGTCTCCGCGCTCGAGAATAGAACATAGAGTGAACTAAATCAAATCCTACATTGCAAGTAGAATCTGCCCCCCGCCCTTTCGATCTTGATCCGGAGTAATCGACCAGTGCTCGGCTTATCTGCGGCGGCCATAGGTGTTGAGGGTATTGTAGCTCCCGATGCACAGCTTGCAGACGGCGTAACCGTCAGGTTCCTTCTTGCTCGCGAAGGCCATCGCATCGTCCAGCGTCGTGAACCCGGTCCAGATGCTGCCCTTGGCCGGCCCCTTGTTTTTGCCGAGCCCCCCATTGCAGGAGGAGCAGTCCGAAGCATGGGCCTTCGCCGTCCGATGGTACGGGCTGTGCAGAATCCAGAAGGGTTTCGGCGAATCGTCATCACTGACCACGGGCTCGATCGGCAATAGATCGGTTCGCTCCCGTGTGGCGACATACAGGTCCGAGGCGACGATCATGTCCTCCGGTGTCCAGACGCGATCGGTCAGATTGCAGGCGAGCGCCGCCGTCTCGCGCTTTGTCCATTGCTTCGAACCATCCTTCGGCCGGCTCGGATTGGGTATCCAGCAATAGTTCCGGTAGTGTATCCAGATCGCGACCTGCCGCTCGTGAAACTCCATCACCTTTGAAAAAGCATTGGTCTTCCGCGTGAAGCGTCGATTGGCCTGCCGGAGAAAGCCGTTCTCTCGCTCCACGAGCCATGTCGTGATGTCGGCGGGCTCCGGGCTCCCCTTGAGCACATTTTTCCGCACGCCGACATATCGGCTGCCGGGACGTGGTTCGCCGTTCTTGTCCATGTCCGTGCCGGCGACCTTGCCGCGCTCGGGGATCAGATGGTCTATGGCCGCTTCGTGGAGGGCGATCTGTTGACCCATGGGGGAGAGCTCGTGCGCGTGCTTCTTCCCGTATCGCGGGTACAGTTCGTGTCGGAGGTCTGTGGATGAGCCGCTACCAAGGATTCCGCGTTAACGGCTGGACGTGCAACTTCACGACATTTTCGGCGAGCGAACTCACTACGATCGCGGACATTCCGGGCCAGATTCAGCGGCTCTGGCGAAGCCGGGGGCAACTGCCCGGCGGCGGCCGAAAGAGCGGAAACTTCGATGCCCGCGAGGCGGCCGAGATCATGGTACGCTATGATCTGTCCCGGCTCGGCGTCCCACCTTCCGAGACCGACGAGATCGGAAGTGCCGCGGCGCAGATCATGCTGTGGTTCGCGCTGCTCAATTCCGATGGCACCTGCGAGGTGAATGGGACTCAGGAAGACACTGCGAACTTCCTCAAGCGCTTCCAACAGGACGAGCGCATAGCAGGAGCCCTGACAGCCGAGCCGAAGGTCCAACGCTACCTCTGGAAAGCGCCGGGCGACAAATTGAGCTTTGCTACCGACATCGCTAAGGTGATCGAGGCTCAGGGCCAGCGGGCAATGACGTTCCTCGATCTTGAAAAATCGGCGTTTGATCTGGCTGAGAAGGCAGGAAAGCCGCTTTTCTCGATTGACGTGTCAGGAGATGCCATTGGTCGGCGAGTGCGCCGCCTCACTGGTCAGCGGCCAAGTCTCACGGTCGTTAAATAGACGAACCCCAGGCTAATCCTTCTTTGCCCCTTGGGCCGGTCCAACTTGCCGACGAAATCGTAGCGTGCCTCCCCCGTCAGGCTCTACCCACCTAATGAGCAGGTCGTTGTCTTCCATTACAAGATCGAAGCGTTGAATAGATGGATCTGCCGCGTTGATGAAGTTCATTTCAGATGGTGATGATGGGATACGGTCGTACCTCACCTCTTTCTTACCTGCGAAATATGCATGGAACGTGGCATTTTTCGTTCCGTCACTGGTGACTCGCCAACTATTTAGGCCGCCAGCCCATTTATCAAAATCCGACTTCAAAATGCCGAACAGTGACCCATCTTCTCTGAAACTGACTCTCATATCGATAGCGAGCGGCCCGCTTCCCAATCGCCAATCTCCTGTGAGCCGTTCAACCGGCAATTGCGCGAGCACGGTTGGGGCTGGAGGGCCTATGAGCGCCCGCGCATCCATCGCATCCAGAAGAGAGCGAGCTTTGACAGCCGCCGAAGCTGCGTCTGATGAGCTCTCAGAGTCCTTGACGACACTCTCGACGAAGCTGTCATACTCCTTTCCGCACACAGCTTGTGCGGCTTTCATATGAGCTTCCGGCGAACCGGCGTCTTGACGACGATCATAAGCTCCTCGGGCGAAGCACATCACATAGGCTTCATACCGATTCTTCGACTCCGCCGAGTAGCGTTCTTCGAATATGTTCAAAGGCTGAGACTGCGAGACAATTTCTGCCAAAAGAAGTGTGGCTAGGATCATCGAGCGTCATCCCCGTCGGCGAGGCGTTCGGTCTAGTATGCCTGATACGGGGATGCAAAACGTCGCTGAAAACCGGAGCAGCGCTCGTATTTGGTTAGCCAAACTGACGCCAGAAGAGGCGAGAGTCGATTTTCAATAACCGGGTTGGGCAAACTACCTCACCACCCTAAAGCTAGCTCGCCGCGCCGCGCCGCCATGGATATCCGGGGAGCTGCCCTGCGAGCGGCCAGAGGACGTTGATGGCCAATCCGCCGATCACCAGCGCCGCCGCCACCAGCTTCCACGCAGGCAGCGACTCTCCCAGCAGCAGCGCCGAGGCGCCCATGCCGAATACCGGCACCAGCATCGCCGTCGGCGTGATCGTCGCGGCCGGATGGCGCGACAGCAGCCAGCCCCAGGCTGCGTAACCAAACAGAGTGTTGCCGATCGACTGCCACAGCACTGCCGCCCAGGCTTCCGGCCCCGCATGGTTGACCGCAGCGCTGATCGCTGGCCATCCCTCCATCAGCAGCGAGCCCATAAACAGCGGCGGGATCGAGAACAGGCTCGCCCAGACCACGAAGGAAAGCATGTTGGTGGCGCCGCTCGCCTTGGCGACATGATTGCCGCCGGCCCAGCCCATCGCGGCGACCAGCACCAGCCCGAGGCCCAGCGGGGTAGCGCTGCTGTCCCCATGCAGGATGATGATCGCGATGCCGATCGTCGCCATCACCAGCGCCACGAGCTGGAACGGCCGGACCTTTTCGCCGGTGAAGGCCATCGCCAGGCCGATGGTGAAGAACACCTGGCTCTGCACCACCAGCGAGGCGAGGCCCGGCGAGATATGGCCGTTCATCGCGATATAGATCATGCCGAACTGGCCGAAGCCGATCAGCACTCCATAGGCGGCCAGCGCCTTCCACGAAACCGCCGGCTTGCGGATGAACAGGGCCGGTAGCAGCGCGAAGCAGAAACGCAGTGTTGCGAACAGCAAGGGCGGCAGCTCGTCAAGCCCGATCCGGATCACCACGAAATTGGTGCCCCACACGACAACGACCGCGAGCGCCAGCAGCAGATGGCGCAGCGGCAGGCCCGGYGATGGAGCAGTGGCGTTCATGCGGCGGCCATATCGGGCAACCGACCGGAACGCCATCCGGACAATCGCGCTTCATTGTCTTGCCTTCCCTGGCGCGAAGTGGGCCTTACCCCCGCGCCTCGCGCGCCAACAGCGCCCGCTTGCGCTCGACGCCCCAGCGATAGCCTGAAATCGAACCATCGCCACGCACCACCCGGTGACACGGCACCGCCACCGCGAGATGGTTGGCGGCGCAGGCGCCGGCGACGGCGCGGACCGCAGCGGGATCGCCGACAGCTTTGGCAAGCTCGGCATAGCTGCGGGTCTCGCCGGCCGGAATCGCCTGGAGCGCCTGCCACACGCGGCGCTGGAAAGCGGTCCCGCGAATGTCGAGCGGCAGCGCCAGCCCTTGTGCCGGTTCCTCGATCATCGCCACCACATGCGCGACCTTCTCCTGGAAGGCGATATCGGCGGCGATCATCCGGGCATTGGCGAAGCGCCGTCCGAGATCCCCAACCAGCGCGTCGTCATCGTCACCGATCAGGATGGCGCAAATCCCTCGCTCGCTTTCCGCCGCAAGCACCCGGCCGAGCGAAGATGCGCCGATTCCATAACGGATCTCGGTGGCGGCGCCGCCCTTGCGATAGGCCGCGGGAAGCATGCCCAGGGCAGCATCGGCAGCAGCGTAGAAGCGCCCGCTCGATCCGAAACCCGCCTCGTAGAGCGCCTCGGTCACCTGCGTGCCGTTCCCCAGCGCCGCGCGGACTTTCCGCGCCCGTTCGGCATCGGCATAGCCTTTCGGCGTCAGGCCGGTGACGCTGCGGAACAGGCGGTGGAAATGGTGCGGGCTGAGCCCTGCCCCGGCGGCGAGTTCGTCGAGCGACAACGCCTCCTCGGCCTGCTCGATATGGCGGCATGCCGTCGCGACCAAGGCGGCCTGGCGCTCGGCAAGCGGCGCCTCGTTGGGCCGGCACCGCTTGCAGGGCCTGAACCCGGCAGCCTCGGCCGCAGCCGCATCGGCATGAAAGGCGACATTGCGCCGATTGGGCGTCCGTGCGCCACAGGCCGGGCGACAATAGACGCCCGTCGTCGCCACCGAATATACGAAGCCATCTGCCCGCGCGTCCCGCGCCAGCACCGCTTCCCACCGCGGATCATCGATCGTCAACGTCATCGCCGATACCTTTCGCACATATTGCCTGTGCGATCATCTGGCACCTATGACGCCGGGACGCCTCCCGGCGCTTGCTTTCGAATCGAGAAGACCCGCCGGCAGCTCTCAGGCGGCTGCGCGGGCCTCGGCTTCGCCTTCGCAATCGGGGCAACGGCCGCCGTGAGGATAGGCGGCATCGGCATTGTGCCAATGCCCCACCATCGCCTCGAAAATCTCTATTCCCTCGCCATAGCCGAGGCCGCGCAGCACATCGTTCGTCAGCAAATCGATCGCGCGGTGCGCCGCATGGCCGTGCATCGTCTCCACGATCAGACGCGCGCGATCGGCAAACTCCTTGGCGGTCATCAGGGGAGCGGGCTTGGTCATCGCCGCGCCCTAACGCCCAAAACCGGCCATTTCAAGGCTGAGCTGTTCAGGGCCGAGTGGACGGCGGCGTTACGGCCTCGTCGCGGCAGAAGCCCTCGCCCTGCTGGATCATCAGGCAGTTCTGCTTGCCCGCCAACCATTTCAGCCTGGTCTCGTCGCCGGTCGCCGCGCGGATGCTCTCGGGCCGGCCATTGCGGGTGAAGCGGATCATGTCGCCATCCGCGGTGCCGTCATAGCTGTTGGTGCCGTCGAGCAGCGTCACGCTCAAGATGTAATGGCCGTGCTCTCCGGCCGGCTGGATATCGAGCATCAGCCCCTCGACCCCGATCCACTTGCCGACCCAGGCATCGGTGGGCAGCGCGGTGGCGGCGCTGTTGACCGTCGGATCGACGTCGTCGATCATCTCGTCGGCGGCGACGTTGCCGGTCTCGGCGACATTGTCGATCGGATGGGCATCCTCGCCCTTTGCGCACGCAGCCAGCAGGAGGACCGCGGCGAGGCTTGCGCCAAGACAGGCAGATGTGCGGATATTCATCGGGTCAACTCCCTGCGCGCGACTGCCGCCGCTTCAAGAGGTCATCGCGGGCGAGGTCAACAGCAAAGATGGCGGCGCCCATTATGATGGAGCTCGGCATTGCGATAACCGGCTATCATCCCTAGAGACCGGCCAGCACCCGACTCGTCAGCACTGGACAGGATATATGGCCGAAATCGTTGCCATCGCATCCGATCATGCCGCGTTCGACTTGAAGGCCGCGCTCGTCCTGTGGCTTCGCGAAGAAGGCCATGAGGTTCGCGATCTCGGCCCCGACAGCACGGCATCGGTCGATTATCCCGATTATGGCTATCGGCTCGCCGAGGCGATCGCCGCGGGCGAAGCGACCAAGGGCATCGCCCTATGCGGTTCCGGCATAGGCATATCGATCGCGGTGAACCGCCATCCGGCGGCGCGCTGCGCGCTGGTGTCCGAAGTGCTGTCGGCCAGGCTCGCACGCGAGCATAACGATGCCAATGTCATCGCGCTCGGCGCGCGGCTGATCGGCATCGAGCAGGCCAAGGCCTGTGCCTCCGCCTTCCTGTCGACACCGTTCGGGGGCGATCGCCACGCCCGCCGCGTCGACAAACTCACCCACCCCCGTTTCCACAAGGAACCCGCATGAGCAGCAAGCCCGCCGCCACCCTTTCGGACGTCCAGCCCGACGGCTTCTTCACGCGCGGTCTCGCCCAAGCGGATCCGGCGGTGTTTGGCGGCCTCCAGCAGGAAATCACGCGCGAGAAGAAGCAGATCGAGCTGATCGCATCGGAGAACATCGTCTCCAAGGCGGTGCTCGAGGCGCAGGGCTCGGTGTTCACCAACAAATATGCCGAGGGCTATCCGGGCAAGCGCTATTACCAGGGCTGCCACCCCTCGGACGTGGTCGAGCAGCTGGCGATAGACCGCGCCAAGCAGCTGTTCGACTGCGGCTTCGTCAACGTCCAGCCGCATTCGGGCGCGCAAGCCAATGGCGCGGTGATGCTGGCGCTGACCAAGCCTGGCGACACCATCATGGGGCTCAGCCTCGATGCCGGCGGCCACCTCACCCACGGTGCCAAGGCCGCGATGTCGGGCAAATGGTATAACGCGGTGCAATATGGCGTGCGCCCCGACGATCACCGTATCGACTTCGACCAGGTCGAGGCGCTGGCCCGCGAGCACAAGCCGACGCTGATCATCACCGGCGGCTCGGCCTATCCGCGCCACATCGACTTCGCCCGCTTCCGCGCCATCGCCGACGAGGTCGGGGCGCTGTTCATGGTCGACATGGCGCATTTCGCGGGCCTGGTGGCGGGTGGAGTCCACCCCACCCCGTTCGGCCATGCCCATGTCGTCACCACCACGACTCACAAGACGCTCCGCGGCCCGCGCGGCGGCATGATCCTGACCAATGACGAGGCGATCGCGAAGAAAATCAACTCGGCGGTGTTCCCCGGTCTTCAAGGCGGCCCGCTGATGCACGTCATCGCCGCCAAGGCGGTCGCGTTCGGCGAGGCGTTGCAGCCCGACTTCAAGGCTTACGCGGCGGCAGTGGTCGAGAACGCCAAGGTGCTCGCCGCGCGCCTCAAGGAACGCGGCGCCGATCTCGTGTCGGGCGGCACCGACACCCATCTCGCGCTGGTCGACCTGCGCCCGATCGGCGTCACCGGCCGCGATGCCGACGAAGCGCTCGAACGCGCGAGCATCACCTGCAACAAGAACGGCGTTCCCAACGATCCGCTGCCGCCGGTCAAGACGAGCGGCATCCGGGTCGGCTCGCCGGCCGGTACGACGCGCGGCTTCGGCCCGGCCGAGTTCCGCGACATCGCCGACATGATCGCCGATGTGCTCGACGGCCTCGCCAAGAACGGCGCCGAGGGCAACGGCAAGATCGAAGCCGACGTCAAGGCGCGGGTCGAGGTGTTGTGCGATCGTTTCCCGATCTATCCGGAGCTTTGATTTGATCCGCTCACGCGGATGCGGCCCCGGCCCGTGCGCCCGTAGGGCACAATAATGCGCTGCCCCTTCTGCGCCCATGACGACAGCCAGGTGAAGGACAGCCGCCCCACCGACGACGGGGCGGCGATCCGGCGGCGGCGGCAGTGCGAGGGATGCGGTGCGCGCTTCACCACTTTCGAGCGGATCCAGCTGCGCGAGATGACGGTGGTGAAAAGCGAGAACCGGCGCGAGCCGTTCGACCGCTCGAAACTCGAACGCTCGATCCAGATCGCCTGCCGCAAGCGTCCGGTCGATCCCGTCAGGATCGAGCGGCTGGCCACGGCGATCCAGCGCCAGATCGAAACCCTGGGCGACAACGAGATTCCCGCCAGTGCGGTCGGCGAGATGGTGATGGACGGCCTCAAGGCGCTCGACAGCGTCGCCTATATCCGTTTCGCCAGCGTGTATAAGGACTTCCGCGAAGCCAAGGATTTCGAGGATTTCGCCGGTGCGGTAAGCGAGGCGGGGCGGGAGTGAACATTCCAGCTTCCGTCCCATATTCGCCGGCCCGCTCATCCTGAGTAGGGGCTGAGCTTGGCGAAGCCCCGTATCGAAGGACCCTTAAAGTGAGTTTCTGGGCCTATATGCTGCGCTGCGCCGACGGCAGCTTCTATGTGGGTCATTCCGATGATCTGACGAGCCGGATCGCTCAGCATCAATCCGGCGCCATTACTGGTTATACGCAAAGCCGCCGCCCCGTCAGTCTGGTGTGGTCCGAGGAGTTTCCGGAACGCGACCAGGCTTTCGCGGCGGAAAGGCGGATCAAGGGCTGGTCGCGCCTCAAGAAGCAGGCTCTGATCGATGGCAACTGGTCCGCCCTCACGCGGCTCGCCAAGAAGTCGAGCATCCTTCGAGACGAGGCTTCGGCAAGCTCAGCCTCTCCTCAGGATGAGCGGCAAGAAATGCGAAAGCCGCAAACAGCAGCCAGCCCCCCCGTCATCGTCCTCGTCCGCCCCCAGTTGGGCGAAAATATCGGCAAGGCCGCGCGCGCGATGCTCAACTTCGGGCTAATCGAGCTGCGATTGGTCAGCCCCCGCGACGGCTGGCCCAATCCCGATGCAGGTCCAGCGGCCTCGGGTGCGGACATCGTTCTCGAGCGCGCCCAGGTTTACGACAGCGTGGCGGAGGCGACCGCCGATTGCGCGCATGTCTATGCGACGACGGTGCGCAAGCGCGGTGTGACCAAGCCGGTGGTGACGCCCGAGGCGGCCGCCGCTGATATTCATACGGAGAGCGGCCGTTGCGCGATCCTGTTCGGGCCCGAGCGATCGGGTCTTGAAACCGACGATGTCGCCTTGGCCAGGACGATCATCACCGTCCCGATCAATCCCGAGTTCGGCAGCCTGAACCTCGCGCAGGCGGTAATCCTGATCGCCTATGAGTGGTCCAAGGGCGTCGAACTCTCTTCGCCGCCAGCGGTAGAACTCGATCCCCCCGCACCGCAGGAAGACCTTGACGGCCTGATCGACCATCTCGATCGGATGCTTACCGACACCGGTTATTTCTTTCCGCCGGACCGCGCACCGGTCACCAGGCGGACGCTGCGCAGCCTGCTGACGAAGCCAGCGTGGAACGCTCAGGAAATACGGACGCTGCGCGGAGTTCTCAGTACTATCGACAAGCCGCGCCGGCGCTGAAATGCTGCGGCGCCGCGAATATATCCCCTAAATCATCGGACTTACATGGTTGATGGGCGCTCACCCTGATTGTAAACTAGATGTAAATCCCAGTTTTCTGCGGAATCTTGCATCGATCTTCGAAATGTCGTAAGTATCTTGGATTGCGTTCTGTGATCGGGGGATCTGTGGTCATGCGTATCAAGCTGTTCGCCCTTGCGGCGGCTGCCATTGCCTGTGCGGCGGGAGGGCCGGCTCAGGCTGCGAACCTGCTCGTCAACGGCGATTTCGACCTGGTCACCATGACCAATGGCAATGCCCAGCATTCGACGATCTTCGGTGATGGCACCGATGGCCTCCCCACCCTGACGGGCTGGACAACCACTGGCGGCTACAACTTCGTCATGATGGACAATCCCAGCTATTTCGGGGGCGGCTCGCTGACCGGCGCCGATGATCTGTTCGACGGGGCCTATACCACCGCCAATCCCGGCGATTCCCGCTTTTCGCTGTGGGGTCCCGATACATTCGGCAGCCCGGAGATGAACGGCCTGACGAACAGCCCGATCACCTCGACCGGTGGCGGCGGCAATTTCATCGCTGCGGACGGCGCCTATCTCAACCGTCCGATCGAGCAGGTCGTGACGGGCCTCCAGATCGGCCGGCAATATCACCTGACCTTCGCTTGGGCCGCAGCCCAGCAGCAGGGCTTCTCGGGCGACACCACCGAAGGTTGGACCGTCTGCTTCGGCATCTGCTCTTACACCATACCAAGCGGCGAGGAGGGCAGCACCGTCTTCGATCCGGGTTCCGAATTCTACACGACCCACATCGAAGCCAATGCCAGCCATGGCTTCGTTCCGTGGCAATATGAGAACATGACCTTCACCGCGACCGCGACCACGCAGACACTGTCGCTGCTCGCTTATGGTACGCCGATCGGCCAGCCGCCCTTCGCGCTGATCGACAACGTCAATCTCTCGGTGCCCGAGCCGTCGACCTGGGCGATGATGCTGATCGGCTTCGGGCTTGTCGGCGGGGTGATGCGGACGCGCCGCCAGCCATTGACGGGCCGGCGCGCGCTCAACGCGCAGATCATCTGAAAATCGATCCCCGCCGGCCGGCGGCTGACAGGACAGCCGCCACGCCCTAGGATCGGCGGCCGGCCGTTTTGGAACCAGGGCGGAACAACATGTCCCCCGAGTTGATGCACCTGCTGCTGATCCTGAGGAGCCAGATCATCTGGCTGTTCCTGCTGATCGCGCTGTTCGTGCCGCTCGAGCGCCTGTTCGCCGTGAACCGACAGCCGACTCTTCGTCCGCAGATGCTGGTCGACCTCGGCTATTATTTCCTGACCGGCCTGATTCCAACGCTGATACTCGCCTTCCCGTTGGGGGCCATCGCCGCGCTCTCACGACAGCTTGTTCCGGATAGCTATTTTCTCTGGGTCGCGATGCTGCCGATCTGGATCCAGATTGCCGCCGCCTTCGTGATCGGCGAACTGGGCTTCTACTGGGGCCACCGGGCGATGCACCAGGTGCCGTGGCTATGGCGCTATCATGCGACCCACCACGAGCCGGAGCGGATGGACTGGCTCATCAACAGCCGTGCCCATCCGATCGACATCATCTTCACGCGGATGTGCGGACTGTCGCTGGTTTCGATCGCGGGCTTCGGAGCGCCGGGATCGGGATCGGGCAGCAGCATACCGGTGCTCGTCCTGATCGCCGGCACGGTGTGGAGCTTCTTCATCCACTCCAATATCGGCTGGCGGCTCGGCTGGCTCGAACATGTCCTGTCATCGCCACGCTTCCACCATTGGCATCATTCGCGGATCGATCACGTCAACCGCAACTATGCGTCGATCCTGCCCTTGTACGACCGGATATTCGGTACGCATCACCTGCCGCCAACGGCGTGGCCCCCCAGCTATGGCATTGCCCCGGAGAACCGGCCTGACATGACGATCGCCGAACCCGAAGCGGGGGACCCACCCTAAAGCAATGATCGTCTGAGGTGGAAGCGCGTGGCGCTTCCGCCGAAAGCGTGAATCAAGGTCTAGGATTGCCGCCTGTCGAACGTCTCGAACTCATAAGCGATCGATCCCTCCACCAGCATGTCGTACAGCTGGTAGGCAAGCTTCGGCGGAAAGCCCCGGTCGTTGGCGACCTTGACCGCATGCGCCACCACCGCCGCCTTGCGGACTTCGTCGCGCACGGCGTCGCGGCTCGGCTTGATCCGCGCGGCCGCCTCGATATAGCGCATTCGTTCGGCCAGCAGCGTCACAACCAGCGTATCCAGCGCATCGATCGCGGCGCGGACCTGGCTCATATCGGTGCAATCGGCGGCGGGTACGGTTTTTTGGTCGGTCATGCGCGGCCCTTAGCGCGGTCCGGCAGGCTTGACTATCCGCCCTTTCGCCGCCATAGGCCCGCCTTCGCAATAGGCCCCACACCCCGGTGAAGTGGTGGCCCTGCCGTTCGCAAGGACCAAGCAGAGCGAAATACCGGGAAAGAACCGTCCCTGCCGAAGCTGGGACGAAAACGTTGTAGCGATTGAAGGAAATATCATGACGAAGCGCACCAGCGCCAAGTACAAGCTCGACCGTCGCATGGGCGAGAATATCTGGGGTCGTCCGAAGAGCCCGGTCAACAAGCGCGAATATGGTCCGGGCCAGCACGGTCAGCGCCGCAAGGGCAAGATGTCGGATTACGGCATCCAGCTGAAGGCCAAGCAGAAGCTCAAGGGCTATTACGGCGACGTCACCGAGAAGCAGTTCAAGAAGAACTACACCGAGGCTTCGCGCATGAAGGGCGACACCTCGCAGAACCTGATCGGCCTGCTCGAGCGCCGCCTCGACGCCGTCGTCTATCGCGCCAAGTTCGCGCCGACGATCTTCGCCGCGCGCCAGCTGGTCAGCCACGGCCACATCCGCGTCAACGGCGTGAAGTGCAACATCGCGTCGCGTTTGGTGAAGCCGGGCGACGAGATCTCGCTGGGTTCGAAGGCGCAGGAAATGGCGCTGGTGCTCGAAGCACAGGGCCTGTCCGAGCGTGACATTCCCGAATATATCGCCGCCGACGGCGGCTCGAAGGTCACCTACGTCCGCGTGCCGACGCTGGACGAAGTGCCTTATGCCGTGAAGATGGAACCGAACCTGGTCGTCGAATTCTATTCGCGCTGATCGGTCCCGAATCGGGGAATTACAGAGGGCGGCCTTCGGGTCGCCCTTTTTCGTTCAGGGGGCGTAGGCGCGCAGGAAGATGTCCATCGCCGCATCGGCATCGGCGGCGATAAGCTCGGGCGTCGGCGCCTCCAGCTGGCCGAGCAGCAACTGCTGGTAACATCCCGAGACGCACAGGCTCGTCAGGACCTTCGCGGCCCGCATCGGATCGTCGCAGCGGAGCAGGCCGCGCTCCATCGCCGACTCGACAAAACCCTCGAGGAGGACGTGAATTGTGGACGGCGCGCGCTCGTAGAAAATAGCTCCCATCTCCGGGAAGCGGCCGGCTTCGGCATGCACCAGCCTGTGCAGCGCGATCGCTTCGGGACTTGTGACCTTGTGCAGGTAGCTTCTGCAAAAGGCTCGGAGTGTCCGCTCAGGATCCCCGCATGGATGGAGCAACGTCGAAACCTCGAGGCGATACGCCGATGTGGCGCTGTCGAGCACCGCCTCGAACAGAGCCTCCTTCGACGGGAAATAGCTCCATAGGGTAGCCTTCGACCCGCCGAGGGCCGCTGCGATGCCGGACATCGTCGTCGCGGCATAGCCTTGCTCAAGGAACGATCTGCGGGCAACCGCCAGAATGGTCTCCCGGCGATCGAGCCGCCTGGCCTCCCTCCGTCCCAATATCGGCTTTTCATGTACCATGATCATTACCGTACTATATGGTACAGATCAGCATTGACAAGTGGCCAACTTGGGATCACATGCCGAAATAATACCAGGCAGTACGGTTTCATATGCATTCGAATCGGTTCTCGATGTCCCGCCTGACCTTAGCCGCCGCGATGGCGGCTTCGCTAACGGCGTGCGCGGCCGTGCCAAATCTCGGAGCCAGACCCCAGATCCGCTCGGCAGCGACGATGGCGGCCGAGCGAAGCCTGGCGACTCCCACGTCCGCTGATTGGCCGGATGGCGACTGGTGGGAAAGCTATGGCGACGTCCAGCTTGCGCAGCTTATCGACGAGGGCCTCAAAGGATCCCCTGATGCCGTCGCAGCGGCAGCGCGCTTCCGTCGCGCGCAGGGACTGGCGCAGGCGGCCGGCGGCTCCCTGCTTCCGTCGCTCGACGCACAGGGCAAGGGCGGCGTGGAAAAACAGAGCTATTATCTCGGGATTCCACCGGCTTTCGTGCCGCACGGCTGGAAGGACACCGGACAGGCGGCACTGAACTTTTCATTCGACCTGGACGTCTGGGGCCGCAACCGCGCTGCTCTCGCCGCAGCAACCTCCGAAGCGGAGGCGGCCCGGATCGAGCAGGACCAGGCCCGGCTGATGCTCACCACGAGCATTGCAGCAGCCTATGCAGACCTCGCGCGGCTCTACGCCGAACGCGATGTGCAGGCAGCGGCCATTGAGCTGCGGCTCGCGACCCAGAAGCTGGTCTCGGATCGGGTCAGGACCGGGCTCGACACCAGGGCTGAGCTCAAGCAGGCGGACGCTGGCGTTCCGCAGGCGCGAGCCGACCTGGCCGAGATCGACGAGATGATCGCGCTGGGCCGCAACCAGCTCGCCGCCCTCGTCGGTGCCGGCCCGGACCGCGGATTGACCATAGCCCGCCCCTTGCTGACAAGCCTCCATCGACCTGGCTTGCCCGCACAGGTGACGACCGATCTCATCGGCCGGCGCCCGGATATCGTGGCGGCGCGGGCGCGAACCGAAGCTGCCGCAAGCCGGATCAAGGTCGCACGCGCCGATTTCTATCCTTCGATCAGCCTCGGCGCACTTGTCGGGGTACAATCGATTGGGCTGGAGAATCTCACCAAGGGCGGATCGCTCTTCGGCAATGCAGGACCTGCCGTGAGCCTTCCGATCTTTCATGGCGGCGCCTTGAGCGGCCGCTATCGCGAAGCGCGCGCACGCTATGACGAAGCGGTAGCGGATTATGACAAGACCGTCATAGGCGCCTATCGCGAGGTTGCCGACGCCGTGACCAGCCAGCGAGCGCTGGCCGATCGCCTCGACCAGTCTCGCCAGGCGCTCGCCGACTCCGAGGAGGCCTATTCGATCGCCCGCAAGCGCTACCAGGGTGGATTGTCGACCTATCTCGACGTGCTGACCGCCGAAGAGCGGGTATTGCAGGCGCGCCGCTTCGTCGCCAATTTGGGCGCCCGCGCGTTTGCACTCGACGTCATGTTGGTCCGAGCGCTTGGCGGAGGCTTCACGACCACTACCGCACATCTTGCCAAGGACAGGCCCAATGGCTGATGCCGATCCAGTGACCAAGCCTTCGGATGCCTCGATGCACGAGCTTGAAGACGCCGCCAAGGCTGTTCGGCTGCAGGCGCGCAAGACCTGGTTGACGCGACTCGCGCTTGCCGTGGCGGCGGCCGCCTTGCTCTATACGCTCTGGTACCTGCTGATCGGCCGCAACCATGTCAGCACCGACAACGCCTATGTGAATGCCGAGGTGGCCCAGGTGACACCACTGCTCTCGGCGCAGGTCCTCTCGGTCACCGTCAGCGACACCCAGCCGGTGCGGCGCGGCGACATATTGGTGCGCCTGGACGACAGCAACAGCCGGATTGCCTATGCGCAGGCGGAGGCGGAACTGGCGCGCGCCAGGCGCATGTTCCGTCAGGCGTCGGCCACCAGCACCTCCCTGTTGGCGCAGGTCGAAGCACGCCGCGCCGACATCGCGCGCGCCGAGGCCCAACTCGCCAACGCCCGCGCGGATTACGACAAGGCCCGCATCGATCTCGATCGGCGCCTCGAACTTCAGCCCTCGGGTGCGGTGTCGGGCGAAGAGCTGACCAGTGCGCGCAAGGCGTTCGCGGCCGCTCGCGCCAATCTCGACGTCGCCCGCGCGGGCATCGCCCAGGCGCAATCGAGCCGCGGTGCCGCATCAGGCGAACTCGCGGCCAACCAGGCGCTTGTGTCCGGCTCGACGATCGAAACCGATCCGATGGTGCTGGCCGCGAAAGCGAAGCTCGAGGCTGCAAGGCTGGATCTCGATCGCGCCGTCATCCGCGCGCCCATCGACGGGATCGTCGCACGCCGGCAGGTTCAGGTCGGGCAGCGCGTTGCGCAGGGCACCTCGATCATGACCATCGTGCCGCTGTCGAAGGTGTATGTCGAAGCGAACTTCAAGGAACGGCAGCTCCGCCGCGTGAAGCCTGGCCAGCCGGCAACCCTGACGGCCGACATCTATGGTGGCGATGTCGAATATCATGGCCGGGTCGTCGGCTTTTCGGGGGGCACCGGCTCCGCCTTCGCTCTGATCCCGGCGCAGAATGCGACCGGCAACTGGATCAAGGTCGTCCAGCGCGTGCCGGTACGGATCGAACTCGATCCCAGGGAGCTCGCCGCGCACCCATTGCGGGTCGGGCTGTCCATGGAAGCCGAAGTCGACGTCTCCGGCGACTGAGCTTCCATGGACCACAGGGAAACATATGACCTGGTCACCGGGCGGCGCAGGTTCCTCGCCACCATCGCCTTGGCGTCCGCCAACCTGATGGTCATCCTGGACCTTACAATCGCGAACGTGTCGGTACCGCATATTGCCGGCAACCTCGGCATATCACCCAGCCAGGGGACGTGGGTCATCACCTCCTATGCGGTCGCCGAAGCCATCTGCGTACCGTTGACCGGCTGGCTCGCCGAACGCTTTGGTGCGGTGAGGACATTCGTGCTGGGCGTGCTCGGTTTCGGCATCTTCTCGGTGCTGTGCGGCATGTCCGTCAGTCTGGGGATGCTCATCGTCTGCCGGATCGGGCAGGGAATATGCGGCGGTCCGCTAATGCCGCTCACCCAGACGCTGTTGCTTCGGCTGTATCCGCCGGAAAAACGCGCCCAGGCAACGACCCTTTGGGCGATGACATCCTTCGTGGGGCCGGCGCTGGGTCCAATTCTGGGCGGCACGATCAGCGACAATATAAGCTGGCACTGGATCTTCTTCATCAACGTGCCAATCGTCGCCTTCTGCGCCATCACCGCCTACAGGCTCGTGCGGCCGATCGAAACGCTGACCGTCAAACGGCCGATTGACATAATCGGACTGGCCCTGCTCATCACCTGGATCGGTGCGTTTCAGATCATGCTCGACATAGGTCGCGAGCATGACTGGTTTGCCGATCCGACCGTCTTGGTCTTGGGGATCGTCGCCGGGATCGGATTCCTCGTTTTCGTAATCTGGGAATTGACGGAAGATCATCCGATCGTCGACATCAGGATGTTCCGTTACCGCGGATTTTCGATCGGTGCGGTGTCGCTCGCGATGGGCTTCGGAGCCTATTTCGCGGGGATCGTGGTCATACCCCAATGGATGCAGCTGTCGCTCGGCTATACCGCCACCCAGGCGGGCTTCGCCACCGCATTCACAGCTATGTCGGGGATGGTCGTAGGACGCTTCGCTCCACTCCTGGCAACGAAGATGGATCCGCGGATCATCCTGTCAGCCGCCCTGGTCTGGATCGGCATCGCGACGCTGGTCCGTACCAATTGGACCAGCGGAGCGGATTTCTGGACGTTGGCGCTGCCCCAGATGTTGATGGGCTTGGGCATGCCCTTTTTCTTCGTGACGGTCACGACGATGACGCTGGGATCCGTCGCGCCGGAAGAGGTCGCATCGGCTGCGGGTCTTCAGAACTTCGTCCGCACGATAGCCTTGGCGGTCGCGACGTCGTTGACGATGACCTACTGGGATGACCAGGCACGGAGCTTCGGCAGCGATCTGGCCGGAAAAATCCACGCCGACGTGACCAGCGCCGCGCTGACGGCCAGAGGTTTCTCGACCGAACAGGTCCGCACGATCATCGCGCAACTTGTCGACAAGGAGGCGCTGACCCTTGCCACCGACAAGGTGTTCCTAATCGTCGCGCTAACGATGTGGCTGATCGCAGCCTGGGTGTGGCTGTCCCCCCGCCCGAAGGGCAATGTGCCAGCCGAGGCCGCCTTGCACTGATCGAGCACAGGCGATCCCGCGCGCAAGAAGATCGGTCAGGGGTCCAATCCCTGCTCCAGCGCGTCCTCGACCTTCTCGAGCCATATGAACTCGAGCTTCTCGCGGGCATTTTGCGGGATGTCGTCATAGTCCCGGCGGTTGCGGGCCGGCAGCATGACACGGGTTATGCCAGCGCCTGCCGCAGCAACGACCTTCTCCTTTATGCCGCCGACCGGCAGCACCAGTCCCCGGAGCGATATCTCGCCGGTCATCGCGGTATCGCTGCGCACGGTCTTGCCCGTCAGCAGCGAGGTCAGCGCCATGAACATCGCCACCCCGGCGCTCGGACCATCCTTTGGCGTGGCGCCGGCGGGGACGTGGACATGAACGTCGCTCTTCTCGAACGATGTGGCATCGATTCCCAGTGCGTCGGCCCGGCTCTTGACGAGGCTGAGCGCTGCCTGCGCGCTCTCCTTCATCACGTCGCCGAGTTGCCCCGTCAGGATCAGCCGCCCGGAGCCGGACATGCGGCTCGCCTCGATGAACAGGATGTCGCCGCCCACCGGCGTCCATGCCAGCCCGGTGGACACACCCGGCACACTGGTCCGCTGTGCCACCTCATTCTCGAATATATGGCCGCCGAGTATCTCGGTCACATCCGCCTCACCCAACGCGACATGGGTCGCGCTGCCCTCGGCGATCTGGACTGCCGCATGGCGGATCACCTTGCCGATCTCGCGCTCCAGATTCCGCACCCCCGCCTCGCGGGTATAGTGGCGGATGATGGCGCTCAGCGCGGCGCCGTCGATCTCGACCTGCCCGTCCGCCACACCGTTCGCTTCGAGCTGGCGCCGCACGAGATAACGTTCGGCGATGCGGAGCTTCTCCTCCTCGGTGTAGCCGGCGAGCGAGATGATCTCCATGCGGTCTCGCAACGGCCCGGGGATGGTATCGAGCATGTTCGCCGTGGCGATGAAGACAACTCGGCTGAGATCGAATGGAACGCCGAGATAATTGTCCCGGAAGCTGTTGTTCTGTTCGGGATCGAGCACTTCGAGCATCGCCGAGGATGGATCCCCCTGGATGCCGCGGCCGAGCTTGTCTATTTCGTCGAGCATCATCACGCAGTCGCGCGTGCCCGCCTTGCGGATCGCCTGGATGATGTTGCCGGGCAACGCGCCGATGTAGGTGCGGCGGTGGCCGCGAATCTCCGCCTCGTCATGTACGCCTCCGAGGCTCACGCGCACGAACTCGCGCGCCATCGCCTTCGCGATCGACTGGCCGAGCGAGGTCTTGCCCACGCCGGGAGGGCCGGCGAAGCAAAGGATCGGCGCCTTCCCCTCCGGCGCGAGCTTGCGCACCGCCAGATATTCAACGATCCGGCGCTTGATCTTGTCGAGCCCATAATGATCCGCGTCGAGCTGCTCTCGGGCCTGGGCGATGTCGATCGGCTTGGGATCGGGCGTCGCCCAGGGCAATTCGGTCAACCAGTCGAGATAAGTGCGGATGATGCCATGTTCGGCGGCGCCGTCGGGCATCCGCTCGAGCCGGCGCAGCTCCTTCGTCGCCTGCTTCTCGATATCCTCGGGCATGCCGGCCTTGGCGATGGCATCGCGGAGTTCGGCGATCTCGGCGGAATTGCCTTCGTCCTCGCCGAGCTGACGCTGGATCTCCGCCATCTGCTCGCGCAGCAGATGCTCGCGCTGGCGATTGCCGAGTTTCTCCTGCACGCCGCGGCCGATCTCCGCGGACAGACGGAGCACTTCAAGACGTTGCGCGAGCAGCGCCAATACGCGGTCGAGCCGCCTGTCGAGGGCGACAGTCTCCAGTATCTCCTGCTTCTCCTCAGTCGTTATGTCGAGATAGGCTGCCGTCATGTCGGCAAGCGACGCCGCGGATGCGATGTTCTGGATGGCGTCGCTCAGCCCTTGCGGCGCCTGCGGCAGAAGCTGCACGGTTTCCAGTGCCTGTTTGCGCAGGTTGATGAACCGCGCCTCTATCTCAGCGCCTTTGGTCGATGGCTCCTCGATCCGCTCGATCCTTGCGACGAGGAACGGCCAGCCATGCAGGAACTCGAGGACGCGAAAGCGCGACTCACCCTGCACGATGAGGTGATTGGATTCATCGGGGCCGGTGATGTAGCGCAGCACGTTGGCGACCGTACCCATGCGGTGCATGTCGAGCGCCGTCGGGTCCTGCAGTTCCGCGTCTCTCTGGGTGAGAATGCCGACCGGCCGGCTCTCACGCACCGCCGCCTGGGCACCGTTGACCGAAGCGGGACGCCCGATCGTCAGCGGCATCACCACATCGGGAAACATCACGAAGTTGCGCACCGGCAAGATGATCATGGCGTCGGCCGGCAATTCCGGCATCGTTGTGCGGATCTCGACAGCCTCCGTCCCCGCCTCCGCGCGGTCCGTTCCAGTCAGGGCATCGGTCATCTGCGTGCTCCCCCGTTTGCCTTGTGCAACGTCACCAGCAGGCAGCCATTGAGGCTGGACCGGCGCACCGCCTCATAGCGGCCGGCAGGCAGCGGGAGCCGGCGTTCGAAGCACCCCTGCGGAAGTTCCAGGCGATGGATCTTCGCGGTGCGGAGTTCGGAGGGAAGGATCCGCGAGCCGCGCACGATCAAGATGCCGTCTTCGATCACCGCCTCGGTCTGCTCGACATCGACGCCCGGCAAAGCCACCAGCACCAGCACCTGGGCGTCGGTCTCGAGCATGTCGGCGGGCGGCTCCCAGCCGGGCGCACCACCCGCCGATCGCACCGGTGCGAAAGATTGCCGGTTGAGGCGCTGGACGCGATCGATCAGATCGACGGCGTCTGCCCACATCCAGTTGCGTGTACGACCGGTCATTGGCGAGTCCTCTCTCGTGGCACGGAAGCGGATCGCGCGGACGACCCGGCCACTCTCTTCCTAATAAGGAAACGGCCAGCGCTGATTTCAAGCAGCTGTGGCGAGTGATACGCTTGGCGATCGTGACGGTTCCGGCAGGCACGCGGCCTGAATGGCGGTGCGCGGAAAAACGCATGGTATACAACCACATGTCTTGTGCTTATGGTAAAGTTGTGCGCCCGGGTTGGGGGACCCATCAATGGACTTGCCGATCATCCTGGTTGTCGAAGACGAGAACATCATCCAGGCGGTCATCGAGGACGCACTCGTCAATGCAGGCTTTGCCGTCATGCTGGCCGGGGACGGCCCCGGCGCGATGGCTGCCCTGGAAGGCGACGGTCAGCCGGATGCAATCGTAACCGACATTCGGCTGGGAAGCTCGATCTCGGGCTGGGATGTCGCGCGCCATGCGCGCGAGCTGAAGCCGAACATCGGGGTGGTGTATATCAGCGCCGACAGCGGCGTCGAATGGCACTCCCAGGGCGTACCCGGCAGCTTGTTCATCCAGAAGCCATTCGCAGAAGCCCAGATCGTCACCGGCGTGTCCACGGTGATCAACAATGCCGACAGAACGCCGCCAAGCTGAGCCGCCGTGCACGCTGTCGTGCCGGACAGCGAACTGATCGGTAAAGGACGCTGGTCACATGGTCCCTTATGCGAAGCCGGACACGGTGCTCGCAGCGATCGATCGAGCTCACCAGCGGGCGACTAAGGTCGCTCCCGCGGGCGAGAGATCATCGCAAATGTGACGAAGCGCGGCCACGCGCATGGCTTGCTGCTCGAAGCTCCGCCGCAGAAGTGCTATGAGGTGACACTGACAAGCGGGGCCCTCGAAGGAGAAGGAAGACGGAAAGTCTCGCCATCCGCAGCCGCGTCGAAGAGCAGATGGATGCCGACGATCTCGACCCGGCAACCTATGCCGCCGTTCTGCACGATCTTGCCCGCGTGAACCGGCTGACATTCACCACGCAGCCCACCCTTCGCTATCTCGCGGGCGCAACGATGGGACTTCGCAATTTCCGCCTGCTCGACGTGGGCTTCGGTGCCGGTGACATGCTGCGCGATATCGGCCGTTGGGCGCTCAAGCGCGGGATCGGCGCTGCGCTCGTCGGCGTCGACCTCAACCCGCGCAGCGCTGCGATCGCCCGCGCCGCCGACCGAACCGATCTGGATATCCAGTATCTCACCGGCGACTATCACGATGTGCCCGGACCGTTCGACTTCATCGTCAGCAGCCAGGTCACCCACCACATGACCGACGACCAGCTGCGCGAGTTCATCCGGCACATGGAGCAGCATTCCAAACGCGGCTGGCTGATCAGCGACCTGCATCGCCATCGCTTCTCGCACGCCGGCTTCCCGCTGCTCGCCCGCCTCATGCGCGTCCACCGGATCGTCCGGGAGGACGGCACCCTGTCGATCGCGCGGTCCTTTCGTCCCGCGGAGTGGCAGTCGATCCTTGCCGATGCTGGCATCTCGGCCGACCAGGTCAGCATCGTGCGGCGCTTCCCGTTCCGGCTGTGCGTCGAACATGTGCGGTGACGGCAGGATGCAGGGCGTGCATCCGGGCGGGGCGCCGGCATGGTCCTGATCCTGCCGCGCCGGCCCATCGGCGTCGCCGCGGTCGCCGATCATTATGACGAACTCGACCCTATCTACCGGGCGCTGTGGGGCGAGCATGTCCATCATGGGCTGTGGCGATCCGGACGGGAGACGGCAACCGCCGCCGTCGAGGCCCTGAGCGACGCCGTGGCCGATCGCCTCGCCTGCAGGCCGGGCGAGCATGTCGTCGACATAGGTTGCGGCTATGGGGCAACCGCGCGGCGGCTGGCCGGACGAGGTTTGCATGTAACCGGCTTCACCCTGTCCGCTGAGCAGGCCGCGCACGCCCCACCGATGCCCAACGTCACGCTCCATTGCCGCGATTGGCTGAACAATGGCCTGACATCCGCCAGCTTCGATGGGGCCTATGCGATCGAAAGCACCGAGCATATGGCGGACAAGGCGACCTTCTTCAGCGAAGCCCGCCGGGTCCTTCGGCCGGGAGGCCGGCTGGTCGTCTGCGCGTGGCTTTCCGCCGAGGCCCCCAAGCGCTGGCATGTCCGGCACCTGCTGGAGCCGATCTGCCTGGAGGGGCGGCTGCCGTCGATGGGCAGCCGATCGCACTATCTCGATCTCGCCGCACAGGCCGGCTTCGCCTGCGAGCAGCACCAGGATCTCAGCGCGCAGGTGGCCCGGACCTGGACGATATGCCTGCGGCGCCTGCTCCGCGCGATGATGACCGATCCGGACACCCGCAGCCGCGTGCTGCGGGCGCGGAATCGGCTTTTCGCGCTGAGCCTGCCGCGCCTCATCCTGGCCTATCGCACGGGTGCGATGCGCTATGGCATGTTCACGTTCGTCGCGTAGCAGGTGGCCCTGCTCGCCTGGAGATCGGGATCGTGCAGGCGGAGCAAATCGTGGAGCGTCATCTGGCTGATCCCGGCATTCGGTCCGGCGCACGAACACATCGCCATCACGCCGGCGCGCTCGCTCTCACCCGGCCTGCATCCCTGCCATCCGAAAGATACCGCCGGAGCAGGAGTATCGCGGCACCGGCATGAACAAGGCCCCCTGGTACCCACATGATGAGACCGGCAAGCGCCTGGTCCTCGGTAGGCGAGAGACCGAATGGCATCATACTCATGGCGGCGTAGGCCGAGTACCAGGGGCTCGCCGAAAGCGCCATGAGCGCGCCGAGCGCCGCGCCGATCACCGACGTCGCGAACAGGCAGAGGGCGGCCAGGGCGCGATTGGGCGTGCGCAGCATTGCCCACCAGAATAGCAGCGCGGTAATGAGGAACGATAGGTGCTGTGCCACATGCCAGCCGGGATGACCGAGCGCGCGGTTGAATAATGGCGGTGCGTGCCACGCCCACAGCGCGGCGGCCTGGAGCGCGGTCGCGAGCCCGGGGCTGGCAAGGCGCCGCACGAATCGCCCTGGCGACGCCAGTACCGCCCGCATGGGTCTGGAAAATGCCCACAGCATCACGCCCCATGGCCGCGACAGCGGCAGCAGCAGCGCAGCGACCAGCATGATCAGTTCATGCTCGATCATATGCAGGGTAAAGCTGCGCTCACCGGCCTCGTGTAGCGGCGAGATCAGGGCCAGAGCCAGAACGAGCCACCCTGCCCCGAATGTCGCGGCACTCCTCCAAAGGCTTCGGCGCGCGCGCAGGCGCGTGAAGCCGATCAGATACACAGCGAGCGCCAGCGCCAGCGGCCCGATCACGCCCGGATCCAACGTCCAGCCCGGCGGGCCGGCTGCAACGGCATGGGCACCACCATGGGCATGGGCCGCCGAGGCCGTGAACGACAATAGCAGCAGAGCTGTCAGGCGTGACATTGCGGGAGAATGAAAGAGGATGCGGTCTGAAAGATGATCGCAAGGAGGAAGATCACGGCGGCAAGTTCGCCGGTGCCTGCCACGAAGCGGCGGCTGCCGGCATGGGGCTGGGAGAGGTCGCCTTCCGCGCGCCGCCAGATCGGCCAGGAGAGCGCAGCGCCGAGGAGCAGGATCGCGGCGCYAGCCAGGCCGAAGACGCAGGCGAGAAGCGTCGCATGGCGGCAGTCGAGCTGGACGAAGTCCGATCCCAGTTGCTGCGACATAAACCAGCCCGCAATGCCGCCGATCCAGGCCGACCAGGGTCTCAGCCCGCTCATCCGTGCAGCCTCGGCACCCAGTAGATCATGCCGTAGACGAGCACCCAGCTCGCGGCGATGAAATGCCAGTATAGCGCGTTCTCGCTGGCATCGACGAAGCGACGGCCCTTAAGGCCATGGCGCGTGTGCATGAGCGCCGTCAGCACCAGCGTATCCACCCAGTCGGTGATCAGATGGACTGTGTGCAGAAACAGCAGCGCCCAGGTGATCGAGCCATAGGCGTTGCGATCCCACCCGATATTGAGGTGATCGAACTCCAATGCCCGCGTGGCGAAGATCGGCAGGACGACCAGGCTCATCACGACAAGCCCGATCCTGACTCTGGCGATGTCCTCCATTTCCGCGGCGCGTTTCACCCAGATGTTGGGCAGTTCCGATAGCAGCAGCAGGACCAGCGTCACCGTTCCCCACAGCAGGTCCGGCGGCAAGGCGCTGGCAGGCCATTGCCGTTCCTGCGCCATAAGGAAGAAATAGGCGGCGAAGGCGAGCGCAAAACCCGTTCCCTCGATCGCCATGAAACCACCGGTCCCCCACCAGGTCGTGCTGCGATGGCCGAAGGCATGATCGGGCAGAGCCGATGCGTCACCGGTGAAGCGCGGCTCACTCATCGCCCTGCTCCGGCAACGGCTCCAGCGGATCATGCGGCCAGAACCAGAAGATCAGCGGCACGGCCATCAACAGGGTGCCCCAGATCACCGCCCAGGGATTGAAGATCGAGCCCAGGAACATGATCGTGGTGGCGATTGCCGCGAAGAAGGGCCAGCCATTGGGCGGCGGGCTGGCTTCACGCAGATCGGGAACGGCATCGATGCCCGTGGTCAAGAGCAACTCGCGCTTGTCAACCTGAAGACCGGGAATGACCTGGCGATCTTCATCCCACAGGGGGGTGCGGCTCTCGACGCGTGGAATGTGGGCGAAATTATAATTGGGCGGCGGCGAGCTTGGCAGCCATTCAAGGCTCGAAGCATCCCAAGGGTTGGGGCCGGCAGCCCTGCCCTTGCGATAGCTGATGGCAATATTGCCGATGAACAGCAGCACCGAAGCGGCAAACAAGAAGGCACCGACGGTCGAGATCAGGTTGAGCGTCGACCAGCCGGCGCTGGCGGGATAGGTGTAGACGCGACGAGGCATGCCGAGCAGCCCGGTGAGGTGCATCGGGAAGAATGTCAGGTGAAAGCCTATGAAGGACAGCAGGACGTTCCACTTCCCCAGCGGCTCTGCCATCATGCGGCCGGTGAACTTGGGGAACCAGTAGGTGACGGCACCGAGCAGCGGGAACACCGAGCCCCCGATCAGCACATAATGGAAATGGGCGACCACGAAATAGGTGTCGTGGAGCTGGAGGTCGAGCGGAACGCTCGCGACCATGACGCCGGTGAGCCCGCCCATCACGAAGGTGATGATGAACGCCACGACCCACAGCAGCGGCGTTTCCCATCGCGGCCGGCCGCTCCAGATCGATGCGATCCAGCAGAATATCTGCACGCCGCCGGGGAGCGCGATCATCATGCTGGCGGCGGTGTAGAAACTATAGCCGACCCTCGGCAGGCCGGTCGCGAACATGTGGTGGACCCACAGGCCAAAGGCGAGCAGCCCGATCGAGACCACCGCCAGCACCATCAGCGGATAGCCGAACAGCTCGCGGCGGGTGAAGGTCTCGGTCATCTGGCTGACGAAACCGACCGCCGGAATGAAGATGATATACACCTCCGGATGCCCGAAGAACCAGAACAGATGCTGCCATAGCAGTGCGTCGCCGCCCTCGGTGGGATTATAGAACTGCGTGCCGATCAGCCGGTCGGAAATCAGGAAGGACGAGGCCAGCATGACCGCCGGCATTGCGAAGACGATCATGAAGCTGGTCACCAGGATCGACCATGCGAACAAAGGCATGCGGTTGAGCGACATGCCGGGCGCGCGCTGCTTGAGGATGGTCGTGATCAATTCCACCGCGCCGGCCAGGGCGGCCACCTCGGTGAAGGTGATGAGCTGCGCCCACACGTCGGTGCGCTTGCCCGGGCTATATTCGGGGCCCGAGAGCGGCACATAGGAAAACCAGCCCGCTTCCGGCCCGATATTGAGCACGAAGGCGATCCACAGGAAGATGCCGCCGAACAGATATATCCAGTAGCTGAAGGCATTGAGCCGCGGAAAGGCGATTTGACGCGTGCCCATCATCAGCGGGATCAGGTAGACGGCCATCGCCTCCATCACCGGCACGGCGAACAGGAACATCATCGTCGTGCCGTGCATCGAGAAGAGCTGATCGTAGCGATCGGCGCTGATCAGGCCGCTGTCGGGCGTGGCGAGTTGCAGACGCATGAGCAGAGCCAGGATGCCGCCGAGCCCCAGGAAGACGAAAGCTGTGATGATATAGCGTCGGCCGACGCGCTTGTGATCGACGGTCGTGATCCAGCCCCACAGGCCGGGGACGTCGGACCAGGTCTTCTCGAGCGCCTGGTGCAGGGCATCGCCGGTGAACTCCGGCCCGTCGACGCGGCTCATCGCAGCGTCTCCAGATAGGCCGAGGTCGCGTGCAGTTCGTCGGTGTCGAGCGGCACGCGCGGCATGTGGCTGCCGGGCTTGATCGCCTGCGGTTCGTCGATCCAGCGTTCCAGCCACGAACGGACGTTGGGAAGCTCGCCCGCTGCCAGCGTCGCGCGGCTGGCGATCCGGGTCAGATCGGGGCCCACCGTCCCGAAGGCGGGCGTGCCGGTGATTGCATGGCATCCCGCACAATGACGCCCGGTGACGATGGCGTAGCCGCGCTTCTGCTCATCGGTGACGGGTACAGGCGCGGGCTGAAGCGAGCGACCGTACCAGGTTGCGAATCGGGCCGGCGTCTCGACCAGGATGTCGAGCGCCATATGGGCATGCTGGAGACCGCAGAATTCGGCGCACTGCGCTCGGAAATGGCCGGTCTGTCGCGGCAGCAGCGCCAGGTCGGTGGTGCGGCCGGGGATCAGGTCCTGCTTGCCGGCAAGGTTGGGAATCCAGAGACTGTGGATCACATCGTCGGAGGTCAGCTCGATCTCGACGGGTCGGCCGGCCGGCAGATGCAGTTCGTTGGCGGTGATGACGGTCTTGGAGGGATTGTCGTCCTGATATTCCACTTCCCACCACCATTGCTGCGCGGTCATCTTGATCCGCAGCGGCTTTTGCCCGGCGCCGGCGAAGGCGAGACTGCGATCCGCGAAATAGCTCCCCAAGGTCAGCACGGAGAGCCCGATCGTGATGAGCGCCGCCCAGCCGGCGACGCCGACGCGCAGCTTCTGCTCGCGATCATCGTCGCGATCCCTGCGCCAGATCGCCCATCCCAGGAACAGCAGCACGAGAAAGAAGAAGAAACCGGTGATGCCAAGAAACACATCGAAGAGCTGATAGATGATCGCGGCATGGTCACCGGCCGGATCGAGCGCGGACTGGTTCACGCTCACCGCGCTCCCGCATCTTCGCTGCTGTCGTAGAGCGGCTTGCTCTTCTCCAGGGCCAGCGACTTGGTGTTGGCCAACGTGTCGGAACGGCTCGGCGGAACATCCTTGGGCACCTGTCCGGCCATCGAGCGGACATAGGCCGCGATCTGCCACATCTGCTGCTCGGTCAGCAGCCGCCGGAAGCTCGGCATGCCATTGGGCCGCCCCTGGATCAGGGTGGCGACGATCTGCGGGCTCGACGAACCGTAGATCCATTCGTCGTCGATCAGCGGCGGCCCGATACCGCCGCCGCCATGGGCATGGCACTCGACGCAGTTGAACTCGGTGTAGAGGCGCTGGCCTTCGCTGACATGGAAAGCGTTGGTTTCGAAGCGGGTGATCCGCGGGTCCGGCGCGTCCGGCGCCGCTCCGCCCGCAACCACGGTGGTCGTCGTCGCCAGCCGCATCTGGCTGAACGGCACCGGCGGGTGGGTCTCGCGCGTCTCCCGGTGGCAAGCCGCCAGCAGCGCGAGGAGCAGCAACGCGGGAAAACGCATGACCCCTTTCCTTATTGGCCGGTGGTGAAACTTTGCTGCGAGCCGAAAGTTTCATGAGCGAACTTATTGATTTCAGGGAAATAATATATGTTAGCAAGGGGGCTGGCGATCATCGGTCTGATGCTGGCGGCGGGGTGCCATCGCGGCACCTCCTCCGGCCGCGCCGATGCGCCGCAACCCACGTCGGAGACGGCCCGCCAGGCCCTCTCCGCCGGCCGCGCCGTCGCCCCCGCGTCCGCCTCTCCCGAGGATGACGGGATGTGGACGATGCCGAGCAAGGATTATGCGAACACCCGTTTCAGCGGGCTGACCCAGATCACCAAGGCCAATGTCGGCCAGCTCCAGATCGCGCTGACCTTCACCTCAGGCACTACGCAGGGGCAGGAATCGGCGCCGATCGTCGTCGGCGACACTCTCTATCTGGTGACGCCTTATCCCAATATCCTCTACGCGATCGACCTCAACAAGGCGGTCGACCCGACGTTGCCGGGCGGTGTCGCCAAATGGCAGGTGAGGTCGATGGCGGCGGCGGCCTCGCAAGGCGAGGCCTGTTGCGACGGCGTCAATCGCGGGCCGACCTATGCCGACGGCACCGTCTATTTCAACACGCTGGATTCGTACACGGTCGCCGTCGACGCGAAGACCGGCAAGCTCAAATGGAAGACCCCCGTATGGGATTACACCAAGGGCGAGACGATGACGATGGCGCCGTTCGTCGTCGGCAACAAGGTCATCGTCGGCAATTCAGGCGCGGAGTTCGGCGCGCGCGGCGGCGTTGCGGCGCTCAACGCGAGCGACGGTTCGATCGCGTGGCGGGCTTATGCGACCGGTCCGGACAGGGACGTGTTGATCGACCCCGCTGTCTTCAAGCCATTCTACGCGCAATATCGCGGCAAGGATCTGGGCCGGACGAGTTGGCCGGGCGAGGCCTGGAAGATCGGCGGCGGCGGCACCTGGGGCTGGATCAGCTACGATCCCGACCAGAATCTGATCTTCCACGGCACGTCCAACCCGTCGCCCTGGAACCATGCGGTGCGCCCCGGCGACAATCTGTGGACCGACGCCGTGTTCGCCCGTGATCCGCAGACCGGAAAGGCGCATTGGGCGTATCAGTACACCCCGCACGACCTGTGGGATCATTCGGGCGTGAACGAGAATATCGTCCTCGACCTGCCGTGGCGCGGGCAGACGCGGAAGGTCATCATCCGGCCCGAGCGCAACGGCTATATCTATGTGCTCGACAGGACGACCGGCGAAGTCCTCGCCGCCGATCAATATGTGCCCAACACGGTCTCGAACGGCGTCGACCTCAAGACCGGCCGCCTCCGCCACAAGCCCGAGATGATTCCGCAGCCGGGCAAGGTGGTGCGCAATGTGTGCCCCAATGCGCCCGGCGCGAAGGACTGGAGCCCGAGCGCGTTCAGCAAGGTCACCGGCTGGCTCTATGTGCCGCACAACAATCTCTGCATGGACTGGCTGCTGGGAAAGCCGAATTATATCCGGGGCACCCCCTATATCGGCGTTACCCCCCGCTTCTTCCCCGGCCCCGGCGGCAACGCCGGCGAATTCATGGCCTGGGATCCCGTCAACCGCCGCAAGATCTGGACGATCAAGGAGCGCTGGCCGGTCTGGAGCGGCGCCGCGGTGACCGCGTCGGGCATCGTCTTCTATGGAAATCTCGAGGGCTGGTTCAAGGCGGTCGACGCCGACACCGGCAAGCTGCTGTGGCAATATCAGACCGGCTCCGGGATCATCGGCCAGCCGACCGTGTTCCGCGGCCCCGACGGCCGGGAATATGTCGCGATCATCTCCGGCATCGGCGGCTGGGTCGGCTCGATGGTCGCGCACAACCTCGACCCGCGCGATCCCACCGCCGCGAAGGGCTGGGGCAATATGACCGCGGACCTGAAGAAGATCACGACCAAGGGTGCGGGAACGCTGTTCGTGTTCGCGATACCGCCGGCGGGCCGGCTGGCTCGGCAATAGTCCTTGCCGTCAGATCAGGATTCTCGCCAGGCCCCAGACGATGAGCACCAGGCCGGCACCTCTTGAAACCGGCAGGCTGCCCGGCAGGAGCTTCTCGGCTGTGACTAGGGCTGTCAGCGCGGCGATCCACAGGAAGTTCATGACGCCCCCGACGAACAGCAGCGCCATCAGAAGCCAACAACATCCTATGCAATAGCCGCCGTGCATCAGGCCAAGCCGCAACGCGCCGCCGACTCCCGGTCGCCAGTGTCGTGACAGAAATGCGGCAGGGGACCGGCAATTGCTGAGGCAGGCGTTCTTCATCGGCAGAAGCTGATAGAGGCCGGCCGCGATCAGGGTCGCTCCCGCCAGGGATGCGTGGCTGGACCGCATCGTCGCGCCGTTCAGCAGTCCTGCCCGTATCGCCCACATCTGCAACAGCGCGGCGAGCGCGGACATGCCCAGCCAGGCGAGCAGATAGCCTGACAGGAACACAGCCGAGCCGGCGATTGTGGACTGACCGCCTCGATCCCGCCGGACGCGGCCATAAAGCAGGATCACGGGGGCAGCGGAGGGCAGCATCATCGCCGCCATCATCACCCACCACATGGCAAGGGTGAGCAGAAGCGACGGCGGAGGCGAGCGCGGCATGCCAGCCATGCCAGCCATGCCGCCTTCGTCCATCGGCATAACGGCGCCCGTCATGGTCCAGAGCCAGGCCAGTCCCGCGAGCAGGGCAATCGCGCCGAGGATGATCGTCCGTTCCTTCCGGACCATCCGTTCCGTCAGCGCGGACCGGTCAGCTGCGGACAACGCCATGGCTGTCGAGATGGATATGGGCGAACTGGCCGTAGCTGTCGCGAAGGTCCAGGGTCATCGGCCCGGTTACCCTGCTCGAGGCGCTGCCGATGTCCGCGACCGCATATTCGAACCCTTGAGGCAGGACGATCTGGGCACGGGTCTCGGCCCCGCTGACCTTGTTGCGGATCGGCTCGCCTGTCATCTCGACATAGCCCTCGATGACCATGCGGCCCCGTCGGCCATCGATGTCGAGGTCAAGGTCGATATCGGTGAACACCGGCGGATGCATCGTTTCGATGGTCGAGCTATAGACTGCGAACATCGTCGCGAACGGGTCGGTATCCTGGCCGGTCATGATCCTGAGCAGGGCGTCGCGCTGCTCGTCACTCGCGCGGTCTTCCAGGAAGGCGAGCGCCTCGCCGTGCCCTTCGTGGATCGGCCCGGGCCATTTGAAGATCGCCGCGATCCGAAGTCCGTCAAGACGCGTCTCGCGATAGTGCCCCTCATCGATCTGGATGCCGGCCACCGCGTAGCAATGGCCCTTGTCGGGGAGACCATCGAATTGACAGTTGCAGCCATAATCGCACGAGCAATTGACGAGCTCTCGACCCTTGAACTCCCATATGGCCATGGATGCCTCCCGTAAAGGTTGGACTCGATCTATTTAGCACAGAACAGCGCATATCTGAAGGACCAGCAGAGGTTTCCGGGGCGCTTTCGACCTACGAATATTACGCGCCCCGCATTTTGTTCGGAGCCCGATCGGTTCGAGCGCGTTATGAGTGCAAATGTGAGGAAGTTGCGTGCGAAAAAACCTTGTTGCGTTGCTGCTGTCGATTTCAGTGATCGCCTTGTCGAGTTGTCATGGCCTGCCTAGCGATGGCGAGGCGAGCGGGGCCGAAGCGCCGGCGGCCTGGACACGGGACAGCGCAAGCCAGCTGAAAAAGGCGATCGAAAACCGTGCCGCGCACGGCCTGGACCGGATCTCGTTCGGGATCGACGCCGATCCGGGCAGCGTGGAGGACGACGCCCGGCTTACCCAGGCCGCATTGGCGTTCGCCGGAGCGCTCGCGCGCGGCGTGACCGACCCCGAAAAACTCTATGCGCTTTACACCGTGCCTCGGCCGAACCCCGATCTGAAGCGCGGCCTGGCAATCGCCCTCGCCTCCGGCAAGCTCGAGCAATGGTTCGAGAGCCTCGCGCCCCAGGACCCCAATTACCGCAAGCTTTCGCAGCAATATCTGGCCCTGCGCGAGAGCGACGGGAGCGGAACGCCGAAAATCCCTCCGCCTCCGGAGCCGATAAGAGCTGGCGCGCGCGATCCGCGCGTCCCGGCCATCGCGCGGCAGCTGATCGAGTATGACTATCTCGCCCCGCAAGCGTTGCCCGACCGTTATACCCCGGCGATGGTCGCCGGCGTGAAGAAGATGCAGGCGGACTATGGGATCAAGGCCGACGGCGTGATCGGCAGCGATGTGGTCGCGATCCTCAACCTCTCAGACGAGGAGCGTGCGCGCGCCATCGCCGTCAACATGGAGCGCCTGCGCTGGCTGGAGCGCAGCCCGCCGCCCACCCGGATAGATGTGAACCTCGCCGCGGCGCGGCTGAGCTATTGGCGTGATGGCAAGATCGTCGATATCCGCCGGGTCGTCGTCGGCCGGCCCGACCGGTCGACGCCGCAGCTTCAATCGCCCATCTACCGGCTGGTCGCCAACCCCACATGGACGGTGCCTCGGTCGATCCAGGAGAAGGAGATCGCCGCGAAGGGCCCAGCCTATCTCACCGCCAACAACATGTTCTGGAAGGACGGTTGGATCGTTCAGGGCTCCGGCCCGAAGAATTCGCTTGGGCTGGTCAAGTTCGACATGAAGAACGAGCATGCGATCTATCTGCACGACACGCCCGCGAAGCCGCTGTTCAAGCTGCCCCAGCGCCAGAGAAGCCATGGCTGCGTCAGGGTCGAGGATGCCGTCGGATTCGCCGACATGCTGGCCCGCGACAACGGCATCCTGGAGCAGTGGCAAAAGGCCCGCGCGGGCAACGAGGAGGCTTATGTGCCGCTTCCGAAGCAGCTTCCCGTCCGGATGCTCTATCAGACGGTGCTGTTCGATGAGACAGGCGATCCGGTTCTCAGGGCCGACCCCTATGAGTGGAATGACCGTATTGCCGCCAGGCTCGGCTTCTCGCCGCGTGCGACATATCATCTGAAGTCCGGGGAAGATGATCTCGGGCCGTGATTGCAACGCCGCCAACCGGGCGCATGATCGCCTTGGCAGTTGCACTGACGATCGGAAGCCAACAGAAGGGGAAGGATGAGCGCCGACCAATCCGCGAATCCCACGCCCAATCGCCGCATCGCGCTGCTGATCGATGCCGACAATGTCTCGCACGCGAAGATCGCTACGATTCTCGCGGAATTGTCGAAATATGGCACGGCGAATATCCGTCGGGCTTATGGTGACTGGGGCAGCGCGGGGCTGAAGGGCTGGAGAGACAAGCTTCACGCCTTTGCCATCCGGCCCATCCAGCAGTTCAGCTACTCGGCCGGCAAGAACGCCACCGATATCGCGCTCGTCATCGATGCCATGGAGCTCCTCTACACGCAGGATCTCGATGCCTTCTGCATCGCCTCGAGCGATGCCGATTTCACGCCCCTGGTGATGCAGCTCAAGGCCAATGGGCACGATGTCTATGGCTTTGGCGAGCGCAAGACGCCCGACCCTTTCGTGAACGCCTGTACCACTTTTCTCTATCTCGACAGCCTTGCCGATGCCGAGGCGCCAGCGCCGCCCGCGGCCCCCCCGCGCTCCCCGACCGAGACGCCCAAAGCCAAGGTGACGGAAGAGGCCCAGCCCGCGCGAGCCCCGGACCCGAAGCGATCGCTCGCGCAGGATGCGGCGCTGGTCATAGCGCTTCGCGGCGGCGTCGAGGCGGCGGAACGCGAGGACGGTTGGGCATTGCTGTCCACCGCCGGCAGTGCCGCCAAGCGGCAGGCGCCGATCGACCCGCGCAACTACGGCGTCAAGAATTTCCCCGCCCTGTTCGAAGCGACAGGGCTGTTCGACATCGTCAAGGGCGAGAACGGCCAGACCTACGTCGCCGACAAGCGCAACAAGGACCGCACGCCGCGACCGAGCATTTAGGCAGGGGTACAGAGGCTCGTACACGGCGGGATCGCAAGCGCCCCCGATAGACCGGGAGCCTCGCGGCAAACGGCCAGGCCAGAAGTTTTTCCGAAAACAGTGAACCGAAACACCTGTCTCGGGCACTCACTGCCACGCTGGAGCGATTTTCCAGTCGGATGGAATCCATCTGACGGCTCGGAAATCGCGGTAAAACAACAGTCTGGAGCGGCCGACCCGGCGCAACCGGATCGACAACCGCTCCAGCTTGCGCGGCCCGAAAAGGCCGAACGCGCCGAGGAGGGTCTCCATGACTCCCTATTATAACCAAGGATCCTTCAACAATTCGTACAGCGGCATGTCTTCCGGCGCATCAGCCTACGGCTATGGCTATGGCGGCTACGGCAGCCAGATATATGGCACGCCGGGAGACGACACGCTGACCGGCGGCACCGGTGACGATCTCCTCGATGGCGGCAATGGCCATGATGTTCTCCTGGGTGGCGGCGGCAATGACCGCCTGAACGGCGGCGATGGCAATGACCACCTCTTCGGCCAATCGCCCATGGGCGGAGCCGATGGCGCCGACAGCCTGAACGGTGGCGACGGAAGCGACTATCTCCAGGGCAATGCCGGCAACGACATGCTCGACGGTGGTCTCGGATCGGATCGCATGAACGGCGGCGCCGACGACGATGCGATGACCGGCTATGTCGGCAACGACACGATGAACGGCAACCGCGGCAATGACATGGTCGATGGCGGCGACGGCAATGACTCGCTGCGCGGCGGCCAGGGCAATGACACGCTGAGCGGCGGCGCGGGCAGCGACATCCTGTCCGGCGACCTCGGCCAGGACAGCCTTGCCGGCGGCGGCGACGGCGACGTCTTCCTCTTCTCCGGCCAGGCCTCGCCGATCGCCACCCCCGACAGGATCGCCGATTTCGATCCGGCGGCCGATCGTCTCGCGCTCGGCTTCGCGCCGGCGGCCCTGTTGACGGGCGCATCCCAGGCCGATCTTGCCGCAGCCAGCGGCTTTGCCCAGTCGCTGCTGGACGGCCACGCCGGCGACCAGGAGGTGGCCGCGCTGGCGGTAGGCGCGGACACCTACCTGTTCTACTCGAGCACCGGCGGCGCGACGGCCGATTCCGCTGTGTTGCTGGCCGGGGTGAACGCGGGCGCCGTCGTGGCGGGAGATTTCATCTGAAGAAAGGGGGCGACGCCGGGTCGGAAAAGCTGGTTCATCCCGAAGGTAAGCGCCTCGCGGCGCGGTAGGCGGGCGTCGCATCGGCCCGCCCCGCCCGACACGAGTTGCAGATCGCACGCTCCGAATCCGATCGCCAAGCGCGACCTCGGAAGGCTGATGCCCAATTTACCAGCTTTCGGGATTCCGGAGAATTTCGGCGGATCTTGGTGGGGTTCCGGTACGTTACAAAACCGGAAATGTCACGTAATCACTCGATTTTGCAGGGTTAATTTTGGCATATCGTGCATGCCGCCCCGATATGCCCCCACGCCGGGCCTGTTGAGCGAGCGCACAACAATAATGGTAGCGGACAGGGAATCAATCCTTCGCGACGACTGTATCATATAGTCCGTAATGGGTCAGCCCTTCATGGCTTTCGATCCCGGTGTAGCGGAGGGAGGCGTCCTCATAGCGGCGGAACGCGAAAACGGCTTCGTTCATCCTCTCTGTGTTAAACACCTTCAAGCGCACCAAAAGATGGAAGTCCGCCACCGTCAAGCCAGTGACCGAAAGAAACAGGTCCGGTTCCAGCTTGGTGATAACATCCTGTAGCGTATTTTCGCGAAAATCCGTCAGATACATGAAGGCAGGGATGCGCGTAGCGAATTTTATCAACTTCTCTTGAACGAGTTTACGCTTGGATTTATACTCCTTTTCCTCGTCGGTCAGCTCTTTCTTTTCCTGCGGTGATAGCTCGCCCTCTTTGGCCTTGTTCTTTAGGTTTTTAACCGTCTCACTCTTATTGATGATGGTTTCGATCACGTTGTCGCCCAGCGCCCGCCAGCCCTCGATGCGCTCGACGGCAGCCATCGCCTGGGGATTGTCCAGAACGCGGCGCAGCGTGTCGTTGTCTACGTTGACCAGCATCGCGGATTCCCATTTCCGCGCCAGCAGCGTTGCCGAGGTTCCGGCCATCGCGATGTCAAGGATGCCGCCGGCGTCGATCTGGGTCATGTTCGCGCCGTCATAGGCCAGCACGGGCAGGAAAGAGACAAGCTCCCGCACCGCATTTTCCGGGTTCGCCTCACCCGGCGAAAGGCCGATGCCATATTCCGACAATTGCCGGAGAGCGCGGGTCGGCGCGAAGTCGAACACGAAGCAGACGGGTTTGAGGATTTCTTCCTCGTTCGGATTGTCACCGTTGGGATTCTTAATCGACCAAGGCGACTGCACCCGGAACGCGGCTTGAAAATATGTTTCTGGCGATTTGAGGTTGCGGAGCATCAAGATCGACGACCATTGCGCCACCGTCACCCCGGTTGTCAGCTTGCCGCACGACAAGGTGATGGTCTTGGTGTCAAAGCCGCTGCCGATTGCCTGCCGAACGGGCGGCAAGGCATCCAGGCCGATCCCTGCCGATGCGCCCGCCGCCATGATCACCGTGTAGTCGTGCCAGAACACGTTGTGCTTTTCTGCCAGCAGGTTCGCCATGGCGCGACAGGCTGCGACATTGGGTAGGAACCAGAACGAATGTTGCAGATAGGGTAGTAGCCGCACGTCCGAATAGGGGAACGGCGGGCGGCTGCCGGTTTTCAGGCTCTCAACCGCCTGCGGCGCATAGCTGCCCCGGATTATGTCTAGCCATTTCTGCACGTCGGTCTTGTGCTTGAACGCCGCCGCATCGCCGGTGCCCGCGGCGGCGAAAAAAGCGTTCAAGTCGAACTCGTCAAACTCTCCGGCGCTGGCGATCGCCAGCAGCTCGTCGGGCATCTGATAGGTCAGCAGCCGCATTTGTGGCAGCGCGCCGTAGGGATTGCGCATGCCCGGACTCTTGGCGGCAAACTCGGCCTTGGCGCGCTGCTCGTCCGTATAGGTCCAATTAAATATCTGCTCCTCGATGAACTCGCCGGTAGCGAGTGCCTTGAACGGGGTGCCCGAGAGATAGAGATAGGCCCGCGTGGTGATGGGCAGGAACTCGGCTTCGCTCTCCGAAAGCACGCCCAAATCTTCGTTCACCTCCTCAAGATCGACGGTATATTCGAGGCTCGTTTCCCGCTTGGCGACCGCCGCGTCCTCGCCCTCGAAAAGCTCCTTCGCCGTCTCGCGCCACGCGCCGAAATGGTATTCGTCGAACACGACCAGATCCCAGTTGATCGTGTGGAGCCATTCGTTCCTGGCTTTGATGTTGCCTGCCCTGTCGCGCCCCAGCATGTCTTGGAACGAGCCGAAATAGACCACCGGCTTATTGCCGTCGGCTTGACTGGGGTCGCGCCCGGAATTGCGCGAGAGATATTGCCAGCCGTCGAAATCGACATGGGATTCAAGATCGGTCTGCCAGGCATCCTCGACAGCGGGCTTGAAGGTCAGCACCAGCACCCGCTTCGCCCCAAGTTTTTTGGCGAGTTGGTAACTGGTGAAGGTTTTGCCGAAACGCATCTTCGCGTTCCAGAGGAAACGTGGGACGGCGTTGGCATCCTGCTGCCAGCGGGAATGATAATAGGCGTAGGTCTGTTCCACCGCCTCCGTCTGTTCCTTACGCGGCGGGAAATCCTCATGGTGCGTGCCGGTGAATTGCTGGCCGCTCCGCAATTCGGCCAATACGGTTTTCACATCGGCGACCGTGCATTGCATCCATTCGAGCTGCGGATTTGCGAAGCCCTTGCGTTTCAGCGCATCGCGCACAGCATGATCGGTGATGATGCTGCCATCATCCCGTTCGGCACTCTCGTCGAGTTCAACGGTGTAGTTGGCAATCGCTGCCGTTTTGAGCTGTTCAGCGATGCGACGTTTCACATCACGAGTGGTCTGGCCGATTTTGAGCAGGCCGTCATGCGCTTCGTCGGCTATCGTATAGGCATAGATGCGCGGGCGCGCTTCCGGTTTCGACGCGAGGATTTCCTCGATGGCTGGTTTATTCATCGAAGAGTTGGGCGTCGTCGTGCTCGGCCACCTGTGCTTCTACGAACGCAATCTCAGCCTCGGTCAATCCATACCGTTCATAGAGCTTTGCGTCCGTCCACTTCTGGTCCAATGGCAAATCAGGGATGAAACCGTAGACGCTTCTGGGGGCATCTTGGGTAAACTTACGAAGGGAAACAAGGAACCGGGCAAAGCGCGTTCGTAGGTAAGCGGCATAATTGCTCGCGGTAATCTCGGTGTCAAAGAGTCCGGCAACGATATAGCTTTCAGTGCAGGCTGTGCCAGGACCGGCTATGATCGGCTTGCTCAGAAATTTCGTTTCCACTGCGGCGCTAGTTCCCTGTACTCGACTCATGAGAACCTTCCATTTGTCAATCCATTGGCTATTAGATGGCACTTCTGCTCTATCCACCCAGCTAATTTTTTGGGAGCCGTAAAGCTTTATAGGATCTTTCAGTCCACTTGGCGTCGCCTGACCATGGAAGAAGGTACGAAGACCAAATGGTTTTTGGCTTGAAGCACGAGCATCAAGTGTACGCTCACCTCTAGATTTGACCTTTTCGAGTATCGGTACCGCTTCGTTGCGCCGGACGAGAATGTCATATGCATCAAGGTGACGCGAGACCGCCGGGCCGGTTGGCTGGCCGTCCCAAATCGTTTGCACGTCGCATGGACCCTCGTAGTCATGATCCCACAGGAAATACGAAACACCGCCGCGGATTTTGACACCGGGAAACGCCTCATACAATTTGGGAAAATCCACAACCTTGAGCAGATGCTTATCGGTCAGCATCCGTTCACGGAAGGTGTCGAGGTTTTTGCCGCCCGTCATCCACCGTGACGGAGTAACGAACACAGCATATTTCGGCTCAAGCGCCAGCGCCTGTTCGACAAACAAATGATAGATCGGCGCGGCGCTGGTGCCGAAGCCGCCATCGTCAAGCTGGTACGGCGGATTGCCGATAATGACGTCGAATTGCATGTTATCTCCGAATAGTTCGGCCGTGCGGGATTTGATGTCGTTTGTGTGGATGAATGCATAAGCGTGGCTTTCAGCCCCATCGCCACGGTCAAAGGCCTCTCTACTGGCCCCGCAAAATTCGCACTTGCCGCCGACCCACAGATGCTCGGTTCGCCCGAACCATATGTTTCCGTCATCGCTGACAAAACCTTTTGCCACCGAATGCTCGCCGGTCGCGTGCTTGGAGCAATAGAGGCTGCGCCGTGCCAACAGGCTTGTAAGCTGGGTGATACCGATGCCGAACACCTGCCGAGTAAGGATATGATCGACGCGCGCTTGCAGGTCCGGGATTCCCGCTTCCAGTCCCTTTATCAACCGTCCCGAGATCTCACGCAAAAACACACCCGATTTGGTGCAGGGGTCGAGGAAGCGAACCGAACTATCGGCCCAGATATTCGCGCCCTCATTGCGTGCGGCCCACGCCTCGGCCAATGTATCGAGCATCCGGTTGGCAAACTCCGGCGGCGTGAACACCTCGTCGTTGGACAGATTCGCGATACAGGTTAGAACATCGGGATTACGCCCCCGCAGCTTGAACCCCACCTGTTCGTTCATACGGCTCCCCCCGTTTCGCCGCCGTTGGCAAACCCCGCCAAATCGCTCACCGTCATCGGTGGATATGATGAGGTGGGCGTAAAAATTTCGTGCTTGCCGAGTCCGGCAAACAGCGAGCCTTCCGCGCTGAAACTCGCCATGCCGGTCAGCACATCGAGCCGGAAATCCCGGCGTTGGAACTTGCCCTTGCCCAGATAGCCCCATTCCACCACGCTGATCGGTGCGCCGTCCGTGTCGCGCATCGTCATCGCATCGCCATGCACGAGATTGAGCGACAGCACATAAAAGGCGGCGCGATATAGCTCATCTGCCTCGGTCAGACCGAGATAGTCGGCAAACACCTCAAGCATATTCGCCCGGCACTCCGCGATGTTATCGGGCAGCAGCTCGATCCCATAGGCGCACATCACCGCGAGCAGGGCATAGTGCCGCTTCTCGAAATCGGACTTGCCGAATTTCAGCTCCACGGCGGCGAGCTTGCGTTGCAGGATCGGCACGAGGAAATTGCCGCTGCCGCAAGCGGGTTCGAGAAAGCGCGCGTCGAGCCGCTCCGTCTCGCCCTTTACGAGATCAAGCATTCTTTCAACGAGCCACGGTGGCGTGAACACCTCCCCATGGTCCGCAACCCGCTTTCTAGATTTGATCAAGGTCATGTGGACGCATGCAGTAAAACGCGCCAGCGACGCTGTCTATAAACCTTGGGTTTCCAATCATCTCGCCCTTAAGCCTTCCAAGGCCGCCAGGAGGTGGCCATCGCCGTTTGCGCCCTGCCTTCGCCGACGGCATGCGCGCGGATCAATTCCCCCTGACGATGTACGGGCACAGTCCTGTAACTGGCAAAGGTCGTCAGTACATCGGCATCGCCCAAGTTCCGCGACCATGCTTTCATTTCTTCGGCGTCAGATCCAGCGTCATCGCGTGGCGTACAAGCATGTCGCGGAAGCTGTGCGGGTTGGAATAGGGCAGGCCTCCGCGCTCTTGGACCATGCATACTCCCACTTTTCATTGACATGTAGGACTTCGATCGCTGCAAATAGCCCTATTTCACACGCGGCACGCTCGCGCTGTGAACGCTCATTCTCATGACTGAATATAACACCCGTTGCCCGTTCGGTTGCCGCATGGTTTCTCCCTGCGCGGGGCCGGTCGGCGGGAAAAACTAAAAAAACGAACGAACAACCCCATACACCCGGAATAACTGCGAATCATTCGCATCTAGCAAGGCAATCGCAGTGCCGGTTTACCGACGCCTCCCCCTCGCTTCCCACTCTGGAAAACGGCGGGCAAGCGCCTCGGAACGATGCGCCATCATATCGCGATCAGGTAAATGGTGCCGCTTACAGGACTCGAACCTGTGACCCCCGCATTACGAATGCGATGCTCTACCAACTGAGCTAAAGCGGCTAACCGGAGGGCGGCCATTAACAGCGGTTGCCGGCTTGTTCAAGCGCTCGGTCGCGGTGGCGTCGAAACGAATTTTGTCGCCTTTACCAATCCTCAACCCGCGGCGGGGCATGGTCGCGGCCTATCGCGCCTTTCCGATCAGGCGCGCCGCTGTGCCAGGGGCCCGAACATGGAAGATTATCGCTCGTTCAATGCAGAGGACCTGGCGGAGTGGGATTTTCCCGCAGCCGACGAGCCCTGCATGGACATGCCGCCGATGATCGGCACCGACGAGCGGCGCATGCATGTGCGCGCCTATGAAATGTGGCTCTCGCTGCTCGACGGCCGCGACTATCCCGCGATCGGCGATCTCGATCTAGAGGTGCTCGACGAGTTCGGCCCCTATTCGGTGCTGCTCGATTTCTCGGTCGACCGGGTCAACCCGGCGATCGCCTATCTCGGCCGGGCGCTGCGCGAGGAAGGCGGGCTGGCGGCGGAGATCGAATCGGTCGCGGACGTGCCGGACCGCTCGGTGCTGTCGCGGCTGACCGGCCATTATAACGAGATCCTCGACAATCGCGCGCCGGTCGGCTTCGAGGCGGAGTTCATCAGCCAGCGCGGCCAGCCGATGCTGTATCGCGGCATCCTGATGCCCTATTCGTCGAACGGCGCGGTGATCGATCTCATCCATGGCGTGATCAACTGGAAGGAAGCCGCGGAACAGGCGCTGGCCCCCGATATCGTCGAGGCGGTGACCACCGCCTTTGCCGGGCCCGCGCGCCCGCTCGCCGAACTGGCCGCCCCCAGCGAGCGCGCCGCCCTGGCGGAGGCCGGCGAACTTCCGGCGCTGGCCGATCTGGTCGACGATGCGCGCGCCCTGGCGGGCGAGGCGCGCGACAGCGAAGGCCGCACCCGCCACGCGCTCTACCGCGCCCTCTCCTTCGCCTATGACGTAGCCTTGGCGGCCGAGATCGACCCGGACGGCCTGGCGCCGCTGCTGGCCGGCGCGGGCATCGTGCCGCAGGCGCGCGCGCCGATGACGCCGATCGTCAAGCTGGTGTTCGGCCGCGATTATGACCGCAAGCGACTCACCGAGTTCGCCGCGGTGCTCACCCACGCCCGCCGGCTGTGCCTTGCCGCCGGCCGGGTCGAGCAATGGCTGGCGAGCCTCGCCGGCGGGATCAAGGGCGTCGTCGCCGCCGAGCGCGGCGAGCGCCGCCCGGCGCTGAAGGTCGACCGGGTCCAGTCCGCGCGGATGATGGTGGGCAGCGCCCTGCCGCGGGCGATCGTCGATCTCGGCGACGTCGAGGGCGATATCATGCTGCTCGTCGCCCGGCGCGAAGCCGACGGGAAGGTGGCGATCGTTTCGCGCCCGATCGTCGATCGCAGCGCGGTGGACAAGGCGCTGCAGCGCTTCATCGCCTGACAAAATTGCGCGAACGCCCCTGCCCCGGTCAGGAAATGACCGACGCGGGCGGTTCCCCGTACATCCATTGCAAATGTCGCCCCGACGGAGTCGGCTCCTTGTGGCCGTCATGCCGCGGGTCCATATCGGGCCGTTATCCCCATCGAGACAACCCGGCCCGAGCCGGGACGGGGGAAGCAGGAGCGGTGCTTCATGGACAGCAAGACGACGGTGCGCGCGGCAGCGGACAAGACTGACTTCACCGGCATCTTTCAACAGGCGCTGACCGCGGGCGCGCTGCCCGGCGAGGTCGCGGATCTCGACGGCGCGCAACTCGCCCAGGCGGCCGCCTATCTCGCCCAGACCGCCTTGCGGCGCCAGCCGGGACACCCGGCCATCGCCATCCAGACCATCGCCGGCAATAGCGACGGGCATCGGCTGATGCGGATCGCGGTGGTCAATGACGACATGCCGTTCCTCGTCGACTCGGTCGCCGCCACCCTCGCCGCCCAGGGCATCGAGATACGCCGGCTGCTCCACCCGGTCGCCGCGATCCGCCGCGACGAGGACGGCCATCTGTCGGCGGTGCTGCCGCAGGGGTCGACCGGCGAGCGCCGGGAATCGCTGATCTATCTCGAGGCCGAGCGCGTCGACGCGCGCGAACGCCAGGAGCTTGCCCAGGCCATCGCCGCGGTGCTGGCGGACGTCCGCGCCGCGGTGCGCGACTGGCCGCAGATGCAGGTGGCGATGCGCGACGATGCCGAAGCGCTGCCCGATGGCGAAGGCGCGGCGCTGCTGCGCTGGATGCTCGACGCGAACCTCACGCTGCTGGGCCATATCGTCGCGCCGGCGAAGGGCGAAGCTCGCGACAAGCTGGGCATATTGCGCGTTGCCGATCGCAAGCTTTGGCGCGACCAGACGGCGAAGGCGGCCCTCGCCTGGTTCGAGCAGGGCGGCGTTGCGCCGTTGCTGGTCAAGAGCGACTGCCGTTCCACCGTTCATCGCCGCTCACCGCTCGATCTCATCGTCGTGCCGGTGCGCCGCGGCAAGGAGGTGATCGCGCTCTCCATCCACGCCGCCTTGTGGACCAGCGCCGCGCTGCGCGCGCCCACCACCGAGATCCCGCTGCTGCGGACCCGCCTCGCCGCGATCGAGGAACGGCTCGGCTTCGATCCGAAAGGCCATGCCGGCAAGTCGCTCCACCACGCCTTGACGGAACTCCCGGCCGACCTGATGCTCACCTTGCCCGCCGAGGCGCTCGAGCGGGTTGCGCTGACCGCGATGTCGCTGATCGACCGCCCTCGCCCTCGCCTGGAGATCGCACGCTCCACCCTGGGCGAGCATCTCATCGCGATCGTCTGGCTGCCGCGCGAACTGCTGACGACGGGACGCCGCGTCGCCATCAGCGAGATGCTGACCGAAGCGTCGGGCGCGACTCTGTCCAACTGGTCGCTGCACCTGGGCGAAGGCGATATCGCCCAGCTTCGCTACATGCTCGATCTGCCGGCCGGCGCGGAGGATCCCGAAAGCGCGCCACTCGACGCGCGGTTGACCGAGATGCTGCGCGGCTGGGAACCCGCGGTCGAGGCGCGACTGGCCGAAATCGAGCCGCACAGCCGGGCGGTGCGGCTTGCGATCGATTATGCCGCAACCTTTCCAAGCGCCTATCGCACCCACTCGAGCCCCGCCGAAGCCGCCAGCGATATCCTGCGGCTGGCGGCGCTGGCCGATGGCGAAGCGCGCAATTGCCGCCTCTATCGCAGCGACAAGGATCCCGAGAACCGGCTGCGGCTCAAAATCTACCGGCGCGGAGGGTTGATCGCGCTCTCCGAGGCGGTGCCCGTGCTCGAGAATTTCGGCTTCCGGGTTCTGGAGGAGATCCCCACGGCGCTCGAAGGTGGCCGGACCGATTTCATCCACGAGTTCCGCGTGGATCTCGCCGATGCCGAGACGGCCGCCCGGCTGCTGGAGCGCAGCGCCATCGCCGAGGCGGCGATCGCGGCAACCCTCGAAGGCCGCGCCGAGAACGACCTGTTTAACGAGTTGATCGTCACGGTCGGCCTTTCTCCCGACGAAGCGGTGCTGTTCCGAGCCTGGTTTCGATATCTGCGGCAGACCGGCTTCGCCTATGGCCTCGGCACGGCCGTCGAGGCCCTCAAGAAGGCGCCCGACGTGGCGCGAAGCATCATCGCCTATTTCCGCGCGCTCCATCATCCGTCGCGCCGCGACAAGGGTGAGGCCGATCGCATCAACGGTGAAATAGAGGCTGGGCTCAAGAAAGTCAGCGCGATCGACGACGATCGCATGCTGCGCCGATATCGCGCCGTCGTCCGCGCGACCCTGCGCACCAACGCCTTCTCGCCAGCGGCCGCGGAAGCGCTCGCGTTCAAGATCGACTCCAGCGGCATACCCGGCCTCCCCGCGCCGTTGCCGTGGCGAGAGATCTGGGTGTATTCGCCGCGGGTCGAGGGCATCCATCTGCGCGGCGGGCCGATCGCGCGCGGCGGCCTGCGCTGGTCGGACCGGCGCGACGATTTCCGCACCGAAGTGCTCGGGCTGATGAAGGCACAGGTCGTCAAGAACGCCGTTATCGTGCCGACCGGGGCCAAGGGCGGATTCTATCCCAAGCAGCTCCCGCCGCCCGGCGACCGCGACGCCTGGCTTGCGGAAGGCACGGAGAGCTACCGGATCTTCATCCGGGCGCTGCTGTCGGTCACCGACAACATCGTCGAGGACAAGGTCGTGCACCCGGCCAAGGTCGTCATCCGCGATGGCGACGATCCCTATTTCGTGGTCGCCGCCGACAAGGGTACCGCGAGCTTCTCCGACGTCGCCAATGCCATTGCGATCGAACGCGGCTTCTGGCTCGGCGATGCCTTCGCCAGCGGCGGGAGCCACGGCTACGACCATAAGGCGATGGGCATAACCGCGCGCGGCGCCTGGGTCTCCGTACAGCGGCACTTCGCGGAAATGGGCGTCGACGTGCAGAATGATATCGTCCGCGTCGCCGGATGCGGCGACATGTCGGGCGATGTGTTCGGCAACGGCATGCTGCTGTCGAAGACGCTAAAGGTGATTGCGGCCTTCGACCATCGACACATCTTCCTCGATCCCGATCCCGACCCGGCGAAAAGCCATGCCGAACGCACGCGGCTGTTTGCGCTGCCGCGGTCCAGCTGGGCGGATTATGACGCCAGGCTGATCTCCAAAGGTGGCGGCATATTCCCGCGCGACCAGAAGGAAATCCCGATTTCGGCGCAGGTGAAGGCCGCACTCGATATCAAGGAGGACGTGCTCGACCCCTCCGCCTTGCTCGCGGCGATCCTGAAAAGCCCGGTCGACCTGCTGTGGTTCGGCGGCATCGGCACCTATGTGAAGGCGAAGTCCGAGACCAACGCCGAGGTCGGCGATCGCGCCAACGAGGCGCACCGGGTCGATGGCGAAGACATACGGGCCAAGGTGATCGGTGAAGGCGCCAACCTGGGCGCGACCCAGGCCGGCCGCATCGCCTTCGCGCTCAAGGGCGGGCGGATCAACACCGACTTCATCGACAATTCGGCTGGGGTCGACTGCTCCGACAACGAGGTCAACATCAAGATCGCGCTCAATCGCGAGATGCTGGAAGGCCGGCTCGGCTTCGATCAGCGCAACGATCTGCTGGAACGGATGACCGCCGATGTTGCCCATATCGTGCTGGAGGATAACCGTCTCCAGACGCTCGCGCTGTCACTTGCCGAACGCGGCGGTGCCGACGCATTGCCATCCCAGCTTCGCGTCGTCGAGATTCTGGAGGCCACGGGCCGGATCAATCGCGGCGTGGACGGCTTCGACAGCAACGACATGCTGCTGCGGCGGGCGCAGGACCATCGCGGCCTCACCCGGCCGGAGCTGGCGGTGGTGCTGTCGCACGGCAAGCTGGCTTTGCAGGATGCGATCGAAAGCAGCGACCGCAACGCCGATCCGATGCTGGCGCCGCTGCTGCACGCCGCCTTCCCCCCGGCAATGCGCAAGGATTACCGCGATGCGATCGATGCCCACCGGCTGCGTCCGCAGATCATCGCCACCAAGATGGCGAACCGGGTCATCAACCGTCTCGGCATCGTCGCCCCCTTCGAGATGGCGGAGGAGGAGGGCTGCTCGCTCGCGCAGGTGGCAGCGACCTATGTGACCGTCGATACGCTGTTCGATCTCGAGCCGCTGTTCGAACGGATCGAGCGCGCCGTCATCGGCGAGCAGGCGCGGCTCACCCTGCTCGACAGCCTCGCCGAGATCGGCCGGTCCCACGTAGCCGACCTGCTTCGCAGCATCGCCCCGGACACAGACATCGGCACGATGGTGGCGATGCTCCGCCCTGGCCTCACCAGGCTGGACAAGGCGCGCGGCGAACTGATCAAGACCGAGGCGCGCCAGCAGTCCGATATGCTGCGCCAGCGGATCGCCGCCGAGGGCGTCGACGCGTCGCTGGTCGAAGCCGTGGTCCGGCTCGCCGAGCTCGACGGGGCGATCGGCACGGCCGCGCTGGCGAGCGAACTTTCGGCTGACGAGGTGGACGTAACCCGCGCCTATGTCGTGCTGGGTGAAGCGCTCGGACTCGACTGGGCGAAGGCGGCGGCGGCGCGGTTCCGCAGCGCCGACGCTTGGGAGCGCCTGCTGGTTGCCGGGCTTACCCGCGAGTTCGGACAGATCCGTCTCGACTTCCTGGCCCGCCGAGGCAAGAACGGCCCGGCCGCGGCCGTCAGCAAGTGGCTGGAGGCGCAGCAGGCACGCGCAGGGCAATTCCGCCAAACCGTCGCCCGCGCCCGCTCGGCTGCCGCGCCGACCGCCGCCATGCTCGCCCAGATCGCCGCGCAGGCGCGCACACTGCTGATGCGGTGAACGTCGCTATTCCGTTTCGCCGCGGCACGGGTAAGAAGGTCAGCCTATGAGCGATGCTACAGAACTGGCGGAAGGCAATGATCGCCGCCTCAACCGCCTGGTAGCGATCACTGTCGTGCTGCTGTCGGTTGCGATGGCGGTGGGCAAGATCAAGGATGACAATATCGTCCAGGCCATGCAGGCCGCGCAGGCTGACAAGATCGATCGATGGGACGAATATCAGGCGACGCGCATCAAGGCGCACGACCAGGGCATCGCCGCCGCGTTGCTCGGTCAGTTTTCCGCCCGAACGGCCCGGCAGGCCGCGCTCGATGCGGCGGCATCGTCGAGACGTCATGAGGACGAGTCAGCCATGCTCAAGCGCCAGGCGATCGAGGCACAGGCCAATTATGACCGGCTGGGCTATCGCGACGATCAATTCGACCTGTCGGATGGCTTTCTCTCGATCGCCGTGGCGGTTGCGGCGATCGCCGCCCTGGTGGAAAGCATGGCGGTGCTCGGCATCAGCTGGGCAGCCGCCGGGTTCGGACTGTTGTTCCTCGTTGCCGGATATGATGGACTACCGATCCACCCCGACCGCCTCGTCTCGTTCCTGACCTGAGACGACGGGGCGCCGGCCTTCGGATCAAAGCCACCGCCATGCCTTCCCGGATGCGCCCCTATTTCAGGATCGCCTCGCGCGTCATCATGTCGCCAAGAATGGTGCGGATCGCGGCGCGGGCCGCCTGCTGCTGCGAAGCCTGGGGCAGCGGGCCGTTGACCTTGGCCATGGTCGCGTAGACCTCGGCCGTCGATCGGTCGAAGGCAGCCATGTTGGCATATTCGGTGAGGAGGAGGATGTCGGGCTCATCCTTGCGCGGATCGGTGACGAGCAGCACCTTGTAAGACAGGATATAGCCCGCTTTCTTGAGCGCCTCCTGCTGCGGTTTCCACGATGTCGAGAGCCAACTCATATAGTCGTCGAAATGGCCATCCACGGTCTTGATCTGGCCGAAGTCCCACACGCTTCCATTCTGGAAGGATGGAGCATTCTCGTCGGCGGCGGCCATGGCGGGAACGGCTGCCGCCAAGGCGAGGGCGGCGAACATCAAAGGCAAGGTGCGCATGTGCTTACTCCATCGATTGGTGGATAATCAGCAAAGCAACGGAAGCTTGCGCCTCTGCAGCGGCAGTGCGCTCGCATCGAATAGTTTCAGGGTGCGCCTTCGCCGCACGATCGTCAACGATCGACCGGCTGCAGGGGGAAGCCAGAACGTTCGTTACGGATCAGACTAGGCGCGGGCCCCTGCGTGACAACTGTACATTTTTGATCAACGCCAGTCTGGATCAAACGATCGCGAAAGCGGCTTCACCTCATGTTGGCACGCCTTGAGAATGAAGCTCCGGCCGCGCGCGAAGGGTTCCCGCGGTCGAGGCGAGCAGTTGGACCAACTGCGCAGCGTAGATATGGCGGATGAACGCGCCGGCACCGTCGGTGAAACATATTGCACCGCGTTCATCGGCTTCTATCAGCCCTTCGGCCCGCGCATCGTCGAACAACCGACGCACGTGGACGCGCGAGATTTCGAAGCGGCGGGCAATCGATGCCACGGGGAGAGACACCGGCTCACGTGGCGGAAAATCGGTCGCGCCGTGCGGGCTGGTCATCAGCATCCAAGCAATTTGCGACCCCGCATGGCGATGCATGAATATCCGGAAATAAGGAGAATCCTGCTGACTGGCGCGCGATGCCCCGAGCAGGCCTTCGCTCTGGATGCGGTTCAGGGTGTCGATGACCTCTGGCCGATCCAAGGCGTCGAGGACGTGCTTCGCCCCCGGCTCGATGATCGCTGCAGCCGATACCGCCGCGCGCAGGTGGCTGGCCCAGGCGCTGTGGAAGCTGGCCGTCGGGACGTAGCGGACCGCTCCGCACCGGCTCTGGTCCTTTGCTGGTTCGATATAGCGGAGATGCAGCAGGTAGAGCAGCACCGATCGCGCCCTTCCCGGACTGAGGAGGCCAGATCTCAGACATATCCGCTTCAAGGCAGGCAAGGTGAGTTCCCCGGCGCCGTGCAGGTATAGTGCCCACATGGCAGCGACATAGCGGCCGGCATCCTTGAAAATTCCGCGCAGGCCGTTGTCGACGCAGATGTCGAGCATGTTCTTGGCCAAGGCACGCGCCGCAGCCTGAAAGCGCGGATGAGCCAGCAAGCGGGAACAACCAAGCAGCGGGGAGCCCCCGAGCGCCTCCCATTCCAGCAGTGCGGTGATGTCGCCGTCGAACATCATCCCAGCCCCTCCCCGGAACACCATATCCCATCCGGAACGAAGCCGGCTGATCCGACACATACAAGTATTTTCGGCACGCGCACATGCGATGGCGTGCCTGAACAGCTTAAGTCATTGTCACGCCGCGTATTGCACGCTTATTGTGGGAGCGCAGGGGACGCTTCGGATCATTTACCGGCCATCGCGCGGAGGTCGGCCATCATCCGCGGCCATTCCCCTCGCCTGCGGCTGACGGGAGGCAACGGCCGATGTGCGTGACTGCAAAGGGGAACGGCTTCGCATGTCCTTTTCACACATGCACCATGAAGCCGATGCCGTTCGGACGGCACCGGCGGGCTAGCCGTTGAGCAGCTTCAACTACATCATGCTCGCCATGGCGAGCATTGCGATCCTCCTGTTCGCGATCCTGCTGGCGATACTGGTACGGCGGACGCGCGGCAGGGGCGGCTTCGAACCGCCCGAGCCCCGGCGCGTATCACCATCACCGCCGCCGCTGCACCCGATGGCCGCCGCGCCCTCAGCGGCGCCCGCGCCCGCGGAGCCTCGCCAGGATCATCCCCTCTATGCGCCATGGCGCTTGATCGAGCGCAACCTGGCCAATTCCGGGTCGGCCGGCGGTCCGCTGTACCGTCTGCGACTGGTGCCCGAGGAGGTCATGCCCACATGGCGCGCCGGCGCCGTCGCGCGCATCTATTGCGGGCCCGCTGCGGAAGTCATCGAGCACCCCGCCTCCGCCGCGGCGCTGGCAGGCGACTATATGATCGGATCGCTTCCGGCCGAAAATGCGGTCGAACTGGTGGTACGGCTGTGCCCCGCCGATGGTCCCAACGCGGGCCGCCGGTCGCGCTGGCTGTGCGAGGACCTTCAGACCGGCCAGCAGGTTGCGCTCATGCTGCGCGAGGAGCCCGACTTCTTGCCGGCCGCCGACGCGGTGCCGCTGATCCTGGTCGGCAACGCCACCGGGCTTGCGGGCTTGCGGGCGCACATCAAATCCCGCCCCCCGGGCACGCGCAACTGGCTGATCTTCGGAGATCGCAATAGCGCCGATGACCATGTGTTGGCGGTCGAGATCGCCGAATGGGTGTCGAGCGGCCACCTCGAGCGCTGCGATCTCGTCTTTCCGGGCGACGGCCAGGAACAACGGCTTGTCACCGACCAGATCGAAGACGCGAAAACGCCGTTGCTCGACTGGGCGCTGGCAGGCAGCGCCATCTATGTCTGCGGGAGCAGATCGATGGGCGATGACGTACATGCCGCGCTGACACGGTTTCTCGGCGACGAGGTGCTTGAAGTGCTGGCAGATGGTGGGCTGTACCGGCGTCTGCTCTACTGATTCAGTCGACCCGGGCCGCCCTGCGGAAAAGCCATACCCTGATCGCGCTGGCAAGATTCGGCAGATCTTCGTCCGCCACCCGTTCCGCGTCGATCCGCGCCACAAGTGCATTCAGCGGCAACGCTTCGTCGGCAGCAGCGCGGACGAGCGCCTCCCAGAAGACCTGCTCCAGCGTGATGGAAGTGGCATGCCCGGCGATGTTGACCGAACGCTTGACCGGACCTGCCACCCCCGGCGCCTCAGTACATGTGCTGGCCGCCGTTGAGCGACATCGTCGAGCCCGTGACGAAGCCCGCATCCTCCGCACAGAGGAAGAGCACCCCGCGGGCGATCTCCTCCGCCTGTCCGAGCCGGCCGACCGGCACTTTGGCAATGATCTTGGCGAGCACGTCCTGCGGTACTGCGGCGACCATGTCGGTGTCGATATAGCCAGGCGCGATCGCGTTGACCGTCACCCCCGCCTTGGCGCCTTCCTGTGCCAGCGCCTTGGTGAACCCATGGATGCCCGACTTGGCGGCGGCATAGTTGACCTGGCCATATTGGCCGGCCTGGCCGTTCACCGAACCGACATTGACGATACGGCCCCAGCCGCGCGCGCGCATGCCGGGGAACGTCGCTTTTGCCATATTGAAGCAACCGCCGAGATTGGTGTCGATCACCGCTTTCCAATCGTCATAGGTCATCTTCAGGATGATGYCGTCGCGCGTGATGCCGGCATTGTTGACGAGGATATCGACGGGGCCGAGCTCAGCTTCGACCTGCTCCACGCCATTGAGGCAGGCCTGATGATCGGCGACGTCCCATTTGTAGCTCTTGATGCCGGTTGCCGCGGTGAAAGCCTTGGCGCGCTCATCATTACCGGCATAGTTGGCGGCGACCGAGATTCCGGCATCTCTCAGCTTCATGCTGATAGCCTCGCCAATACCACGGGTTCCGCCGGTAACGATTGCCACACGCGCCATTACGTTTCTCCCTCAGATTCGAGCCGATGCTAGAACGTCAGGGAACGAAACGAAACCGCGAATAATAGGTATCGTCGCTCGCTGGCGCCTATTTTCCCGCCTTCAGCCAGCCCTCGAGTTCGGCGGCAATCAGCCGCTCCAGCATCGCGACGCCGGCTGCACTGTCGTTGAGGCAGGGCAGGTAAGCGAAGCGCTCCCCTCCAGCAGCGCGAAACTGCTCGCTCCCGCGTATCGCGAGCTCTTCCAGCGTCTCGAGGCAATCGGCTGCAAAGCCGGGCGCGACGACAGCGATCCGCTTGATCCCCTCGCCGCCCAGTCGGGCGAAGGTCGCCTCGGTCGAAGGCTCCAGCCAGCGCGCTCGACCGAAGCGAGACTGGAACGAGATCACCAGATCGCGTCCCAGAGCCTCGCCCAACAGTCTTGCAGTTTTCTGGCAGTGGCAATGATAGGGATCGCCGAGCTCGAGCGTTCGGCGCGGCATGCCGTGGAAGCTTGCCACGAGGACGTCGGGCGTGAAGTCCAGGCCTGCGAGGCTCTCGGAAATCGACGCCGCAAGCGCATCGATATAGACCGGATGGCCATGATAGGGCGGCAGGATCCGCAAGGCGGGTTGCCAGCGCATCGCCGCGATCGCAGCGAAGGCGGCGTCGGTGACGCTCGCGGTCGTCGCGCCGCAATATTGCGGATAGAGCGGCGCGAGCAATATGCGCTCGCAGCCTTGCGCCTTCAGCGCCGCTATCCTCTCGGCAATTGCCGGTCGGCCGTAACGCATCGCGTGATCGACGATCACCTCGCCGCCCCATTTCTCGCGCAACGCCGACGCCTGCCGAGCCGTTATCGCGGCCAGCGGCGAACCGGCCTCGGTCCAGATCTGGGCATAGGCATGCGCAGACTTCCGCGGCCTGACGTTCAGGATGATACCGCGCAGGATCGGCTGCCAGAGCAGCGACGGAATCTCGACGACGCGCTTATCGGACAGGAACTGGGCGAGATAGCGGCGCACCGCTGGAGCGGTCGGGGCATCGGGCGTGCCCAGGTTGACGATCAATACGCCGATCCGCGGCGCCGGCACCGCGGGATGCCGGTCGGGAGAGGGGGTCATGCGTCGGACAGCCTCAGCGGAAGGTGGCGCAAACGCTTGCCTGTGGCCGCGAAGACCGCGTTGGCTATCGCGGGTGCAACCGGCGGCACCGCGATCTCTCCGACGCCACCAGGCGGCAGATCCGAGGGGATGATCTTCACGCGTATTTCCGGCGTGTCGGTGAGATAAGGAAGGCCGAGACCATCGAAATTCTGCGCGTCCACCTTTCCATCGCGCAGAGAGATCGCGGTGCCCAGCCCATTGCCGAGGCCCCAAACGATGCCACCCTCGATCTGCTGCCGGACGATATCGGGATGGATCACCCGGCCGACATCGGCAACCGCCGTAATGCTCGACACCCTGATCTGGTCGCCCTCGATCCTGGCCTCGGCGAGAACCGCGACATGGCTGCCGAAACAACTATGTACCGCCAGCCCCTGCCCGATGCCCGGCTCGCCGCCCTGCCACGCCCCGACCGAAGCCGCCATCTGCAGGCAGCGCGCAAGCCGGGGCTGCTGGCCCAGCGCCTGCATCCGGAAGGAAAGAGGATCGAGCCCGGCGCTCAGCGCCAGCTCGTCGATGAAGCTCTCGGTGAAGAAGGCGGTATAGCTGTTGGCGACCGACCGCCATAGGCCGGTCGGTACGCCGGTCGCGACCGCGGCGTGGTCGATGGCGAGCGCAGATATCGCATAGGGCGGCTCCGCACCCGTGATCGCGCCGCGCTCCGGAGCGTAGCTTGGCTTGGCGGACTTGCCCATCAAGCGGTCGACCATCTCCGATGTCGTCGATGGAGCCGCGATCTTGGCCGACCAGGCTGCGATGGAACCGCCTGGCCCCACCCGCGCTTTCATCCGCGCCAGCGCGGGAGGGCGGAAGCGACTGTGCTGGATATCCTCGCGACGAGGCCAGATCAGCTGGACCGGCTTGCCGATCTTGCGCGCGATGATCGCAGCCTCGACGGCGGCATCGACTTCGCTCTTGCGGCCAAATCCGCCGCCGACAAGCGTAGGGTAGATAATGACCTGATGCTCGGCCAGGCCGACGGCTGACGCGACCGCGGCACGCGTCAGCGGCACGGCCTGCAATGGAGCCCAGATTTCGAGTTCGCCATCCTTGACACGCGCCGTGGCGGTCAGCGTCTCCATCGGCGCGTGCGCCAGCATCGGCACCGAATAGCTCGCACTGACCACGCCTTGTCCGCTGAGCGCCGCGTCGGGATCGCCACGCTCGCTGAAGCGCTTGAAGTCGCTGCTATCGAGAGCCGCTGCCAGCGCCCGCGAGACAGTGCGGTCGTCCGGCCGCGGTCCCGCTGTCTCGAACTCCACGGCCAACGCCTGCAAGCCGCGATCCGCAGCCCACCAGTTGGTCCCGACCACGGCAACCCAGCCTGGATTGGTGACCACCGCCATCACCCCCGGCGCGGCCTCGGCATCGGCGGTCGTCATCTTGACAGGACGCGCGCCGCCATAGGGGCCATGTGCGATGGAGGCATAGACCATGCCGGGCAGGCGAACATCCGCGCCGAACTGGGCCGACCCGTCGACCTTCGCCGGCAGGTCCAGCCGAGGCACCGGCTGACCGACCAGCGTCCGCTCGGCCGCCGTCCTCAGCGTCACCGGATCGGGTGGCGAGAGCCGGGAGGCGGCCTGGGCCAGTTCACCGAAGCGAAGCCGGTCGCTCCCGCGCACGACGAAGCCTGCCTCGGTGTCGCAAGCTTTCCAATCGATGCCCCAGCGCTCCGCGGCCGCCATGCACAACAGGCTGCGCGCGACCGCTCCCGCCTCGCGCAATCGGCCTTCGAAGTTACGGATCGAGGAGGAGGCGCCAGTCATCGTCAGGTTGAGCCGCATAGCGATCTCGCGCGCCGCCCAGTGGCCAACCCCCTGCATCCAGCCAGGCAGGCGATGCTCGACTTCCATGTCGATCGGCATGCTATCGGCATAGAGCGGGTTGATCGGCGCCGGTTCCACACCGACGGTCCGCCAGTCGGCGCCCAGTTCATCCGCCAGGATCTGCGGCATCGCGGTGTAAACGCCCTGCCCCATCTCCGCCTGCGGCACCGCAACGACGACCCGTCCGTCTGCGCCGATCTTGAGGAAAGCATTGAAGACGCTCTCACCGGGCGCCGCGACCAGGTTTGGAGCATAATGCCGCGGCCACACCGCCCAGCCCACCAGCAGGCCCGCCGCAGCCCCGCCGCCGACCAGCAGCTTGCGTCTGGTGATCCCGCCGGCCTTGCCCGGCTCCCTCTCCCGATCGACGCGTTCGTGCATGGCGGCATGATAGGGAGCCGCGCAAGAGGATGCCAGAGCAACTTCCTCCTCAACGGCGTTGAAGAAGCCGCTCCACTGGCGCATGAGCGCGGGCATGTCGTTGCTGTCCCGACCCGCCGCCGCTTCCCCGCGCCCTCGCGCGCTCGCCAACTGGCTGCTGTTCGTCGCGGCGCTGGTGTTCGCGATCGTCGTGGTCGGCGGGATCACCCGGCTAACCGAGTCGGGCCTTTCGATCACCGAGTGGAAGCCAATCCGCGGCATCGTCCCGCCGCTGAACAAGGCCGAATGGCAGGCCGAGTTCGAGAATTACAAGACGATCCCGCAATATACCGCCTTCAACCTCCACATGACGCTGGAGGGGTTCAAATCGATCTACTTCTGGGAATATCTCCACCGGCTGCTCGCCCGCGGGATCGGCTTCGTCCTCGCGCTGGTGATGCTCGCCGCGTGGTGGAAGCGTGCCATCCCGGCCGGCTATGGCTGGCGGATGATCGCGATCTTCGCGCTCGGCGGACTGCAGGGCCTGATCGGTTGGTGGATGGTCTATTCCGGCCTGTCGGCACGGACCGAAGTCAGCCATATCCGGCTTGCCACGCATCTCCTCGCGGCGCTCCTGATCTTCTCGGCGCTGCTGTGGACCGTCCTCGACCTTCGCCGCCTCGCCCGCGATGGCAGCGCCGGGCCGGCCCGGGTCCCTGGCCTCGCCCTCGCCGCGCTGCTGATCCTGGCGGTGCAGATCATGTTGGGCGCTTTCGTGGCCGGACTGCGCGCCGGCTATGCCTTTGCGAGCTGGCCGAAGATGGGCGAGGACTGGTTTCCCTCGGGAGGATGGAACCCGGCGCTCGGCTTCGCCAACCTCTACGACAATCCAATCGTGGTGCAGTTCGTCCATCGCTGGTGGGCCTGGGCCGCCGCCATCGCCGCCCTGGCCGTTGCCGGCGCCGCCCGAAGCAAGGGCGCCAAGGGGCCGGTTTACGCTGTCGCCACCTTCATTGTCCTTCAGATCGGCCTTGGCATCGCCACGCTGATGACCGGAGTAGACCTGCATGTCGCCATCGCGCATCAGGCGGTGGCGGTGCTGCTGCTCGGGTCGCTCCTATGGGCGGCGCACAGCCTCACAGCACCTAAAGGTATTATAATACCTCATTAAAATAAGCCCATTTTGCTTGACTTATTTGGCCCCCATGCGCATTAGCGCCCGGTCAACGCCGTCCTTTGCCGGGCGGCGTCATTCGTTTGTGAAACAAGAAGGTCCAAGCCCATGAAGGCGCTGATGAAGACCACCAAGGTGGCGACACCGCATACGGTGGAAAAGAAGTGGCACATCGTTGACGCGGAAGGGCTGGTCGTCGGCCGCGCCGCTTCGATCATCGCCAACATCCTGCGTGGCAAGCACAAGGCGAGCTACACGCCGTTCATCGATTGTGGTGACAACGTCATCATCATCAATGCCGAGAAGGTTCGCTTCACCGGCAAGAAGCTGAGCCAGAAAGTCTATTATCGCCACACCGGCTATGCCGGCGGCATCAAGGAAGCCCACGCGGACAAGATCCTCGAGGGCCGCTTCCCCGAGCGCGTGCTCGAAAAGGCGATCGAGCGCATGATCCCGCGCGGCCCGCTGGGCCGCCAGCAGATGCGCAACCTGCGCATCTTCAAGGGCACCGAGCATCCGCATGAAGCCCAGAACCCCGAAGTCCTCGACATCGGGTCGATGAACCGCAAGAACAAGGTGGGCGCATAATGTCCGATAACCGCCAGTCCCTTTCCGATCTCGCCTCGCTGACGGGCGCGCCTGTCGAGCCCGTCGCCGCCGGCGAGTCCGTTCCGGCCTACACGACCGACGAAGGCCCCGCCGCTCCGGCGCCGATCGTCTCGACGATGCCGCTGCGCGAGCAGATCATCGACGCGCAGGGCCGCGCTTATGCCACCGGCCGCCGCAAGGACGCCGTCGCCCGCGTGTGGATCAAGCCGGGCACCGGCAAGATCACGGTCAACGGCCGCGACCAGGAAGTCTACTTCGCGCGTCCGACGCTGCGTCTCGTCATCAACCAGCCGTTCGGTGTCGCCGAGCGTCAGGGTCAGTATGACGTGATCTGCACCGTCAAGGGCGGTGGCCTTTCCGGCCAGGCCGGCGCGGTCAAGCACGGCATCAGTCAGGCGCTGACCAAGTACGAGCCCATCCTGCGCGCGCCCGTCAAGGCCGCCGGTTTCCTGACCCGCGACAGCCGCGCGGTCGAGCGCAAGAAGTACGGCCGCGCCAAGGCACGCCGGAGCTTCCAGTTCTCGAAGCGCTAAGAGCGATATCAGGCCGGCCTATGCCCGGCGGCTCGGAGAGCGCGGCGTTGGACAACGCCGCTCCGGGCAACTGCTCCAAACGATACGGGCTGCCAGCAATGGCGGCCCGTTTTCGTTTCCGGGCCTCGGCGAGGCCTTGATCAGGATCTACGCGATCGAAGCGTCAGCCCTTCGGCTTGGTGTAGGGCACGAACTCACCAAGACCCAGCGTCCCGGTCGGGAAGAACATGCTCGGGTCGAGCAGCCGCACGATATCGATGCTGCACAGGTCGCTGCTGTGCGTATCCGTCAGCAGCACGTCGTTGCGATCGAGAAAGTCCGCACCGCTTCTAGGACGGTTCACATACAAGGTGCTGCCGACCCTGTAGAGGATCGCCGTCCGCTCGAAGATCTGGCTGGAATCGATCCGGTGCAGCGGGATGCAGTTGACCGGCTTTCCCGCGACCCGCCCGTCCAACGCCTTGGCGAGCCGGGCTTCGGCATCTACCCTGGCCGCCTGGACCGGGATCGATGCCGCCATCAATATACCGCTTATCAGGCACAGTGTAGCGCGCATGGCACATTCTCCATTGATGCTGGCAATATGGGGTTCAGCAACTGAACTGACAATGACCAGACGGAAGCGCGATCAGATTCCCTTGGCGAGCTATTTCCTTGCTCTCCGATGAACGCCGGAACCGGGTCGTTTCTAACCCGTTGCAATAGATAATTATGGAGGAGTTCTCGTCATGAACAAGTTGCTAGCAGTGGGGGGAGCGGTCTTGCTCACGGTCGGCACAGCCATGCCAGCCTCGGCGCAGAGCGCGCCGCATATCCTGCGCGGCGCGGGCATCGGCGCAGCCGGCGGCGTGGTTGCCGGTGCGCTGATCCCCGGCCTGTCGGTGGGCGAAGGCCTGTTGATCGGCGGCGCGGGCGGTGCGCTGTACAATACGGTGATCGATAAGGGCCATCATCGGACCTATCGCAGCCGCAGCTACGCCTCGTCGCGCAACCACGCCTCTGCCCAGACGTCGACGGCGCCACGCTATCGCAGCTATCGCCACAACTGATCCGGAAGGAAGCGATGAGCGCCAGGCCAGCGCGGGCGACCATTCTCCTCGCGCTGGCGCTTGCCGCTACCCCCGGCAGCGCAGGCGCACGCAAGCCGACCATCCCGCCACCTCCGACTGGCGAACTGCTGCTGGACATGGCCGACCCGGTCATCGTGTTGGAGGTCGGCCGGGTGACGCTGAGGCTGCGCGTCGGCCTTGAGCAGAAAAGACTGATCGAGCTCAATCCCGACGCAGCCGAACGACTGCGCACCGATCCGCCCGATCGCAGCTTCGCCTTCGAGCCGGGCTTCGAGGCGCAGGTCGGGCGGGAGACGCTCAAGGGGATCCAGGCGACCGTTCCGGTCACCATCAACGACAGGAAAATGATCGTCCAGGTCGCCTCGCATGGCCGCGCCTGCTGTGTCGGCGTCGATGGCGAGATCGGCATGGGGCTGCTGCCATATGCAACGATCCACTTCGTGCGCGCCGGCGCAGGCGACCCGGGCCGCAGGGCCGATTTCCTGATCGACGACGACAGCGAACATGGCCCACAGGCGACCATATTGGTCGGATCCACGCCGATGTTCGTCCAATTCTCGCTCGAGCGGCCGGACAGCGTCGCAACGGCATCGGCTGGTGCGATACTGGCCCAGGCCCATGGCGGACGACTCGACGCGACCGGCAGCCCGACCGTGGCAGCCTTCGGCGTAGAACGCCCCACCGCCACGCTGAGCTTCCCGCGGCGGGTCGACGTCGCAGGCTTCGGCTTCGACAGGCTGCCGGTGCGGATTGCGGACTTTGCCGGCCGGTTCGATTTCCCGGCCGATCCGACGGAGCCGGGCGACATCGTCGTCAAGAAGAAAACGGAGCAGCAGGCCGCATGGCCTGTGGTAATGATCGGCCGCGACCGGATGGACCGCTGCAGCGAAGCGCTGTTCGACACCGTCGCGCACCGGCTGACGCTGCGCTGCGCCTTCGATGGAGCGACCTGAATGCGCTGGCCGACGAGGCTTTCGCTGATACTCAGCCTCGTCGCCGGCGCATCGGCGGCGTTTCCGGCCGGACGCGAACAGGCTCTCAATGCGCGTGTCTTCGATCGCGTCTGGACGCTGGTCGCCGATCGTTACTGGGATCGGTCGATGGGCGGCAACGACTGGGAGGCGATCCGCGAGAAATATTATCCCAGGGCACTGGCCGCGCGCGACCAGAAGCAACTCTACGCCATTATCAACAACATGCTCGACCAGCTCGACGACAGCCATGTCTACGCGACACCGCCGGGCGACATCGCCATATCGCACGAGCCTGCCGAAGATCGCGACCTGTTACCTGGCCGGCGGTTGGCCCGGATGCCGGGCGGCATCTTGCTGCTCGCCTTCGATCAGTTCGATCCGGGCGATGATCGCTGGATTGCCGACGCCATCGCCGGCACCGCCAACCTCAGCGGCGTGATCCTCGACCTGCGGGACAATAGCGGGGGACGCGACGACGTCCTCGACAAAGTCGCCGGCCTGTTCACCCCGAGACGCGAGGTGCTGATCCGCCTTGCCGGCAAGACCGTCATCGAGGAAAAAACACGCGGCGCAGGGCCGCTGGCCTATCTGGGCCCGCTCGCCGTGATCGTCGGTCCGCACACCGCCAGCGCCGCGGAGATCCTCGCCTTCTTCCTCGACGAGAGGCGGCATGCCTATGTGGTCGGCGAGCATAGCGCAGGCGCGGTCACTGGCGGAGTCGACTATCGCCTGCCCGGCGGTGGCCAGCTGACGGTCGCCGAATATGATATCCGCACCGCCAGCGGCACGCGGCTGGAAGGCAAAGGCGTCACACCGCGATACCGCGTGCCGACGAACAAGGCGCCACATGACCTGGCCCTGGCAAAAGCGGTGGCGCTGATCAGGGGTGCGGGGGCCAAGGCTGAGGGTTAGGCGCTTGAACTCCAATCCTCGCCATGCTCATGCGGCTGCATGACGATCCGCTCCCTCTTCGTGACGCGCCTCTACGAGGCGATGATCGACAAACCCGATCTGCTCGCCGAACTCGATCATTCGGTGAGAATGCTCGCCGCGGATGACCGCGCCGGCAGGACATGGTCGAAGGCGCATGGCTATCGCGGCTACACCTCCTATGCCTCGCTCGCCGACCTGCCGTCGCGCGATCCGGTGTTCGCCGACCTGGTCAAGCTTCTCAACGGCCATGTCCGCAGCTTTGCCGAGGCGTTGCACCTCGATCTGGCGCGGCGCCTCAAGCTCGACAGCCTGTGGGTCAACCTGCTGAAGCCCGGTGGCAGCCATTCCGGCCATATCCATCCCCACAGCGTCGTGTCGGGCACATTCTATGTCAGCGTGCCGCCAGGATCGGGCGCGCTGAAGCTGGAGGACCCGCGCCTGCCGCTGATGATGGCGGCGCCGCCGCGCACGCCCGACGCGCCTGAAGACAGCCGCAGCTTCGTCTATGCCGAGCCGCGCCCAGGCATGGTGCTGCTGTGGGAGAGCTGGCTGCGGCATGAGGTGCCGGCCGGCGACGGCAAGGGCGAGAGGATCAGCGTCAGCTTCAATTATAGCTGAGCAAGCCCGATGCTTCACGCCGGCGAGCGTTGCCTCAGCGTTGCGGCGCGACCAGCGCAAACTGGGCGCCCTGCGGATCCTGGGCATTGACGATCCACATCCCGCCGGGAACTTCCTGGGGGCCGTGCAATATCTTCCCGCCATTTTCGGTGATGCGCGCGCCGGCCGCGTCGATCGCATCGACATGGAAATAGAACAGCCAATAGGGCCTGGCCGCGCCAGGATCGTTGAACATCGCTCCGCTGGTGACGCCAGAGGCAGCGCCCTCGGGCGCCGGCTCCTGCGCGATCATCTGATATGTGCCCATCGCGCCCATCTCCATGGCATCGGTCTTCGACCAGCCGAATAGCGACGCGTAGAAGGCGAAGCCCGCTGCCCAGTCGCTGCTGTGCAGTTCGTGCCAGTCGACCCCGCCGACCGTGCCCATCGGTACCGGCGGCATGCCTGGTCCGTCGGGCTGGAGGAAATTGAAGATCGCGCCCTGCGGATCGGCGACGATCGCGAAGCGGCCGACATTCGGGATCATCTCCGGCTCGCGATGCACCGAACCTCCGGCCGCGCGAACGCGCGGGAGCGCTGCATCGATATCGGTGACATGGATATAGCCGACCCAGCAGGGCTGCAGCCCATGCGCCGCGGCCTCGGCCGGGATCGTCATCAGGCCGCCCACGCCGCGCCCGCCGGCCTCGACGATCGTGTAGGGATCGGTCGGGTCTCCGAAGGGCTGGAGCGTCCAGCCGACCACCTCGGAATAAAAGGCTTCCGCCGCCGGCCGGTCGCTCGTCATGAGTTCGTACCAGAAAAATCTGTTAGACATATGCTGTCTCCCTTCAGGCGTTGGCCGCGGCGCGCTCGATCGTCGCGATGTCCAGCTTCACCATGCGAAGCACCTCGCTCATCACCGCCTTGGCCTTGGCGGGATCGGACATCATCTCTCCGAAATTGTCGGGGACGATCTGCCAGTGCAGGCCGTAGCGATCCGCCAGCCAGCCACATTCCAGTGGCTTGCCGCCTTCAAGCAAGGCATCCCAGACCCGATCGAGCTCAGCCTGCCCGCGCGCGCCAAAGGCCATCGATACCGCGAGGCTATGCTCGGCGTCGATGCCGCCGTTCAGGGCCTGGAATTTCTGCCCGGCGAGGGTGAACTCCACCAGCATCACCGACCCCTGGGCACCGCCCGGCGTGTCGATGGGGCTCTTGTGGACGGCATCGATGCGCGAGTCCGGCAGGATAGATGCGTAGAATCGGGCAGCTTCCTCGGCCTGATCCTTGAACCACAGGCAAGGCGTTATCCGCGACACGGCTTCTCCTCCTCGGCGCTCCGGGTGGCGCGCGCACCCTATCCCTACTCCACCCTGCGTGACAGGTCTTTGCGACGTCCGGTGATTGCATCACGCCGAAGCTTGATGACCGTCTTGCCCTTATATTCGGCTTCCCCGAAGCGCGCGAAGCCAAGCTTCTCTGCAACCCGGAGCGAAGGCGCGTTTTCGGGATTGATGATGCAGACGGTACGACCGGGGCCGAGCTTTGCCTCGAACCAGTGCAGCATCGCCGTCGCCGCCTCGGTGGCATAGCCGCGGCCATGGACGTCGCTTGCCAGCATCCAGGCGAACTCGGGGTGGCTGTCGAAATCCTCGCCAAGTCCGCGGTGGAAATCTGCGAGCCCCACTTCGCCGATCACCCGCCCCGATGCCTTCTCCTCCACGATCAGAAGGCCGTAGCCGAGCAGCGCCCAATGACCGGCGAACCGCATCAGCCGATGCCAGCTGTCCTCGCGGCTCATCGGCGTCCCGTAGATTAACCGCACTGCTTCGGGATCGCTGGTCAGTTTACAGCAGGCCTCATAGTCGTCGAGCCGATGCGGCCTCAGGATCAGCCGCGGCGTCTCGAGCACCGGCCCCATCGTCACTCGACGATTTCACCGGCATCGACGCCCCAGATATGGTCGACCTCGATATAGCCGGTCTTGCCGCCCGCATCGAAAAGGCACCAGTTGCTCTCGCATTTGCTGATCTTGCCGACCACGCCCGGTTCGGCGCGCCAGTTGAGACGTGCGGTGCTGCTGGGCTCCGCGAGCATCTGGGCGGGACTGTCGCCGGTCACCACCGCGGTCCGCTGGGCGCTCAGCAGCGTGGCGAGCATCCAGCCCTCGGTGCCATCCTGCTCCCGGATCCGGCGCCAGTTGCCATAGACCTGAAGCACTTTCACCGGCAGGTCGCGGCGGCGATAGCGCCACGTGGCGGGGTATGTCCGTTCGGGACCGGTCCGCATCAGCGCGTCGCCGGTCGCGATCGATGCCCAATAGGGTGTTTTGCGTTCCTGCGCCTCGGCTGCGCCCGCGACAGCCAGCATGCCGAGCATCGTGCAGCCCAGTTTGTTCAATGCAATTCCCCATTCACGAACCTGGGTGCCATAGTAGAGTCCCGCGGTCGCCGTTCAAGAGTCGAGACGCCCCGCTTGCGCTATGCCGCAGGCAGGATTAGCGACAGGCCATGGTCGAGCCTGAACGCCCCCGCCGTCCCAAGCTGGTCGTCACGCGCCGCCTGCCTCCGCAGGTCGAAGCGCGGATGAACGAATTGTTCGACGTCGAACTGAGCGAAGACGACCTGCCGCTGAGTGCCAAGGGGCTGGCTGGTGCCGCGGCGCGCTGCGACGTGCTGGTGCCGACGATTACCGACCATGTCGATGCGGCGGTGATCGCTGCCGGCAAGGGCCGGCTCCGGCTGATCGCCAACTTCGGCAATGGCGTCGACCATATCGACCTGCGTGCCGCCCGGGCAGCGAACATCATCGTCACCAACACGCCCGGCGTCCTCACCGAAGATACCGCCGACATGACGATGGCGCTGATCCTGTCGGTGCCGCGGCGGCTCGCGGAAGGCGAGAAGCTGGTGCGATCGGGCAACTGGACCGGCTGGAGCCCCGCTGCGATGCTCGGCCACAGGATCAACGGCAAGCGCCTCGGCATCATCGGCATGGGCCGGATCGGCCAGGCGGTCGCGCGCCGCGCACGTGCCTTCGATCTGACGATCAGCTATCATAATCGCCACCGCCTGCCCGAGGTCGTGGAGCAACAACTGGCGGCGCGCTACGAGCCCGATCTCGACAAGCTTCTGGTCGACAGCGACATCGTCTCGATCCACTGCCCGCACACGCCCGAGACCGAGAATCTCCTCGACGCGCGGCGCGTCGCGCTGCTGCCGCAGCATCTGTACCTGATCAACACCGCGCGCGGGCCGATCGTCGACGAGGAGGCGCTGATCCAGCGGCTTGAACGCGGCGAGATCGCAGGCGCGGGCCTGGATGTGTTCGCGCATGAGCCGGCGATCGACGCGAGACTGCTCGCGCTCGATAATGTCGTGCTGCTGCCGCACATGGGCTCGGCCACCTTCGAAGGGCGCGCCGCGACCGGCGAGCGCGTCATCGCCAATATCAGGCAATGGATAGACGGCGATCGCCCGCGCGACCAGGTGCTCGAAGGCTGGCTCTAATCGCCAAGATGAACGGCGGCGTCAGGCCCTGTTCAGTCCCATCCCGGTACAAAAACTACGCCAGATGAACGCCGGAACATTGTGCAGAAGGCCACGTTCTCTGACGCAGCATTACTGGAAGGGAAGATGTCATGAAGACGAACAAGTTCATCGCAGCGGCGGTCGCCCTGTCCGTAGCAGGTACCACCGCGCCGGCGTTCGCGCAGAGCGCGGGCCACATTCTCCGCGGCGCGGGCATCGGCGCAGCCGGTGGTGCTGTCGCTGGCGCCGTAATTCCTGGCCTTTCGGTCGGTGAGGGTGCGCTGATCGGCGGCGCCGGCGGTGCGGTCATCAACTCGCTCGACAAGAAGCATCGCTATTATCGCGACAGTTATGGCCGCAAATATTGGGTCGATAAGCACGGCCGCCGCCACTACAAATAAGGCCGACCCAGAAATGAACAGGGCCGCTCCAGACGGGGCGGCCCTTTTCGGTTGCAGGTCGGAATCGAGGCTGCGCTCAGCTCTTGATCTTCCACCCACGGGCGAGCGCCGCATAGTTGATCCAGGCCAGCAGCGCATTGAGCGCCAGCAGGCCGAGCGCGCCGACCATGATCGGCGAGTCGGTGGTGCCGAGAAACCCGTAGCGGAAGCCCGAGATCACATAGAAGAATGGGTTGGCGTGGCTGACCGCCTGGAAGCCCGCGTGCAGGCTGTCGATCGAGTAGAAGGTTCCCGACAGCAGCGACAGCGGGCCGACGACGAAGTTCTGGATCGCGGCAGCATGATCGAATTTGTCGGCCCAGATCGACGTCAGCACGCCGACCAGGCTGAGCAGCACCGCCCCCATCAACCCGAACCACATCGCTACCAGCGGATGCGCCGGCACCACATCGACGCCTGGCCAGAACAGCATCGCGATCCACAAGGCAGCGCCGACCAGCACCGCGCGGGTAACCGACGCGCCGACCAGCGCCAACAGCATTTCGCCGGTGGACAGCGGCGGCATCAGATAGTCGATGATCGTGCCCTGCATCTTGCCGACCAGCAGCGAGAAGCTGGCATTGGCGAAGGCAGCGTTCATCATGCCCATCACGATCAGGCCCGGCGCGACGAAGGTCGCGAAGGGATGACCCATCACCTCGCGACCGCCACGACCCAGCGCGACGGTGAAAATCACGAGATAAAGCAGGGTCGTGAAGGCTGGCGCCCAAATAGTCTGCAGGTGGACCTTGAAGAACCGCCTCACCTCCTTCACATAGAGGGCTCGCATTCCCCCCCAGTTGAAGAACGGGATAATCGGCTCGCCTGGCGGAGGGATCATGTTTTTTTTGGGCTGGTCGCTCATGGGCATTTCGCCTATCGGCTGACCGCCCCGCCTGCAAGAGCCTGGGGTCGCCCAGATGCGGGCAAGACCGAGGTAGACCATGTCCTGGACCGACGAACGGATCGATCAGTTGAAGCGCCTCTGGGGTCAGGGGATGACCGCCAGCCAGATTGCCGATGAACTGGGCGGCGTCAGTCGCAACGCCGTAATCGGCAAGGCGCATCGCCTCGGCCTCGAAGCACGGCCTTCGCCCGTCAAGGGCGGCGAGGCGCCGGCGAGCGGCATTCCCGCGACGCCGGCCACAGTTGCCGCCCCGCCCGCGCCCGAGAAGATCGTGGCAGCGCCCGCGCCGCGCCCGGCGCCCGCCCCCGTAGCGCCCGCGCCCGCCGCTTTGGTTCCGCCGCCCGAGCGTCCTGCAGCGCCGCAGGTGATGGTGCGCTCGATCGGCCCCGGCGGCTTCCAGCGCCAGACTCCGGGCGAGCAGACCGCACCGATCCAGCCGGCCCCGCCGCGCCGCCTCGTGCCGGCCAAGCCGTCGGCCGACATGGCCGGCAAGACCAGCCTGCTCGATCTGAACGACAAGATCTGCAAATGGCCGCTCGGCCATCCCGGCGAGCCCGATTTCCATTTCTGCGGCGAGGTCATCAATCCCGGCTTCCCTTATTGCCTCGAGCATTGCTCGATTGCCTATCAGGCGCAGCTGCCCCGCCGCGACCGCCGCCCGCCGCCGCCGCTGCCGTTCGGCGGCCCGCGCGTGCGCTGATTTCGTAGCCCTTTCCTGCAAAGGAGGGGGCTGCGAAGAAGCCGCCTTCCCTTTCCGGGCACCCGGGCCCTATAGTCGCCGCTAATGTCCGACGACGATCTCTTCGCCTCCGCTCCGTCCACCAGCTCCGGCACCTATGACGCCTCGACGATCGAGGTGCTCGAGGGGCTCGAGCCCGTGCGCCGGCGGCCCGGCATGTATATCGGCGGCACCGACGAGCGCGCGCTGCACCATCTCGCCGCCGAAGTGCTCGACAATGCCATGGATGAGGCGGTTGCCGGCCATGCCAATCGAATCGAGGTATCGCTGCAGCCCGGCAACCGGCTGACGATCGTCGACAATGGCCGCGGCATCCCGGTCGATCCGCATCCGAAATTTCCGGGCAAGTCGGCGCTCGAAGTCATCCTCACCACACTCCATTCGGGCGGCAAGTTCGACGGCAAGGCCTATGCCACCTCGGGCGGCCTGCACGGCGTCGGCGTATCGGTTGTCAACGCGCTGTCGACCGAGACCGTCATCGAGGTCGCGCGCAACAAGGAGCTGTTCCGCCAACGCTTTTCGCAGGGCCACGCGGTGACCCCGCTCGAAAAGCTCGGCGCCGCGCCCAACCGGCGCGGCACCAGCGTCTCCTTCGCGCCCGATCCCGAAATTTTCGGGAGTTCCGCACTCTTCAAGCCCGGCCGGCTGATGCGGCTAGCCCGTTCCAAGGCCTATCTCTATGCCGGCGTCGAGATACGCTGGCGCTGCGACCCGTCGCTGATCGGCGACGACACGCCGACCGAGGCGACCTTCCAGTTCCCCGGCGGCCTGTCCGACCATCTGCGCGAGCAGATCGGCGACCGCGAGTGCGCGACCAGCCAGTTCTTCACCGGCAAGCAGACATTCCCCGGCGAGAATAACGGGCTGGTCGAGTGGGCCGTCGCCTGGCCTTTATGGTCGGAAGGCTCCTACAGCTATTATTGCAACACCATCCCGACCCCGGATGGCGGCACCCATGAGGCCGGTCTGCGCGCCGCGCTGGTCAAGGGCGTGCGCGCCTTCGCCGACCTGGTCGGCAACAAGCGCGCTAAGGATCTCAGCGCCGACGATGTCGTCACCGGCTCCGAACAGATGCTGTCGGTGTTCATCCGCGATCCGCAATTCCAGAGCCAGACCAAGGATCGGCTGACCTCCCCCGACGCCGCGCGGCTCGTCGAGAATGCGGTGCGCGATCATTTCGACCATTTCCTCGCCGACAATATGGAACGCGGCAAGGCGCTGCTGTCCTTCGTCCTCGATCGTATGGACGATCGGCTGCGCCGCAAGGCCGAGCGCGACATCAAGCGCAAGACCGCGACCAGCGGCCGCAAGCTGCGCCTTCCGGGCAAGCTAACCGACTGCGCCAACGACGCGCCCGACGGCACCGAGATCTTCATCGTCGAAGGCGACAGTGCGGGCGGCTCCGCCAAGCAGGCGCGTGATCGCAAGACCCAGGCGATCCTGCCGATCCGCGGCAAGATCCTCAACGTCGCCTCGGCCAACAGTGCGAAGATCGGCGCCAACCAGGAGATCGCCGACCTGATCCAGGCGCTCGGTTGCGGTACGCGCGAGCGCTGCAACGTCGACCTGCTGCGCTACGAGCGGGTCGTGATCATGACCGATGCCGACGTCGATGGCGCGCATATCGCGACGCTGCTGATGACCTTCTTCTTCCAGGAAATGCCCGACCTGGTCCGCGAGGGGCACCTCTACCTCGCCCAGCCGCCGCTGTACCGGCTGACGGTCGGTGCCAAGAGCCTCTATGCGATGGACGACGCGCACCGCGCCAAGATCGAGGCGAAGGAGTTCAAGGGCAAGAAGGTGGATGTCGCGCGCTTCAAGGGGCTCGGCGAGATGAACCCAATGCAGCTGCGCGAGACGACGATGGACCCGAAGACCCGCACGATGCTGCGTGTCACGCTCCCCAAGGAGTTCGAGGAACGGGCGAGCGTCCGCGACCTGGTCGATCGCCTGATGGGCAAGAATCCCGAGCACCGCTTCGCCTTCATCCAGGCGAACGCAGCGGCCGTGGACGACGAGGTGATCGACGCTTGAGGCCTGTGCTTGGAATCGTCTCTTGAATGCGGATCAGTAACGATATGAAGATTGGCGGGATTTTCTCCGGCTTGACGATTTGGTAACGAATAGCTCTCTAATGGGGACGACGTGATCGACTGGTTGATCAATCAACCTTCGTCGTGCGCTAGTAATTTGCTTGGACGCGTACAATATCCCGAAAACGGGAAGTGCGGAGAGGTGAAGATGAGCCTAGCGGCCCTCTTGATATTGCTGAGCGGCGTGATGATCCTGCTCGCCTTGGCTTGCCAACTTCTGATGCATCAGGAGTTGCACGGCCACTGGTTTCTATCTTCGCGCGCGGAAGCGGTGGCGGCCTTCACACTGCTGAGCGGATTGCTGCTGGGCGCCGGCCTGCTGGCCAGTTCGAAACTTGCCGCGGCCGCGCCGACGGCGCGGAATGATCCCCGTCCGCAGCGAGATCCGACGCCCCTGCCATGGTTCGCATCGTCAAGCGACCGCGATCGCGCAGACGCCGGGCCGCAATCGGCAGCCGAGCAGGCGTATCAAGCCGAAAATGCCCGGCCGGTCCCAGCCTTCGACGACGTCATGGGTGCGACCAGCCGGTGCCGCGCGACGACCGCGATGGTGATCGATCTGCTACGCCAGGGAGATGACAGGGCAGCCGACGCCGCCGCGACGGCCAGCCGGAATTGCAACGATGACAGTCGGGCGCTGGCCCAGCTTCCCTTGTCCCATTTGCCGAGGGAGCTGTGCGGCAAGATCGTCTCGGCGAACCAGGCGCTCAACAAGGACGCAGTGTCGCTAGTCATCGACGGCTCGCAGTTGAGCAGCCACCTCAACGATATCAGCACGGCGCAATCGACCTGCGGAATGGCGCTTCGGTCCTGAAATTTCGGTCTGCGACGATGCGATGCCCGGAGAGCGATGGATCAGATCATGACACAGCGTCAGCCCGTCGGGGCCATGCCGGTGAAAACCGCCAGCTGCGCTGCGAAGGCACGCTTATATGCGGGCCGCGCTTCGCCGCGGGCGACATAGGCGGCGAGGTTGGGATGTTCGTCCAAAAGGCCCGAGGACTTCAACCTGAGCAGCACCGACACCATCATGAGGTCGCCGACGCTGAAGTCGCCGTCGAGCCAGTCGGCATTGCCGAGCCGATCGGAAAGCTCGCCCAACCGGACTCGGATGCGGTCCTCGACTTCCGGCAGGCGCTGCTTGAACCAGCTCTTGTCGCGCTCCAGCAGCATGGCGATCTGGAGATCGAGAATCGGCGGCTCGACCGTATTGAGCGCGGCAAACATCCACGCGATCGCGCGCGCGCGGCCATTCGCATCGTCCGGCAGCAGGCCCGCATGATGCTCCGCGATGTGGAATATGATGGCGCCCGATTCGAACAGGGCGAGTTCGCCTTCTTCATAGGTCGGGATCTGGCCGAAGGGATGGAGCGCCCGATGCGTCGGTTCCTTCATCTCCGCAAAGGAAAGCAGGCGAACCTCGTAGGCCTGGCCCACTTCCTCCAGCGCCCAGCGGACACGCATGTCGCGTGCCAGTCCCCTGCCGCGATCGGGAGACCGTTCGAAGGCGGTGATGGTGATGGTCATCCTGGACTCCTAACGAGACAGCGGTCGGCTGGTTTCTTCGTTCGCCCCAAAGCCAGCCCCACTACCGTGCGACCCCGTGGTTACGATGCCCCGGGGGGACCATCGCCCCTCTCTGCCGTCACCCAGGCTGCTGGCAGGCCAGGTCCATCGGATAGCGCGGCATTTTGCTCCGTAACCGTCTTAACCGGCCCTTGGCGTCAGCGCCTCGTCGCGCAGCCCCCGCCAGATCCTAATGGCCTGCAGCGTCTCCGGTACGTCGTGGACCCGCAATATCTGGGCGCCCATCTGCGCGCCGTGGAGCGCCAGTGCGACCGAGCCGCCCAGCCGCTGGTCGACCGGCGCTTCGTTGGACAGCGCGCCGATAATCCTCTTGCGGCTGGCGCCGAGCAGGATCGGGCAGCCGAGGCCGTGAAATAGCGCAAGGCCGTTCAGCAGCTGGAGATTGTGGCGCAGCGTCTTGCCGAAGCCGATACCGGGATCGATGATGATCCGGCGGCGCGCGATGCCCGCCAACTCGGCGGAGGCGATGCGTTCGGCGAGCCAGTCATAGACCTCGATCAGCGCGTCGTCATAATGCGGGTGCTGCTGCATCGTCGATGGGTCGCCCTGATGGTGCATCAGCACCACCGGGCAATCGCGCGTGGCGAGCAGCGGCGCGGCCTGTGGATCATGGCCCAGAGCGGAAACGTCGTTGACGATCGCGGCCCCCGCGCCGAGCGCAGCCGCCATCACCGCCGCCTTGCGGGTGTCGATGGAGACGATCGCACCGGCCTGCGCCAGGCGGCGGACGACCGGCTCCGCGCGTGCGAGCTCGTCGCCTTCCCAGACCGGCTTCGCCCCGGGCCGGGTCGACTCCGCGCCGACATCGACGATTGCCGCACCGGCCTCCACCATGGCAAGCGCCGAGATCGCGGCAGCTTCGGGATCGTCGACATGGGCGCCGCCATCGGAGAAACTGTCAGGCGTCATGTTGAGGATCAGCATGACCTGCGGCTGATCGAAGCGCAGCGTGCGCGTGCCGAGCTGGACGGCCGGCCGCGGCGCCGTGATGCGGGCGATGGTCTGGCGCGCGCTCCAAGCCTGCTCGTCGCCAAGCCCGGCGATGAATCGTTCGACATCGCACACCGGCACAAGCTGCGAGCCGACCCGCTCGCGCCCCTCGACGGCGATCACTTCATAGGCCGAGAACCAGACAAGCCCGCCGGCGAGACGCGCGACTTCGCCGTCATGGCCGAAAGGGCTGGCGACGAAGGCAGCCGGCAGGAAGTATAATTGAGCGTAGCGGGGAATTGTCATCGGGTGCTTCCAGTCCCCAGCGCCCACCTGAAAGGCAGCCATCCCGAACTTGTTTCAGGATCCACCCTTCAGCTCGGGAGTGCTGTCCTGCGACAGAGCGGATGCTGAAACAAGTTCAGCATGACGTCGGACTATGTTTCTACCCGCCCATGCTCGCCAGGTGACGCTGCCGCACCGCATCGATCGGCTCAAGCCCCGTCGCGGTCTCGATATGCCAGAAGCTCCAGCCATTGCACGACGGCGCCCCCTGCAACTGCGCGCCCAGGCCGTGGATCGATCCGATTGCGCCGCAGCTGCTGGCAAGCACGCCATCGGCGCGCACCATCGCGCTCCAGCGGCGCCTGGTGTCCGTCAACATCGAACCCGGCGCGATCATCCCACTTTCCACCAGCAGGCCGAAGGCTATCCGCGGAACCGCCTTCTTTTCGGGAATGGACATCATCGCGCTCTCGTCGAGCGGCAGGGTCGCCGCGATCCTCTCGGACGCGACCTTGATATATTTATCCTCCCGCTCGATGCCGATCCAGCGGCGGCGAAGCCGTCGGGCGACCGCGCCGGTGGTCCCGGTGCCGAAGAAGGGATCGAGCACGAGGTCGCCGGGCTCGGTGCAGGCAAGCATGACGCGGTAGAGCAGCGATTCCGGTTTCTGCGTCGGATGCGCCTTGTGGCCGTCGTCGTCCTTCAGGCGCTCGCCGCCCGAGCAGATCGGCAAGGTCCAGTCCGAACGCATCTGGATGTCGTCGTTGAGCGCCTTCATCGTGCGGTAGTTGAAGGTATATTTCGCCTTCTCAGCCTTCGAGCACCAGATCAGCGTCTCATGCGCGTTGGTGAAGCGCGTGCCCTTGAAATTGGGCATCGGGTTCGCCTTGCGCCAGACGATGTCGTTGAGAATCCAGAAGCCTTCGTCCTGCAGCGCCGTGCCGACCCGGAAGATGTTGTGATAGCTGCCGATCACCCAGATCGTGCCGTCTTCCTTCAGGATGCGCCGCGCCTCGCGAAGCCAGTCGCGGGTGAAGCGGTCATAGACCGCGAGGCTGTCGAACTTGTCCCAATCATCGTCGACGGCATCGACCTGGCTGCCATCGGGGCGATGGAGATCGCCGCCTAGCTGGAGATTATAGGGCGGATCGGCGAAGATCATGTCGACGCAGCGATCGGGCAGCGCCGCCATGGCAGCGATGCAATCCCCCTGGATGATCTCGTTGAGCGGAAGCCGGACTTCGACCTTTGCCTCCCGACGCGCACGCCGCGCAGTCGGAATCTTCTCGAGAACACCCATAAACGACCAACCCCCTTCGGACCTGGCGAAAGGGTGAGTCATCACGACTCTCCGGTCAAGAACAATAGTTTGGCAGGCGAAGCTGGCATCACCGACGAGCCAGGCGAACGAAAGGAGTCCGATACTTCATATGGAGTCTCAACATGTCGTGCAGACCCAATACCTAGTGGTGTGGCACAGGAGACTCACCAACATGGGTTTCTCTCCACAGGCCGGGAACGGTGCCCCACAGCATTCGTTTGATGGCCATGAGCACGCTGCTGAACCATGTGCCTCCGATGGCACTGTGCGCGGTCGTGGCGCTGTGCGGCGGCCTGATCGGGGGCGCGAGCGCCGTCCACGGTCTACGGACCAATAGCTACGGACCGCTCGATCCGCCGGCCCTGATCACCCATGGCGACGAACCTGGCTATGCCCCAGCCAGTTCCGATCAGGAGACCTCGGTGCGCTGCGACGACTGCTCCGAGCGGGATCTCGGCTATCGCTGGGCGGTGTTGCAGGCCGTCCGCTCGTCGGCCGAATGCCCGAACGACAGCTGGAGCTTCAGACGGGGCTGCCTGGACTATACCGGCGGCGTCTGAGCATGGGCCGTTTCCTGATCCGGCAGGACGGAAACAGGCCTGGGAAACAGCGAATATTGCGCGATCGGCGCGAAGCTGCGGCGGTGGAGCGGCGACGGGCCCAGGCGCGACAGCGCGTCGAGATGCGACGGCGTACCATAGCCCTTGTTCTGCGCCCAACCATAGCCAGGATGATGCGCGTCATAGTCCGCCATCATCCGGTCGCGCTCCTCCTTGGCGACGATCGAAGCCGCAGCGATCGAGAGGCAGAGCGCGTCGCCGCCGATCACCCATTGCGACGGCCGATCCCAGCGCGGACAGCGATTGCCGTCCACCAATACCATCGCCGGTTCCAGCCCAAGTGCCGCGACCGCCCGCTCCATCGCCAGCATGGTCGCCCACAATATGTTGATCTCGTCGATCTCCTCGACCGTCGCGATACCGACACCGACATGCGCGACACCGCGAATCTTGCGGCAGAGATCGGCCCGCGCACCGGCGCTGAGTTTCTTGGAATCGTCGATGCCGCTGGGCACCTTGCGCCGGTCGAGGATCACTGCCGCGGCGACAACCGGCCCCGCCAGCGGGCCGCGTCCGGCCTCATCGACCCCTGCGAGGGGAAGAGGATGCGCTTTTTCGAGTTTGAAACTGGGTCCCGCCATCACCGTTCCATCATTCAAAACGCGCTGAGCATCAAGGGATCGGCGCCTCAGCCCACCGCAAGCAGGTGGACGCTGAACAGCGCCTTCGCGTCGAGCCAGACATCCACCGGCCGGAGCCCCGCGCCGCGGGCGAGAGCCTGGAAATCCTCGACCGAATATTTCCAGCTCTGCGCGACTTCGAGCCTCTCGCCCTCTGCGAAGTGGACGAGGCGGCTGCCGATGCTGACATCCTGCGCCGCGACGCTCTTCAAAGCCGCGCGCACACGGCCCTTGGCCGCATCGAAGTCGACCCGGTGCTCGAACAGCCGAATGTCGAAATCGGCGGGTAACTCGCGGTTGGCCCGCCTCAGCAAGTCGAACAGCCATTCCGCATTGAAGCCATGCGGATCGTCATAGGCCGATTCGAGAATCAGCACGCTTTTACGCAGATCCACCCCGATCAGCATCAGTGCCCCCGGACGCAATTCGCGCGCCCAGAGCGACAGCAGCGCCAAGGCGTCGGCCGGCGCGCAGTCGCCGATCACGCCGCCGGGCAGATAGGCGAGGCGGCGCCCTCCGCCGGCATTCGAGGGCATATCGAATGCCTCGCGCATATTGGCGCGCACAGCCTCGACCCAAAGCTTTGGATATCGCGCCTGGACGCGGCGGGCGTCCTCGAGCAGGGCGGCGTGCTCGTGATCGACCGCGACATAGCCCCACGGACGGTCAAGCATGGCGAGCAGCAGCGCCGCCTGCGCACCGAAGCCGCGGCCGAGGTCGATCAGTTGCGCGCACGGCCCCGTCGCCGCCGCGATCGCCCCCGAATAGCCGCGCAGGATCTCCAGTTCGGCACGAGCCAGATAATATTCAGGAAGAGCGGTGATCCGCAAGAAGGCCGGAGAGCGCCGATCGAGCAGCATGTAGTCAGCGACGCTTTTCTCTTCGCGCAGCACACCGGCGAGGAAAAGCGCTCTAAAGTCGCCAGGTGGCGGCCCATGATCGTGGAAAGCAGCGATCTCGGAGCGCCGCCCCGGGTCGGCCGCAGGATGATCGGTCAAGCAACGTCTCCGCACCTGACGAGCGCGCCGCGATCGCCATTTTCCAGCCCCCGATCGGATGCGTAACAGATGGCTCCGACGCTAAACAGATCGTTATGCTGCGTAAGCCGCCGAACGTACCGCTTTGGGTCATAGTGGCAGCGTGGCGCTGGCGGTTGGGCCGCTGGTCGGCATTCGGCGATTTTCCGTTCGCGGAGCGCCGAACTGGCAGAAGCGCTGGTGGGCCCGGCAGGACTTGAACCCGCAACCTAGCCGTTATGAGCGGCCAGCTCTAACCAGTTGAGCTACAGGCCCCTACCAGCGCGGCGTCGCGATAGCCGAGGCTTTCGCGCGCGGCAAGCGGCTCGCGCGACCTTGCCGGTGCTCAAACCGCTCCCTGCTCCGCCCGCCCGTCATCATGGCGCAGCGGCAGGCTCAGGTGGAAACGGGTGGTGTCGATCTCGAGCATGCCGCCGCTGGCGATGGCGAGGTTACGGACCAGGCGTAGGGCGAAGCCGAGACCGAGCACCGGAGCGTCAGGCCAGTTGCCGCCGGGATTATAGCCCGGGTCGAGCAGCATCTTCTCGTCACGGCCATCGAGCGCCCGCGGGCGCATGATCGTCAGCAGCAAATGGGTCGCGCGGCGCGGATCACGTTGCAGGTCGACGCTGATATGCTCGCCCTCCCCCGCCATCGCAATGGTTGCGGCCAGCAGGCGCGACAACATGCGCTCGACCGTCGGCGCATCGACCGCGACCGGCGGCAGCGTCGAATCTATGCGGAAAGCGAGGCCGCTCGCGCGCTCCCTGGCGACGGTTTCGAAATTGGCGTGGAGCCGGGTCAGGATGGAGGCCGCATCGACTGCCGACGGCCCGCCGGCCGCGTCGGCGCGCGCCGATGCGACGAGATCGAGATCCTCCACCGCACTGAGCAGCTTCTTGCTCTGTTCGAGGATGTCCTGGGCACGGCTGCGATAGGGTGCTGCTGCGGGGCCGCGCATCTGGCCTTCGATCATCTCCGAAAAGCCGATGATCGCGTTGAGCGGCGTGCGCAGTTCGTGAGCGAGCTGGCGGAGCGAATCGTTGCGGTTCGGGTCTGGTACCGCCGGATCGCCGCCCATGGCGGTGGCGCTCTCATCCGCCCGCGGCCGTCGCGCGGTGCCGCGATAGCCGCTGAAACGCCCATCCTTCTGATCGAAGAACGGTACTGCCGAAATGCGCCACTCGCCCGAGGCCGGCCCATGGCCCGCGATCGTGAGCCGCGCATCCCGGAACGGCGTACGGCTGCGGTAGGCGCCTGCCGCGTGGCCATCCACGCCATGATCGGTCTGATGCGCGGCAACCGCTATGGTTTCCCCTATCAGCGGCCCGCGCGGTGCGCCCTGAACCCAGGAGATCACCCCATCGACACCGGTCTCGAAGCGGAAGCCCGAGACCGACGCAACCGGTTCCGCGGGGTCGCCAGTTTGTGCCGGTTCGGTCGCGACACCCTCAGAGGGGCTCGTCTGCGGATGACGCGTCCGGAATGTCTCGATACGGGACAGAAGTTCGCGGATCTGGCTCTCGCTGTTGGACATCGGCATCGCTGCGGGAATCGGCGACACCGCCACTTGAGCGGATGCCGGCTTCGGGTCGCCACGATCCGGATCGGCAGGGATAGCATCCGGTTCGAAAGCGAGCGGACGCGCATCGCTGTTCCGCGACTCTGCCACCAGCGCCTCAATCGGCGCGGCAAGCGGCGCGAGGCTGGTCTGCGGCGTCTGCACCGGCCCCGGGATCAGGAAGTCGCTGCTCCCGAAGCGTTCGAGCGCCTTTTCCACGTCGGCGCCAAGATCGCGCCGATTGCGGAGCAGGTTGCGCGCGCTGGGGTTGAGGCGCGGCAGAAGGTCCAGCCATTGCTGGGTCGCCAGGATGACATGGCCGAGCATCGGCGCGGCGATATGCGGCAGATCTTCTGCGAACAGCAGGACGAGATCGGGCGGCACGCGGCGACCGGCCAGGCCCCGACCGGCGGCCAGCCGAAGCTCCACTGGCATCTCCGCCCGGACCGAGCGCAGGAAATTATAGGCGTCCGTTGCACGCGGCGCATCGACAAGCGGATCGTCGGCGTGATGACCGCGTCCCTGCGCGAGCACATCGACGACCTGACGCCACAGGACCGCCCGCGCCTCGGGCGTCGGCGCGGGCTGGGCGAGCAACGTGGCCAACATGTCATCGAAACGCAAAGCCCGTCTCCACTCGGCCACGGACATGATCCGGGCCATAACCGACGGCGCCAGTGTAAATCGCATTGCGCCGCCCGAAAAGGGGCGTTCGGCCAATAGGCACATGCTATTTTAATTGCACTCCGTCGAAACTTTATTCTAAGAATAGCACCTCATTTTGAAAGGTTGCTCCGTGGCTGCCCCCTCCCTTGATCAAGTCGATCGGACGATTCTGCATGAATTGCAGGAGGCCGGCCGCATGACCAATGTCGATCTCGCTCGCAAGGCAGGGCTGACCGCTCCGCCGTGCCTCCGCCGCGTCCGGGCGCTCGAAGAGGCCGGCGTCATCGAAAGCTATCATGCCCGACTGAACGCAGCGTCGCTAGGTTATGGCATAATGGTGTTCGCGCTGGTCTCGCTGCGCAGCCAGGCGGAAGAAGACCTGCGGCATTTCGAGGCTCATGTCGCCGCGCTCGCCGAAGTCCGGGAATGCCACATGCTGAATGGCGAGATCGACTTCATCCTGAAGATCGTCGCGCACGACCTGCAGGCCTTTCAGCAATTCCTGACATCGCAGCTGACGACGGCGCCCAACGTCGCCAGCGTCAAGACCTCGCTGACGATCCGCACCTCGAAGGACATTCCCGGAATCCCGGTGGACGGTCTGTAAATTGCGAGCCGCCCTCGGATGGCCAGCATCCGAGGGCGGGTACTTCATGCTGCGGGGTGCTCCGCCCAGGTCTTCCCATAGGCTGCGAGCGGCGCATAGGGCCCCGACTGGACTGCCCCGAATGCCGCTGCCGCGCCAGCCTTGTCTCCCGACTGGGCGAGCGCAAGACCAAGGCGGAAATTGGCTTGGGAGACATCGGCGCCGGGCTTGGTCAGGGCGAGCCGGTACATTTCCGCAGCCTTGGCGAAATCCTTGTAACCATATTCCAGGTCACCGGTCGTCATTACCGATTTGAACGTGGCCTTCGGTCCGCTCGCGGCGGACACCGCGGCTGGGATCGATGCCTTGTCGGGGGCGAGCTTCGGCTTCGACAAAGCGAGTATTTCGCGGGTATTCTGGCTGGTGGCCGGGTTCAGCTTGCCGGCGGACACGCCCTCGTTCAGCACGTCCACAGCCTCATTCGGGAACTTCAGGTACACCGCCAGGGCATAGTCGACATAGTTGGCTTGCGCCGACAGTGGCAAGACGCCCGCGGCGCGCGCCAGGCGCAGCAGATCCAGATCGGGTTCACCCGACAGCGCCGCGATCTGGCGATAGATGAACAGCGAGTCGTGCCAGTTCTGTTTGACCGGATATGCCGCCAGCCAAGCAGCGGTGATCTTGACGAATTCGGCCGGCATCTTCGCGCGCGAAGCCATATCCGCGCCGCGGCCGTACCATTCGGACGGCACGGGCTTACCGGCGGCGGCGTTCGCATCCATGACCTTCTGCAGCGTGGCGATCGCCTGGGCCGGCTTGCCGTTGCGGGATTGGCTGTCCGCAAGGATTGCATAGGCATCCTGCTCGGTGGACCCGGCAGCGAGCGCCCTGGTCAACGCGGCCTCCGCCTTCGCGTAATTCTTCCCCTGATAGGCGAACTGCCCCTGATACCAATAGAATTTGGCACGCTGCGGATCATCGAGCCGGTTGGCTGCTTCACCGGTGGCGATCATCTCGTCGAGGGCGGTCGCGAGCTTCGCCTGATCACCACTGGCCTGTGCCACGTTGAGCGCATATTGCGCGACGACATATTTTTCATCCGGCGTGGTGGCAACCGAACGAGCGCTCACCACGGCGGTCTCGGCAGCTGGGATATTCTTGGCCTTGAGCGCGGCGTCCGCTTCCCCGAGCGGCTTGCGGACGGCGTCACCGAGCTTGAGCGCCGGCGCAGCCGCTTCATCCTTCTTCTTTGCGAACGCGGGCGTACCCGGCGCAACTGCGGCGATCGCCATGCCAAGTGCGGCGATCAGCGCATAACGGGACGGTGAATTCATGCTTCAGGCCTCCTAAAAGGCGACCGATAAGGGGCCGGCCGCCCATAAAACACGCCGGTTGACTAATGGGTCCGTCGCCTGCGCACAAGCACAGGCGGAACGATCCGGCTTCACCCGTCGCGCTCTAGGCACCGTTGGCTGAATGAGGATTGAACCGGCGCGGTTGATTGGTCCGTTCGGGGGGACTAGGTCAGCGTGATGATCCTTCTTCTATCCCCAGCCAAGTCGCTCGATTATACGAGCCCACTACCCGATCTGACGCCGACGACGCCGCGTTTCGCCGGCGAGGCGCTGGCTACTGCGCAGGCCGCCGCGAAGCTCGGTCCGAAGAAGCTGTCCAAGCTGATGAGCATATCGGACAAACTCGCGAGGCTGAACGCCGACCGCTACGCCGATTTCGCCGCACAGGATGAGAGGCCCGCGCTCTATGCCTTCTCCGGAGATGTCTATGTCGGTTTCGAGGCCAAGAGCCTGGACCAGCCCGCGATCGATTTCGCACAGGATCATGTGCGGATCCTGTCCGGGCTCTATGGGCTGCTGCGGCCGCTCGACCTGATCCGGCCCTACCGCCTTGAAATGGGCACCCGATGGGCGCCGGGACGCAAGAAGACGCTCTACCAGCTGTGGGGCAACAAGATCTCGGGCGCACTCGCAGCCGATCTCCTGGCCGAGCGCTCCGATGTGATCGTCAATTGCGCGAGCAAGGAATATTGGCACGCCGTCGAGCAGGCGCCTCCCAAAGGGGTGCGGATCATCACGATCGATTTCCGCGAGGACGGACCGGGCGGCCTGTCGTTCAACAGCTTCGCCGCCAAGAGGGCGCGCGGCATGATCGCGCGCTGGATGTGCGAGCACAGGATCACCGACCCGGAGGGCCTGAAGGGTTTCGACAGCGATGGCTATTCGTTCGCCGCCGACGGTTCCGATGACAATATCTGGCGCTTCGTGCGCGATCGTGCCCGCCTGGCGGCGTAACGCTGTCAGGAACTTGGCCGGCTCCCGCCCGTTGACCGGGTCAATTTCATGGGAGCTGATCAATGAGCGGCGATCGACATCATGACGATGGCAGCCCAGCCCATCTGAGCACCGAGGAAGCGCGCTCCGGTGCGACGCCGCACATGACGCGCCATATCCTGGGATGGGGACTGGCGCTGGTCATCGTCGGTTTTCTCGCCGTTCTGCTCTACTATATGCTCAGAACCTGAGCCGCCATTCTGCCCGGCTCAAGCTGGCCCGCAACTGACAGCGCCATCGGCTCTAGCCTTCCCGACCGTCCTTCGTTAGGAGCTTTCTGCTTGCCCCGTTTCGCGGGCGCAGAATAGCTCTAACGATACGGACGAACATACTTTGGCCAGCGTACCGCCGCCCATCGAAAACAGCGATATTTCTCCGATCTCGATCGTAGACGAGATGAAGTCGAGCTATCTCGACTATGCGATGTCGGTCATCGTCGCCCGGGCGCTGCCCGACGTGCGCGACGGCCTGAAGCCGGTTCATCGCCGCATTTTGTTCGCCTGCCAGGAAGGCGGGTTCGTCCCTGGTCGCCCTTACCGCAAGTCCGCAAAGATCGTCGGCGACGTGATGGGCAATTACCACCCGCATGGCGACAGCTCGATCTACATGGCGCTTGCCCGCATGGCGCAGGATTGGGCGATGCGCGTCATGCTGATCGACGGACAGGGCAATTTCGGATCGATGGATCCGGATATGCCCGCATCGATGCGTTATACCGAGGCGCGGCTCAGCAAGCCGGCGATGGCCCTGCTCGAGGATATCGAGAAGGACACAGTCGACTTCGGCCCTAACTATGACGGCTCGCTGAAAGAGCCGCTGGTCCTGCCGGCCCGCTTCCCCAACCTGCTGGTCAACGGCGCCGGCGGCATCGCCGTCGGCATGGCGACCAATATTCCTCCGCACAACCTGGGAGAGGTGATCGCGGCCTGCAAGGCGTACATCGCCAATGGCGGGATAAGCATCGAGGAACTGCACGAGATCGTGCCGGGCCCCGACTTCCCGACCGGGGGCCTGATCCTCGGCAAGGGTGGCGCGCGCAATGCCTACCACACCGGCAAGGGCTCGATCATCATGCGTTCGCGCCATGTGGTCGAGGAAGGCCGTGGCGACAAACGCTCCATCGTTCTCACCGAAATCCCCTACCAGGTCGGCAAGAACGGCCTGGTCGAAGGCATCGCGGAAGCGGCCAAGGACAAGCGGATCGAGGGCATCAGCGACATCCGCGACGAATCCAGCCGGCTGGGCGTGCGGATCGTCATCGAGTTGAAGCGCGACGCCACGCCGGAAGTCGTGCTCAACCAGCTATGGCGCCACACCCAGGCGCAGACCAGCTTCCCGGCGAACATGCTCGCAATCCGCGGCGGCCGCCCCGAAGTGCTCACGCTGCGCGACATCATCGAAGCCTTCGTGAAGTTCCGCGAGGAGGTGATCACCCGCCGCTCGAAGTTCGAATTGGCCAAGGCGCGCGATCGCGCCCACATCCTGCTCGGGCTGGTCATCGCCGTCACCAATCTCGACGAGGTCGTCCGCATCATCCGCGGTTCGGCGAGCCCGGCCGAAGCGCGTGCCGCGCTGATTTCGCGCGAATGGCCGCGCGGGGAGATCGAACCCTATATCAAGCTGGTCGAGGCGGTAGAATCGATCGGCACGTCGCCGACCTACCAGCTCAGCGAGATCCAGGTTCGCGCGATCCTCGACCTGCGCCTGCACCGCCTGACCGCGCTGGGCCGTGACGAGATCGGCGGAGAGCTGGCGACGCTGGCGTCCTCGATCGCCGAACTTCTGCACATATTGAGCGACCGCGCGCGGCTCTACGAGGTGATGATCGAGGAATTCGACGCGATCCTCACCGAGTTCGCGACACCTCGCAAGACCGAGATCGCGCCTGCCGGCGACACGATCGACGACGAGGACCTGATCGAGCGCGAGGACATGGTCGTCACCGTCACCCATGGTGGCTATATCAAGCGCACGCCGCTCGAGGCGTTCCGGGCGCAGAAGCGCGGCGGCAAGGGTCGTTCCGGCATGGCGACCAAGGACGAGGACGCCGTCACCGAGCTGTTCGTGACAAGCACGCACACGCCTGTCCTGTTCTTCTCCGATCATGGCAAGGTCTACCGCAAGAAGGTCTGGCGCCTGCCCGAGGGCGCGCCACAGGCGCGCGGCCGACCGATGATCAACCTGCTGCCGCTGGCGCAGGACGAGAAGATCACCACGGTGCTGCCGCTGCCGGAGGACGAGGAAAGCTGGGGCGCACTGCACGTCGTGTTCGCGACCGCGCATGGCGGCATCCGGCGCAACTCGATGGATGCGTTCGCCAACGTGCCGACCAACGGCAAATTTGCGATGCGCTTCGACGAGGACGCGACCGATCGGCTGATCGGCGTCGCGCTGCTCACCGAGACCGACGACGTGATGATGGCGACGCGCGGCGGCAAGGCGATCCGCTTCGCCGCCACCGATGTCCGCGAGTTCCAGAGCCGCACGTCGACCGGCGTCCGCGGCATATTGCTCAAGGATGGCGACGAGGTGATCTCGCTTTCGATCCTCAGGGGTTTCGAGGCAACCACCGAGGAACGCGACGCCTATCTCCGCGCGGCTCCCTGGAAGGACAATGGCACCGAGCCGACCTTGCCGCCCGAGCGGATGAAGGAGTTCGAGGAAGCCGAGGAGTTCATCCTCACGGTCTGCGCCAACGGCTATGGCAAGCGCAGCTCGGCCTATGAATATCGCCGCACCGGCCGCGGCGGCCAAGGCATCACCAGCATCGACAATCTCGAGCGCAACGGCCCGGTGGTCGCCAGCTTCCCCGCGCATAATGGCGAACAGCTGATCCTTGTCACCGACCAGGCCAAGCTGATCCGCATGTCCGTGGGCGACACCCGCGTGATCGGACGCAATTCAGCTGGTGTCCGCTTGTTCCATGTCGCGGACAACGAGCATGTCGTGGGCGCTGCACGCATCGAGGAAAGCGAAGAGGAAGCCGAGGTCGACCTGAGCGACGGGACCACCGAAACCGCTCCCCTGGATGACGCCGAAGTGGGCGATGACCTGGCCGATGGCGGCGAGGCTTCGGAGGAGAACTGACGTCGGGCGCGGCGCGCTCGACGACCTCGGCTGCTTCAGGCGTTACCGAGCTTGCCCGTTCCCCACATCACCGGCTCTCGATAGACCCGCCGGTAAGCGGCGAAGAAGGCCGAGGCGGTGGTTGCGATCACGACCGGAACCATTGCGGCTTCGCCGATCCGGAACAGCCATGCGAATGGGTCATCGATCAGCCTGAGCCCAAGGCGAAGCGCTATTCCCACCGCCAGCAGCGGCAATATCGCGCCGATCACGAGGGCGAAGGCGGGAATCCAGCCGGCCTGGGCGTGCCCAAGTGATCTGCGCAGCGTCATTCGACGATCATCCGTGAACAGAGCCACATACCAGGGCAGGAACGGAATCGAGATGAACAGCCATAGCAGCAGGGCGCCGGCAGGAATGAACATCCGCCCGGTGCGATAGAGCGGGGCCAGCGCGTCGCCGAGGCTGGTGAGCAGGAATTTGCTCGTCAGCTGGATCGCCATCATGACCGTGGCGCCCCAGGCGACCCGAAGGTTCAGCCGGACCATATGGTGGCGGTCACCACGAAAGCGCCACCAGCGCAGCGCGTAGATCATGACGATGAGCATGATGACGGTGTCGACGATGTTCGTGCCGATCAGGAAGGCCTGCTTGTAGCCGGCGGGCACGCTGCCAAAGACGATCAGCGCCCGCCGCAGCAGTTGCCAGGCAAGCAACAATCCCATCACCACCGGATTGGCGCTCGCAAATCCATATGCACGACGATAGATCGCCCCGATAGCCGAGCCCATTTCAGTATCCCCCACGGCCCGCGTCAGCGGGCTCGCCCCAGGACGTTATCACTGTTCCGCAGCCCGAACTCAATAGCGCGGGAAAATCTTGCGGATCAGCTGTCCCTGCCAGGGACGACCATGATAGTTGAAGAAGAACCAGCCGTAGAAAGTCGTGAAGAACAGCACCACCGGCGCCAGCCAGTCCTGGTTGGCGCGCATATGCCGATAGAGCGCCAGATCCGCGGCGCGGCGGTCGTGCTCGGTGCCGCCGCCATATATGCCATAGGCATTGTCATGGGCACGGCAGCCAGCGTTCCGATTATGCTTGGAGCCATCCATGAAGATGCAATAGTGACGCTCTTTGTCAGCCATCAGGCGAGTAAGCAGCGGCGATGCCGGCGTTCAAGCGCAAAATCTTCTATCTCAGCGGTTTCGATCCCAGGGGTGCACGCTTCTACCACCAACTCTTCGCGGAGCAGGCGGAGGGGTATAATCGGGTTGCGGACCGGCAGGTCAGCGTCGGCAAGCGCCGCCGCGAGCCGCCGCATTCGACGGCCTGGACGATCCGCGACGAGAGCCAGGACAGCGAGACCGACTACGTCTTCCTCGGCTGGGACGATGTGGTGCGCAGCCACTGGGTGAAGAACCCGCTGGCGCTGCTCAAGCGTTCGGTCGCGGCCTATTGGAACTTCACCCGCCTGCTCGACTGGCCGATCGTGCGGACCTTTCCGTTCGGCGTCAAATTCGCCTTCTACTATCCTGGCGTAACGACGATATTGCTGCCTATCCTGTTCGGCATCCTGCTGTGGTTGCCATTCGGCGCGCTGCTCGGCTGGCGTTGGGGATTGCTCGCGGCCGCGCTGATCGGCCTCGCCGTGGCGATGTTCGTGGTGAAGAAGATCCAGGGCTTCTGGCTGCTGCGGTTCATCATCTTCAACGACACGCTGGCCGGCGAACGCCTCCCCCCCGACGTCGACGCCCGCATGGACGAGTTCTCCGATCAGATCCACGCCAGCCTCGACGAGGACTGGGACGAGATATTGTTCGTCACCCATAGCAACGGATCGATCATGGCGGTGCCGATCATGGCCCGCCTGCTCAATGCCAGCGGCGGAACGCTGCCGGATCGCTTCAGCCTGGTAACGCTGGGCTCATGCATCGCGCTCATCGGCAACCGCAAGGACAGCAAGCGCTTCCACGGATTGCTGGATGCCGTCGGCCAGGGCGATTTCCGCTGGCTCGATATCGGATCGATCACCGACGGCGCCTGCATAGCGGGCATCGATCCGTGCATCAGCTGCCCTCGGCCGCGCAAGGCGCGCCTGTTCCAGACCAGCCCGCGCTGGTTCAAATATTGCGATCCGGCCAGCTATCAGGCGCGCCGGCGCAACAAATATGAGACCCATTTCGATTATCTGCGGACATTCGATCGGATCTCCCCGCTGGATTATATCGCGATAGCTTCGGGCGCGCGGCCGATCGAGCAGTCGATCGAGGCTTTCAAGGCCGAGAACGATGCCTGATCATCAGGGACATGACGGGCCACTGTTCACGCCCCCCTACCCCATACCGCACAAGAGCAAGGCATCGCTGCTCAAGCGTTTCCTGACCGGCTGGAACAGCTGGATCCACACGCTGTTCGACCGCAGCTACACGATGAAGATGGGCGAGATCCGCCTGCCCAAGCTGGACTTCTTCATCGCCAACGACCTGTCGGTGGTCGATCGGGTGATGGACGACAGGGACAGAGTCTTCCCGAAACATCGCTTCCTCAACGATCTGCTCGACCCATTGATCGGCAACAGCGTCTTCTCCGCAAATGGCCAGGACTGGGAAGATCAGCGCGAAATGGTCAACCCGGCCTTCGCGCACACGAACCTCAAGCGCGTCTTCCCGGCGATGCAGGCAGCGGTCGACGATCTGCTGGCGCACATCGCGACGCTCGATCGATCGCGGCCTCTCGAGGTCGATCCGCTGATGACCCACGTCGCCGCGGACATCATCTATCGCACCATCTTCTCGGTGAAGCTCGACCAGTCGAGCGCCGACCATATCTATCATTCCTTCCATCGCTATCAGAAGAATATCCAGCCGGGCGCGATGCTCCGGCTCTACGGCCTTCCGATGCTGGGCTATCGCAGGCGCGCCAAACGGGCCGCGGCAGAAATCCACGGCGTCTTTGGCCCCATCGTGAAGGCGCGCTACGACGCCTGGCACGATGGCGGTGAGGCCGGGGACGACATCCTCCAGTCGCTGCTGGAGGCTCGTCACCCGCGGACTGGCGAATCCTTCACCTATGGAAAGATCATGGAGCAGGTCTCGACGATCTTCCTGGCAGGCCATGAAACCGCTGCCTCTGCGATGACGTGGTCACTCTACCTGCTGTCCGAATGCCCGCATCTGCAAGAGGCGCTGGTCGCCGAGATCGAGCGGGAAACGGGCGGAGACCCGATCGCCTTCGAGCATCTCCGCGGGATGAACGGCATCCGCAATCTCTTCCGTGAAACGCTGCGCCTCTATCCGCCGGTCAGCTTTCTCGTCCGCGAGGTCACCGCCCCGACGACTTTCCGCGACAAGCTGGTCCAGGCCGGGGCGATGATCGTGGTTTCGCCGTGGCTGATCCAGCGCAACCGGGACAACTGGAAGTGCCCGCACGCCTTCGCGCCGGAGCGTTTCGACGACCCCGAAGAGGCCGAGGCCTGCCGCCGCGCCTATCTGCCGTTCGGCAAAGGGCCCCGCATCTGCATCGGCGCCGGGTTCGCGCAGCAGGAGGGAATGCTGATCCTGGCCAGCCTGATCCGCACGTTCCGGCTGCGCTATCCGGATATAGCCAAGCCCGAGCCGGTGAGCAGGCTGACCCTTCGACCGAAGCGGGCGGTGCGGCTGTGGTTCGAGCGTCGCTGACCCAAGCCGTCATGCCCGCGAAGGCTGGCATCCATGTCGGTCGCGCGGTCAGATGACATCTGATATGAGAGTGCTAGGCCCCAGACTTCGCTGGGGCGACGACTGTCACGGCCTCAGCAAAAGATCGTCCTTCTCGATCACCAACACGGAATTGGGCGACCAGCCGCGCCAATTGATGCGGGGAATTGCATGGCGGATCAAGGTCGCCGCATCGAATTCGCGTGTAAGATCATACTCATCTGGCAGCGCGAAGATCATGCCGAGCGTTCGCTGGATATCCTCGCCGCCGAAGGTGCGGACATGATCTTCCTGTCCGAATCTCGTTAAAGCTTCGGACTCAGCGATCGGACCGAGATCCTCGCCATAGTGGCCGCCGCGAATAATCGGCACACAACAAATATGCTTGCCCGACGGTGTCAACGCTCGATGGAGATGGAACAGGATCGCCGTGATGTTGCACGGAATATGCTCCATCACGTGGGAATGCAGGATCAGGTCGTAACGTCCCAGAGGGAGACGCGCAGCATCCTCGACCAGATCGATCCTTCGGATGTTGGGTGCGAAATCATAGAGGTCCGGATCGATGTCGACGGGCTCATAACCATCGCCGTAGAATGCGTGCAGGCGCTCCGCAAGCGGCCTTTCGGGTGCAATGTGCAGCACCCGCAGACCCGGTCGGAGCATGCCATGCTTCTCCAGCATCAGCCACAGGAGCCGCGCACGCTCGTTCGATCCGCAATCCCCGCACTGCACGTGGCCACGCTGCTGTCGCGCGACGAATTCCGTGGACCCGCAGATGTTGCAGCTCAGCCAGCTCTCCTCCTTTCCGAGCCGCTCCAGCGTCGGGATGAGATCGTCGAAATGGTCGACCAATGCGGTCGCGTCGAGCTGGTCGTGCGGTCGGTCCGAGAAGCCGAAGGTCACAGCAACCGTAGGGATATTTGCGTTACGCCCGGTGTCGGTATCGGTGATCGAGTCCCCCACATAGGCGGCGCGGCCCCCGCCGCATCTGGCAATCGCCTCGAACAGCGGCGCTGGATCGGGCTTGCGCACGGTCAAGGTGTCACCACCCACCAGCGCATCGAAACGGTCCTGCCAGCCGAGCGCATCGATGCATCGGCGCGCAAGCAGCTCAGCCTTGTTTGTGCATACCGCCAGCTTCACGCCCCGCGCTGCCAACTGATCCAGCGCCGCGTTCAGGCCTGGAAAAACCGTCGTACCATCGGCGATATGATCGAGATAATAGTCGATGAAGATGGGAAAACCTTCCTCGACCAGCGCCTCGGTCATCTCGCCGGTCGCCGCCAGCCCCTTCTGGAGCAGGGCGCGAGCACCATGGCCCACCATGTGACGGACATCCTCGGCCGGCACCGGCGGACGGCCGAGCACCAACAGGGCATGGTTCAGCGCGGCGGTAAGATCGGGGGCGGTGTCGGCAAGCGTGCCGTCGAGATCGAAGGCGACCACGTCGAAGGGGAAATCGGCTGTCATCGCGCGCTCCATCCCCGGCCGATATGGAAAAGGCAAGCGCTTCGTGGCAGACGACGCAGATGCAGACGCGCTCCTTCGCCGCGCTGATCCTTGCCGCAGGCAAGGGGACGCGCATGAAATCCGATCTCCACAAGGTGCTTCACCCGATCGCAGGCCGCCCGATGCTCGGCCATCTGATCGCGGCCGTCGACCAGCTGGGTGCCGCAAAGAAACTCGTGGTGACCGGCGCCGGGCGCGAGCAGGTCGAGAGCTTCGTGGCGCCGCTTGGTGTCGATGTCGCTACGCAGGAACCGCAACTCGGCACCGCTCATGCCGTCCAGCAGGGCGCGGCGGCGCTGGCCGGCTTCGATGGCGACGTGCTGATCCTCTACGGTGACGTACCGCTGGTGCGGCCAGAAACAATGGCACGCATGCTCGACCGGCTCAACGCCGAGGACCAGCCGGCCTGCGTTGTCCTCGGCTTCCGCCCGGCCGATCCGCTCGCTTATGGACGCATTCTCGTCCGGCACGACGGCATGATCGACAAGATGGTCGAGTATAAGGATGCGAACCCCGCCGAGCGCGCGGTGGATCTGTGCAATTCCGGGCTGATGGCCGTGCGCGCCGCGGATTTGTGGCCGCTGCTTGCCCGCGTCGGCAACGACAATGCCGCGCAGGAATATTATCTGCCCGACATCGTCATGATCGCGAAGGCAGACGGGCGTTCGTCGGCGGTGATCGAGGCCGAAGCCTGGGAGGTCGCCGGGGTGAATAGCCGTGCTGAACTCGCCCTGGTCGAGGGCGAATGGCAGAAGCGACGCCGCGACGCCGCTATGGCCGACGGCGCCACCCTGATTGCCCCCGAGACGGTGTGGTTCGCCCACGACACCTTCATCGGGCGCGACGTCGTGATCGAGCCGAACGTCTTCTTCGGCCCCAAGGTGCGGATCGGCGATGGCGTCACCATCCATGGCTTCAGCCACATCGAGGGCGCAACGGTTCGCAGCGGCGCGGAGATCGGCCCCTATGCTCGGCTGCGGCCCGGCGCCGACATCGGCGAGGGCGCGAAGATCGGCAATTTCGTCGAGGTCAAGAACGGCCGCTTCGGCCCGGGCGCCAAGGCCAATCACCTGTCCTACATCGGCGATGCCGATGTAGGAGCGAAGGCCAATATCGGCGCCGGCACGATCACCTGCAATTATGACGGCTTCCTCAAATATCGCACCGCCATCGGTGAAGGCGCGTTCATCGGATCGAACAGCGCGCTGGTCGCCCCCGTCACCATCGGCAGCGGAGCAATCGTCGCGGCAGGATCGGTGATCACGCGTGATGTCGAAGCCGATTCGCTGGGAGTTGCACGCGGCACGCAGGAGACGCGACCGGGCTGGGCCGGGCGCTTCCGCGAGGCGATGAAGGCGAAGAAAGCGACGAGGTGATTCCCGATCATGCCGACCGGAATCCACTTCTTTCCCACCGGCCCTTCAGAAAGGCTGCATCCGCCTGCCGACCGGGCTGGGTAGCGACAGAAGTGGCAATACTGCTCCCGCATTGTCAGCCGCGGTTAATAGTGCTTTGACCATCGGCGGGCTGGAATCGCGGGTAAGTGGGGCGTTCGTCGATGTGTGGCATTATCGGCATAGTGGGCAGGCAGGACGTGGCGGGCCGTCTCGTCGAAGGTCTTCGCCGGCTCGAATATCGCGGCTATGATTCGGCCGGCGTCTGCACCGTCCACGATGATCGGCTCGATCGCCGCCGCGCCGAGGGCAAGCTCGACAATCTCGCCCGCAAGATGGAGGCCGAACCGCTCGCCGGCCTGATCGGCATCGCCCACACCCGCTGGGCGACGCATGGTGCGCCGACCCAGGACAACGCCCATCCTCATGCAACCGGCGAGGTTGCCCTGGTCCACAACGGCATCATCGAGAACTTCAAGCCGCTGCGCGACGAACTCATCGCCAAGGGGCGGGTCTTCGAGAGCCAGACCGACACCGAAGTCGTCGCCCATCTCATCTCCTCGGATGTCGAGGCGGGAATCGATCCGGTCGAGGCGGTGCGCACCAATCTGAAGCGGCTGCACGGTGCCTTCGCGCTTGCGATCCTGTTCCGGCAGGATCCGGACATGCTGATCGGCGCGCGGCTCGGCTCGCCGCTGGTTGTCGGCTATGGCGAGAATGGCGAAACCTATCTCGGTTCGGATGCGCTCGCGCTTGCGCCGCTGACCCAGCAGATTTCATATCTGGAGGAGGGTGACTGGGTCGTCATCACCCGCGAGAAGACCCAGATCTACGATCGCACGGATCAGCCGGTCGACCGCGCGGTGGTCAATTCGGGGGTTTCGAACCTGACCATCGACAAGGGCAATCACCGCCACTTCATGCTCAAGGAAATATATGAGCAGCCGATTGTCGTGGCGCAGACGCTCAAATCCTATCTCCGTCGGCTCGAGGGTGAGGTATCGCTCCCCATTCCCGACTTCGACCTGAGTGCGATCCGCCGCGTCACGATCGTCGCCTGCGGGACGAGCTTCTATGCCGGCATGGTTGCGAAATACTGGTTCGAGCAATTCGCGCGCGTACCCGTGGACCTCGATGTCGCTTCCGAATTCCGATATCGCGAGCCGGTCATGGAGGATGGCGGTCTCGCGCTCTTCATCAGCCAGTCAGGTGAGACCGCGGACACGCTCGCGGCTTTGCGCCATGCGCGGGCCGAAGGACAGAAGATCGCCGTAGTGGTCAATGTGCCGACCTCCACCATGGCGCGCGAAGCCGACCTGTTGCTGCCGACGCATGCCGGACCCGAGATCGGCGTCGCCTCCACCAAGGCCTTCACCTGCCAGCTGGCGGTCCTCGCCGCGCTCGCGGCTAATATCGCGCGCGCCAAGGGGCGCCTGAGCGTCCGCGAGGAAAAGGAAATCGTCCGCCATTTGTCCGAGGCTCCGGCGGCGATCAACGGCGCGCTGGCTTATGATCAGGCGATCGAGTCGATGGCGGGCGTGATCGCGGTGGCGCGCGACGTGCTCTATCTGGGGCGCGGCACCGATTATCCTTTGGCGCTCGAAGGCGCGCTGAAGCTCAAGGAAATCAGCTATATCCACGCCGAAGGCTATGCCGCCGGCGAGATGAAGCACGGTCCTATCGCCCTGATCGACGAGAATGTACCGGTGATCGTGATCGCGCCTTCGGGCCCGCTGTTCGAGAAGACCGTGTCCAACATGCAGGAAGTCCAGGCGCGCGGCGGCAAGGTGGTGCTGATCTCCGACTATGACGGGATCGCCGCGGCGGGCGAAGGCTGCATGGCAACGATCACGATGCCCAAGGTGCATCCGCTGATCGCTCCGATCGTCTATGCCATTCCGGTCCAGCTGCTCGCCTATCACGTCGCGGTCGCCAAGGGCACGGATGTCGATCAGCCACGCAATCTCGCGAAGTCGGTGACAGTCGAGTAACGGGGCCCCGATACTCGACGCGCCAGCGGCGGAAAGCCTCCGGAATATCCCCGCCAGCATGTACACGGCGCAACCAGAGCGCTATTTTTCGCAGTTGCGAAATAAAATCAGGGCGGTTAACCTACCCTTAATAGTTGTTGGTGGAACATCGTTTCGCCTACGAACACAACCTCAGTGCGGAGCCAACGATCGAATCACGCCGAGAAATCGGCGGAAATTAGCGAATGTTACATCGGCGTGAATTCTCAGCCAGCCTCTTGTATCGGTCAATTGGTCGCCAAGTCGTTGATCGTCTATCGAAGCGATGCCATCAGGGGTAGGCTAGTATTCCGCAACGCAGCAAAAATGGGGTGGATATGCTTGCTGATATTGAATCGGGGGCGATTCAAAGGATTAGCTTCATGGCCGATGACAGGAATACTGCGCGCAGATCGGCCCAGTTCGATGCCCTGGCGGTACGCGCGCTGGATATCGTCACCGCCTTGGGGCTTCTGATCTTTCTCGCACCGCTGATGCTGATCGTGGCGGCGCTCGTATATCTCGTGGATCCAGGCCCCATATTCTTTGCTCACCGGCGGCTGGGCCGTGATGGCCGGACCTTTCCCTGCCTGAAGTTCCGGTCGATGGTCGTCGATGCAGAGCAGCGGCTCAGCCACCTGCTGGCGACCGATGCGGCGGCCCGCGACGAATGGGCCCGCGATTTCAAGCTTCGTCGCGATCCGCGGATTACGCGGATCGGCAACTTCCTGCGCCGGACGAGCATCGACGAACTGCCGCAGTTCATCAATGTGCTGCGCGGGGAAATGAGCATCGTCGGCCCCCGTCCGATCGTCGAGGGCGAAATCCCGCGCTACGGCCGCTATTTCGCCGAATATAGCAGCGTCAAGCCGGGCATCACGGGCCTGTGGCAAGTCAGCGGGCGAAACAACATCCATTATCGCCGTCGCGTGGCGCTGGATGTCAGCTATGCGCGCAACAGGAACCTGGGGCTCGACCTTCGCATATTGGCGATGACCGTTCCGGCCGTGCTGCTGGCAAGAGGCAGCTTCTGAGATCGGGACGCTGGCAATCTGGACCGGCGCGGTTTCTCTCGAATATCGGCGCGCATCGGCGCATCGCGTCGCCCCTTTCCGCATGATCCATGACATGCTCAGCAGCATAAGATTGGCATGGCATGTTGCGTAGCCACCGCGCATCCGGCAATCCACAGACCAACGGACCGATCCATCGTGACGTGGCGCATAACGCCCGTCACGCACCGACGGCATGATCCACGGATATGCTTTCGGAGGAAAGGTCATGAATAAGGAGCGAACATGCGTTTAGCGATTATCGGCACGGGTTATGTCGGTCTGGTTTCGGGGGCCTGCTTTTCCGAGTTCGGCCATGAGGTCACCTGCGTCGATATCAACGAAGCGACGATCGCGAAGCTCAAACAGGGCGAGATCCCGATCTTCGAACCGGGCCTCGATGAGTTGGTGAAGCGCAACAGCCGCTTCGGCCGTCTCAAGTTCACAAGCGACATCAAGGAAGGTGTCCGCGACGTGGACGCCGTGTTCATTGCGGTCGGAACCCCCTCGCGCCGCGGCGATGGCCATGCGGATTTGTCCTATGTCTATGCCGCCGCCCAGCAGGTTGCGGAATCGATTACCCGACCTTGCCTGATGGTGACGAAATCGACGGTGCCGGTAGGGACCGCCAAGCATGTCGCAGCCATCGTCGCCAAGGCGCGGCCGGATATGACGATCGATGTCGCGTCGAACCCCGAATTCCTCCGCGAAGGGTCCGCCATCGAGGATTTCATGCGGCCCGACCGGGTCGTGTGCGGCACCTCGAGCGAGAGCGCGCAAGCGGTGCTCCGCGATATCTATCGCCCACTGTCGCTGCGCGAGGTCCCGATCCTGTTCGTCGAGACCGAGACGTCGGAAATGATCAAATACGCCGCCAACGCCTTCCTCGCGATCAAGATCACTTTCATCAACGAAATCGCCGACCTGTGCGAGAAGACGGGCGCCAACGTCCAGAATGTCGCGCGCGGCATCGGCATGGACAATCGCATCGGCGGCAAATTCCTGCACGCCGGTCCCGGCTATGGCGGATCCTGCTTCCCCAAGGACACGACCGCCCTGCTCAAGACCGCCGAGGACCATGAGAGCCCGATGCAGATCGTCAAGGCGACGGTGGACGTCAATAATCAGCGCAAGCGCATGATGGGGCGGCGCGTGATCACTGCGGCAGGCGGATCGGTGGCGGACAAGAAGATCGCTCTGCTTGGCCTGACCTTCAAACCCAATACTGACGATATGCGGGACTCACCCAGCATCGACATTGTACGCGTCCTCCAGGACAACGGCGCGCGGGTCAGCGCCTTCGATCCCGAGGGGCGGCACCAGGCCGAGAAGATGCTCGAGAATGTCGAGTTCGCCGAAGATGCCTATGACGCGATGCAGGACGCCGATGTGCTTGTCCTCGTCACGGAATGGAACGAGTTCCGTGCGCTCGATCTGGAGCGGGTGAAGCGGCTTCTCAAGAGCCCGACGATCGTCGATCTGCGCAACATCTATCGTCCCGACCAGATGCAGGCCGCAGGCTTCGCCTATACGTCGATCGGGCGCCCGTGAAAGCGGCGCCTCATAACGCCCTTATGGCGAGATAGATAAGGCTCCAGAGCACGACCGGGGATCCAATGATCAGGAGCAGCCGCAGCGCCCGCGGCGCCTTCTGAACATCGGGCGGGTCAGCGTATCGGCTCTGCCCGGGCAATCGTGGGTGGGGGGGCGCAAGACTTTCGTCAGGGCGCTCGATCGGAGCATCGATGATCCGTTCGTCTGCTTTGTCAGCCTCGCGAACGCGGGTGATCGGCAATCTATCCTCTCCGTCCCCTGCGAGGGGCAGGCTTGTTGCCGCTCCGAGGCCTGTTGGTTGCGCGCCGATGCGCTTCCCTTTGATCCAAGCCCCGAGTGGCTAATCCAAGATAGGTACAACATTAGTCTAACTCAAGGAAATACGCGGAATTACGTGAGTCAGAATGGGTATGCGATGAACGGGAGCTTTCGGCGGCATTCAGCGCGGCCTCATCGCGCCGATGCTACTGGTCTCCCAACGCCTGTACAATATGAGGAGAGTAGCGATGCGTATCAAAGCTGGCCTGATCGGTGCCGCGGCGCTTGCCGCCACCGTCATTCCCGCCGCAGCCCCGGCCCAGATCGTGAGCTTCAGCATCTCAAGCGGCCATTATGATCGAGGCTATTATGGAAGCCCTTACGGCTATGGCTATGGCTATCCCACCTACGCCTATGGATATGGCCGGGCTTACCCGTATCGCTATGACCGCGGCTATCGCGGTTGGGATCGCGATCGTTGGGATCGCGGCCGGCATCATGGTTGGCGCCACGAGCGTCGCCATGATCGACATGACCGGCGCGACTATTGGGACCGGGACTGATTGACGAGCCGGACGAGGAGGCGCCGGGCAACCGGCGCCTCCAAACGCGTCTTCAGGCAGACAAATGATCCGTTGCGACATTCACCGCGCCGCCTTGTATGACAATTGTCAGGTCATAGCTGGCGGCGCTGTTCATGCGACTTGCTCATTTCGGCTTGCGGAACCGGTAGAGGAAACGGTCGGTCTTTCCGCGTATGGCCGGGTCGAACACAAGCTTGCGATGGTCGTCGGAGGTATTGGCGAGCAACGGACTGGCGGCTTCGAAGCGGAATCCCGCGGCGGCAAAATCGGCCTTCACGGTCGATGGATCGATGCGGTGAAGCTTGTCCACCAGCGCGCGGGTATCTCCCGCCGGCCCGACATGATCGATGATGCCGACGACGCCGCCGGGCTTCACCGCGGCGAACAGTTCCTTGAGGAAAGCCCGAGGATCGGTGCGGGGTATGCCATATTTCGCCGACTCCCAGTATAGATCGTGGTAGTTCAGGTTGATGATGACGAAATCGAACTGGCGCCCGCCGGCGGTGAATGCCTCGAACGGATAGCGCACGAAGTCGATGTCCGGGCGTCGCTCGGTTAGCGTTTTCCACACCTTCTGCTCGTCCGGATCGTTATAGAATTGCGCCGGTTCGAAGGCCGTGACCTTGCCCTTCGGCCCGACCGCAGTTGCCATGATCTCTGCCCAATAGCCGGAGCCGGTCATGATGTCGGCCGCGTCCATGCCAGCTTTGAGGCCAAGAAAGGCAAGCACTTGCGCAGGCTTGCGGCCGGCGTCGAGCGCGACCGCCTGGGCGGGGCGCCCGCTGGCGGACACCGCTGCGGATAGATAGGCCGGCGTTCCCGCCTGCGCCGCCGTGGCCATGAGCAGCATTGCCCCCGCCAGCGCGGGGAACATCATCTTGAAACGCATGAGCCGTCTCTCCCTTGTTGAGCAACCATGGTGCGCCACGGGCGGAACCAGCTCAACGCCGGAATGTGGCAGTCGTCGACCGGGCAAGATGTTCGTCGAAAGACGCGCGCCGATCCGCTACGCTGGCCGATCACGCAACAGCGGCAACACAGGATTGGACCATGACCGACTCGCTCGACGACCGCATCATCGACACCCCGGAAGGTCCGATGCGCTGGGGCGACTGGAAGAAGAAGAACCCGGTGCAGGTGCCGTCGCGCCGCACCAAGGGCAAGAAGCTGCCGAACAAGATCCCGATGCGGACTGGCGAAAGCTGATCAGCGGCCGATCGACACGCTTGTAACAGGCGAACGGATCGCCGCTTATCGCGGCACGTTCGACTGGCGGTCAGCCGCCGCCATGTCCCAGCCGGGTGACCCAGAAGACCAGGAAACCGAACGCGCTCAGGCCCGCCAGCAGCGCGGCAAGCTTCAGCCAGACCGCGAGCGCACCGCTCGTCGACGAAGCATCGGGGGGCTGGTCGTTCATCACATTTTGCTCGCTGCTGGCCAAGGACGGCGCGGGATAGCATGGCGAATGAGCACCCCCGCATTAAATCAGCCCTAAGGCGCAAATCTTTGCTATGGGGCCCGCATGCCATGTGGCGGCGCACGTCGTCGCCCTCTCTCCAGCCCATCACATCAACCAGGAAAATATCTACATGCCGCCGTTTAAGGACAGCTTTCAGGAACGCCTCGCCCGCGCCAACCAGGCCAAGACTACCGCGCTCGTCAAGCTGCGCGAAAAGCCGGCCCTCGATCCCGAGGTGGTTGCTGCGCGACAGGCGGCACAGGCCGCCCGCGAGGCCGCCAAGATCGAGGCGAGCGCAGCCAAGCGAGCCGCCATCGCACAGGCCAAGGCGGACAAGCTGGCGCGCGCCGCCGAAGCTGAGGCGCGCAAGCCCGTTCCCAAGACTGAAGCCGAGAAGAAGGCGGCCCGCGATGCCCGCTATGCCGCCCGCAAGGCGCGCTAGGTAGCGAGCATGATTCCGCTGGAATTGGTCGATACTGCTCGGATCCCAGGAACCGACGGCGAGCTACGCCTGATGCGTCGCGGCCAGGATCATATGATTCTGTTCGGCCGTAATGAACTGATGAGCAGCCGGTTGCGGGGATCCGAGGAAGCGTTGGCCACCCTCCCCTGCGAACGGCTTCAGGACCGGTCGCGGCCGCGCCTTCTGATCGGCGGGCTCGGCATGGGCTTCACCTTGCGGAAAGCGCTCGCGGTACTGCCGCCCAAGGCAGAGGTCGTCGTCGCCGAACTGGTGCCGACGATCGTCGATTGGGCGCGCGGGCCTCTGGCCCATCTCTTCGGCGACAGCCTCGACGATCCGCGCGTTACCGTCAGGATCGGCGACGTGGGTGAGACGATCGCGGCAGCGGGCGCCGGCTTCGACGCCATCCTGCTCGATGTCGACAATGGGCCCGATGCGCTGATCCATCCGGACAATGGCAGGCTTTATGGCAAATATGGGCTGCGCGCCGCCCATGCTGCGCTTACGCCGGGCGGCGTGCTCGCCATATGGTCGGCCTATCAGGACAAGGTCTTCGCGGAGCGCCTCAAGCGCGGGGGCTTCGCTGTCGATGAGATCAAGGTGCGGGCGACCGGGGTCAAGGGCGCGCACCATGTCATCTGGCTGGCGATGAAACAGAACGGAACGACGCAAGATTGAAGGCCGCCAGGGGCTGCTAGGCCAATTAAGGCACGGGCCGCCATCCCGTCGTTGCCCCTGCAGCCCACTGCCCCTATCCCGCCGCCATGACTATTTCGATCTTCGCCACCGGCACCAGCCGCGGCATCGGCAAGGCCATCGTCGACCGTTTCACCGGAGAGGATGTCCGACTTATCGGCCACCGCTCCAGCGATGGCGATGACAGCACACTTGCGGCCGATCTGCTCGATCCCACTGCACCTCGCAGGATCTGGGATCAGGCGCTGGCCCAGCTCGATGGCCGCATCGACGTACTGGTCAACAACGCCGGCATCTTCGAGGCCGCCTCGATCGACGCACCCGACGCTTCCTGGACCGAGGCGTGGAACCGGACGATGCAGATCAACCTTACGGCATCGGCTGAACTGTGCCGCCTCGCCGTCCTCCATTTCCGGCGCCATGGCGGCGGCCGCATCATCAACATCGCCAGCCGCGCCGCGTATCGCGGCGATAGTCCGTCGCATTGGCATTATGCCGCCTCGAAGGCCGGCATGGTCGCGATGACCAAGACGATAGCGCGCGGCTATGCCGCAGAAGGCATCCTGGCCTTTGCGCTGTGCCCGGGCTTCACGATGACCGGCATGGCGGAGGATTATCTCTCCAGCCGGGGCGGCGACAAGCTGCTCGCCGACATTCCGCTCGGCCGCGTGGCGGAGCCGCTGGAAGTCGCCGATACCGTAAAATTCCTCGCGCTCGACGCACCCGCTTCGATGACCGGAGCGGTGATCGACATCAATGGAGCAAGCTATGTCCGCTAAACGCAGGGAGCCGAGAGGCGATGAGGTAACCGGCTTCCCGTTCGCGCCGGATCGCGCCGGCAGCTGGAAGATCACCCTCCCCTGCACGAAGGCCGAGGCCGAGATGCTTGCCGGAGACGTCGTCGAGATCGCGCTGCTCGATCCGCAGCCGACACTGATGACGAGCGAGCCGGATCCTGCCCGGCCGGACGCCTGGCAGCTCGATGTCTATGTCGAAGGGAAGCCCGCCCAGGCCCTGATCGATCTGACCATGGCGCTGGTGCCGAGCGCCGCGGGGACCATGCCCGAGATCAGCCACATCCCCGAAGAGGATTGGGTGACGCTGTCGCAATCGGGTCTCGAGCCGATCCGCGCCGGCCGCTTCTTCGTCCACACGCCGCACAATGCCGATCATGTGCCCGAAGGATCGACCGGCTTCGTCATCGATGCGGGCCGTGCCTTCGGCACCGGCCATCACGAGACCACCACCGGCTGCCTGATGATGCTCGACCGGATGAAGCGCAACGGCCGGCGTTTCGCCGACATCGCCGATGTGGGAACCGGCACCGGCCTCCTTGCCTTTGCGGCGCGATCGCTGTGGCCGGCGGCGAAGCTGATCGCATCTGACATCGATCCGGTGTCGATCGACGTCACGGCTGAGAACGCGGCGGCCAATGGTATCCGCGTCGGCCGGGGGCGCGGTCAGGTCGAACTGGTGGTCGCGGCTGGGCTGGCCGACCGCCGGCTGAGGGCCCGGTTGCCCTATGATCTGCTGATCGCCAATATCCTGGCCGGCCCGCTGATCGAACTCGCGCCCATTTTCGCCGGCGCCGTGCTGCCCGGCGGCTCGCTCATCCTGGCTGGCCTGCTCGACAGCCAGGCCGAGGCCGTGGCCCGGGCCTATCGCCGCCAGGGGATGTATCTTGCTGATCGCATCGTCCTCGGCGACTGGCCGACCCTCAGGATGGTGAAGCGCCGCCGCTGAGTATTCGCCTCAATATTATGCAAGCATAATATCTCCTCGAACTGCCAGGTTCGGTGACCAAGCCGGCGCGCAGCCGGCTGCCGCCGCCACCGCCCGGCTTCTGGAACCGCCTTCGCTCCCGCATCGCGCGCCGGCTGCTCGGGCGGGTAACGACATTGGCGGAGGATTCAGGGCCTGGCCGCAGTCCCTGAGCATCATCATGCCTAGTTCGACAGGAGCGGTGATGGCGCGTCCGGCCCCGATCAATCCAAAGCGTGGGCGGCACCACAAGCGGGCATTATTCGGTATCTATCGAGATGTGTGAGCCGCCTACACTAGGACACAGTCTCGCGCAGTATCCGAAACTATACTCCGGTTACTCCCACTCGATCGTTCCCGGAGGCTTCGACGTATAGTCGTAGGTCACCCTGTTGATGCCCTGCACTTCGTTGACGATGCGGGTCGCGACGCGGCTGAGGAAGGACGAATCGAACGGATAGACGTCGGCGGTCATGCCGTCCGTCGAGGTGACGGCGCGTAGCGCGCACACATAGTCATAGGTGCGGCCGTCCCCCATCACGCCGACGGTGCGGACCGGCAGCAGCACTGCGAACGCCTGCCAGATCGCGTCGTAGAGCCCCGCGCGGCGGATCTCGTCGAGATAGACGGCATCGGCCTTGCGCAGGATGTCGCAGCGCGCCTTGGTGACTTCTCCCGGGATGCGGATCGCCAGACCCGGCCCCGGGAAGGGATGGCGGCCGACGAATATCTCCGGCAGGCCGAGTTCGCGGCCGAGTTCGCGGACTTCGTCCTTGAACAGTTCGCGCAACGGCTCGACCAGCTTCATGTTCATCCGCTCGGGCAGGCCGCCGACATTGTGGTGGCTCTTGATCGTCACCGAGGGGCCGCCGGTGAAGCTGACGCTTTCGATCACGTCGGGATAAAGCGTGCCCTGCGCCAGGAAATCGGCGCCGCCGATCTTGCGCGCTTCCGCCTCGAAGACCTCGATGAAGGTCTTGCCGATGAACTTGCGCTTGGCTTCGGGATCGGTGAGGCCCTTGAGCCCGTTGAGGAACAGGGTCTCCGCATTCACATGCACCAGCGGGATGCCGTAATGACCGCGGAACAGGCCCACGACCTGGTCCGCCTCCTCCAGCCGCATCAGGCCATGGTCGACGAACACGCAGGTCAGCTGATCGCCGATCGCCTCGTGGATCAGGACCGCCGCCACCGCCGAGTCGACGCCGCCCGACAGGCCGCAGATGACCTTGCCGTCGCCGACCTGGGCACGGATCTCCGCGATCTTGGTGTCGCGAAACTCCGCCATCGTCCAGTCGCCGGCCAGCCCGCAGACGTGCCGCGCGAAATTGGCCAACAGCTTGCCGCCATCGGGCGTATGCACCACTTCGGGGTGGAACATCATCGAATAGAAGCGGCGCTTCTCGTCGGTGGCGATGGCGAAGGGTGCGCCTTCCGAACTCGCGACGATCTTGAATCCTGGCGGCAGCACCTCGACGCGGTCGCCATGGCTCATCCAGACCTGATGCTTTTCGCCGATCTTCCAGAGCCCGTCGAACAGCGCCGAGTCGTCGACCACGTCGATGAAGGCGCGGCCGAACTCGCGATTGTCCGATGGCGCGACCACGCCGCCGAGTTGATGCGCCATCGTCTGCTGGCCGTAACAGATCGCGAGCACCGGCACGCCCGCCTCGAATATCTCCTGCGGCGCGCGCGGGCTGTCGTCCCACATGACCGACGACGGCCCCCCGGACAGGATCACGCCTTTCGGCTGCAGCCGCTCGAATGCGGCCGCGGCGGCGTTGAACGGGGCGATCTCGCTATACACGCCGGCCTCGCGGACGCGTCTGGCGATCAGCTGGGTGACCTGGCTGCCGAAGTCGACGATCAGGATCGAGTCGTGCGGCTGGCTGGGCTTCGGGGCGACGGAGGCGGGAAGCTGGGCTGTCATGGGGAGCCGATAATGGGGGACGGCGCGCGAGTCCAGTCACCGGATGGCGACCGATATGGGTAAGACGGGGCTTGCATCGTGACGGCAGTCATAGCAAATGGAACATATAGGGATCAAAACGTCGACCGAAGTCGCGGCCTGATCAGCGGGGGCAGCTATGAAGCATATTTGGATGGTGATCATCTCGATGGTACTCGTGGCCTCGGCAGCCGCGGCCTCGACCACGACCACGACCGGGACCGCCCCTCCCGCCAACTACCAGCATGTCGGCAGCGGCTTCATGTTCCCGCTGGCGATCGGGCCATTCCAGCGCAGCTCCCTCCAGCTGATTTCGCCGGATGGTCTTCACGTCGCCGCGCAATATGACACCAGCTCTGCCGGTCACGAAATGAGCGTGACCGTCGAGATCTATCCTGCCCCTTATATTCTTCCGGGAGCGCGCAACGCGCAAGTCGAGGCCGAGGTGTGCACCAACCATTCCACCAGCTTCGACGAGGAAATGAAAGAGGAGTATCGCGCCCGGCGAGTCAGTGTCGGACCGGTCGCCCTGCCTTCCCTGCACTCCGAAGGATCGGGCAGGCGCTCATCCTTCGAAGCGAAATCGAAACGCGACGGTGGGCAAAAGATCGAGACCTATCTGTTCTGCCCGATCGCCAAGGAATGGATGATCACCTATATCGCGATCGCGCCGGCCAAAAACGACCTGACCGCCGATCTCGCTCGCTTTGCCAACTGGTTTCCCTGGCCCGAACTTACCGTCACGCCGCTGGCGGGCGATCGCCGCACGACGATCGTCGCTCGTTCGACTTTCGGGGAGCCGATCTACTTCGTCAGGGGCGCGATTGTCAGCGGCTCGCAGCGGGACATGGATATCTTCAACGCCGCCGCGGCGTCGCTGGGTCTGGAAACGCATTCGGTCACTGATGAACCGACATCACAATATTTTACCGTCTTCAACCGTGACACAAGGGCTCTGGCCGCCGTCGACATGCTCCGCGCGGCTCGGGACGGCAAAATGGGCGCGCTGAAGCTCGATCTGATGCTTCTACCGTTGAGCGCCGCCAACGGCGCTGGCGATGAAAGCGATGCGATCGTGGTCGCGCCGCCGGACGGTATTGATGGGCTATAAGGCCACGCCTATCCGGACCGGCACAGCAGAACCGGCTCTTGGCCGGCAACCCAAGGCGGAAATCGCGCCATCGCGGCTTCGAACAGAGCGGATTCGACATGGCGCGCGAGCCATGCCTGCAACGCGGGTAGCGGCTGCAGGTCGAACCATTGCCGATCGGTCTCGGCAAACTGCCGCACGAAGGGCATGATTGCGATATCGGCCAGCGTGCGACGTGGGCCGCGCAAGTCGACCTGCCGCGCCAAGGCAGTTTCATAGCGTGCGAGCATCGCCAACCCGGCTGCTCGATGCTCGAGCGGATCGCTGCCGTGGCGGCCGGGATATTTGTAACGATCCAGATGATGCTTGAAGGGTCCGTCATTATTGGCGATCAGCGCCGCGTCGTCGCCGTCCATCCAGCCTTCGGGATCGTGACGCGCAAGCGACCAGCGCATGATGTCCAGACTTTGATCGATGACCTCGCCGTCAGGCAGGACGAGCACTGGCACCGTGGCTTTCGGCGACACTGCGATCATCTCCGTGGGCTTGGCCGAGAGCTTGACCTCGCGCAGTTCGCAGATTGTGCCGCTGACGATCAGCGCCATCCGCGCCCGCATGGCATAGGGACAGCGGCGGAAGCTGTAGAGGACCGGCCTTTCACCCATCCCGGGCAGGCCGCGCCGCGCCCACATGCAGCTCGCCGCGCGCCTCGGCGAGCCGGGTCTGGCGCTCCCGTTCGGCATAGCCGCTGCGCTGTGCCTCCGTCCGATCGGCATGACAGGCCGGGCAACTCACGCCGGCCGCATAGAGCGGCGAGGCAAGATCCTCCGCGGAGATGGGATGACGGCATCCGCGGCACAGCTGATAGCTGCCAGGCGCCAGGCCGTGCGCCACCGTGACCCGTTCGTCGAAGACGAAGCATTCGCCTTCCCACCGGCTCTCCTGGGCTGGCACCGTCTCGAGATATTTGAGGATGCCGCCCTGCAGGTGATAGACGTCGTCGATACCTTCGGCCTTCAGGAAGGCGGTCGCCTTTTCGCAGCGTATTCCGCCGGTGCAGAACATGGCGACCCTGGGCGCAGCCTTGTCGCCAAGCAATTCGTCGCGCTTCCCCCGGAACCAGGCCGGAAAGTCGCTGAATGAACGCGTCTCGGGATCGATGGCGCCGGCAAAGCTTCCGGCCTTGACCTCATAGTCGTTGCGCGTGTCAATCAGGATCACGTCGGGCTGCGCGATCAGCGCATTCCAGTCCTCAGGCGCGACATAATGGCCAACGCCGGCCGATGGATCGATGCCGGGCTCCCCCATCGTGACGATCTCGCGCTTGATGCGCACCTTCATCCGATGGAAGGGCATGCGGGCGGCCCGCGATAGCTTGGCCTCCAGATCGGCACAGCCGGGCTGCTTGCGCAGCTCGGCAAGGACCGCCGCAATGGCATCATCGGAGCCCGCGATCGTGCCATTGATGCCTTCGCGGGCGAGCAGCAGCGTGCCCTTGATCCCATGCGCGCAGCAGATCTTCGCGAGCGCCGTGCGCTTGGCTTCCAGATCGTCGAATGGCGTGAAGCGGTACAGCGCAGCGACGCAGATCGGGAGGGAGGGAGAAGGATCGTCGCTGATGATACACCTGGCGCGGCTGTGGGACGCCGCGCCTTCTAGCGACAGTCGAGCGTCACGGCCAGCTTCAGCGCGCTGCGAGGCGCTCGCGCAGCTGGACCGACTCGACCTGGCCTTCGCGGACGTCGCACAGGAACTGGCGATCACCGCGCTCGCCGCGGACCACCCCGTCGACCCGCCAGGCATCGTCGCCATCGCGACCTACGGAATCGACCGACGACACCGGCCCCTTGGCCATATTCTCGACGGCGTTGGTGCAGATCGAGGACACTTCACGCGCATCGTCGCCCGAGTCGCGAAGATCGTCGCGCTGGTCCGCACCCCGGCGCGAAGAGATGCCCTTGTTCTTGCCGACCGAGCTGGCCACCGCGATGGCACCGCCGGCGATCACTGCACCGAGCAGGATGTTTCCGAAGGTGTCGCCGCCGCCGTGATGATGGCGATAGCCGCCCCAATAGGGTCGCGCCTGCACCGGAGCGCTTGCGCTCGCCACCAGAGCCAATGCCGTTGCCGAACCGATGAATGTCTTGAACATGATCCACGCCCCGATGACTGATACGCATATTATGGCAGAGCTACGATTAGCCGCCAGTTGCTTGCGGTGAGCTGAATGGCATCCCCTGCGTCTCGGGCAGCCGATGCGTGTGCAGATGCCCTATTTCGGCAGCGCCATGCCCGTCCAGTGGCCGAGGAATGCCCACAGGTCGGCATATTCCTCGATCACCTTTTCGGTGGGCTTCCCCGAGCCATGGCCGGCCCGGGTCTCGATGCGGATCAGGTGCGGCCGCGAGCCGATGTCGGCGGCCTGGAGCGCGGCGCCATATTTGAAGCTGTGGCCGGGGACGACGCGGTCGTCGGTATCCGCGGTCGTCACCATCACCGCGGGATACTCGACGCCTGACCTGATATTGTGATAGGGGGAATAGCGGCGCAACACCCTGAAATCCGCCTCCTTGGCCGGATCGCCATAGTCGTCGACCCAATATCGGCCAGCGGTGAAGCGGTTGAACCGGAGCATGTCCATGACACCGACGCCGGGATTGGCCGCGGCGAAGAGGTCGGGTCGCTGGTTGATCACCGCACCCACCAACAGCCCCCCGTTGGAGCGCCCGATGGCCGCCAACCGCCCCTTGGCGCTGATGCCGCTGGAGATCAGATATTCGCCGGCGGCGATGAAATCGTCGAACACATTCTGCTTGGCCTCGAGCCGACCGGCATCATGCCACGCCTTGCCATATTCGCCGCCGCCCCGAAGATTGGCCACGGCATAGACGCCGCCCATCTCCATCCAGCCGAGCACCGCCGGAGAAAAGGCCGGAGTCACGGCGACGTTGAAGCCGCCATAGCCGTACAGCAGCGCCGGTGCGCCCGGCGGCGTGCTTTTCCTGCGGGCGACGAACATGGGAATGCGCGTGCCGTCCTTAGACGCGTAAAATCGCTGGTCGACGACATAGTCCGCCGGATCGAAGGCGAGCTTGGGCTGGATGAAGAGCTCCATCCGGTTGGTCGATGTATCGAGCCGATAGATGGTCGAAGGCGTTGCAAAGCTGGAAAAGCTGAAGAAGGTTTCGGGATCGCCGACCCGCCCGCCGAAGCCCGCGCCGGAGCCGACATCCGGCAGGTTGATGGCGCCGACCAGCGTGCCGTTCAATTCATAGAGCAACGCTTCGGTCTTCGCATCGCCGAGATAGGCGAGGATCAACCGACTCCCGACGAGCGAAACGCCCACAAGCGTCTCCGCCGCTTGGGGGATTATCTCCACCGCCTTCGGCCGCGGCCGCGAAACGTCGAGCATCACCACGCGCTGCCGCGGGGCGGCAAGATTGGTGCGGAAGAAGAGTTGGCTGCCGATGCTGCCGGCCAGCGCCCATTCGTGCCTGAAGCCGCGTATGAGCTTCCTCGGCCGGGGCTGGGCCTCAGCTAGATCGAACAAGGTCAGTTCGTAGCGCTCGTCGGTGCCGGCGCTCGACGTGACCAGCGCATAGCGGCCGTCCTGGGTCGTCTCTACCCGGTGGTTGAGCTCCGGCCTGGCCGGTGTCGCATAGAGCAGGCGGTCGGCTGACTGCGGCGTGCCGATCAGGTGATAATAGACCTGTTGATTCAGGTTGAGCTGTTGGAACGCGTCGCCATCCTCCGGCTCCGGGAACCGCGAATAGAAGAAACCCTTGCCGCCGCCGTCCCAGGCGAGCACCGAGAACTTCACCCACTTGATCTCGTCCGCGAGCGTCTTGCCGGTAAGAACGTCGAGAACGCGCAGCGTTCGCCAGTCGCTGCCGCCATCCTGGATCGAATAGAGCAGCAGATCGCCATTGTTCGACGGGCGCCAGTCGTCGAGCGCGGTAGCACCGTCGCTGGCCCATTGGTTGGGATCGAGCAGTTCACGCTCGCTCCCAGCCAGTCCGTCGCGCACCATCAGCACCGGTTGGTTCTGGAGCCCGCTATTATAGGCGTAGAAATAGCGCCCGCCCCGTTTCCGCGGCACGCCGTAGCGCTCATAGTTCCACAGCAGCTTGAGTCGGGCCTTGATTGCATCGCGACTGCCGCCGAGCGACCGGAGATAGTTGTCGGTCAGCTTGTTCTCGGCATCGACCCACCTCGCCACGGCCTTGTCGGTGCGCACGTCATTCTCGAGCCAGCGATAGGGGTCCGCCACGGCTTCGCCGAACTGCATGTCGACGATGTCGTCGCGCCTCGCCGCGGGATAGGTCATGGCAGCAGCCTGGGCGGCGGTCGCGGACAAGGTGATGCTCATCGTCAACATGGCAAGGAAGGTGGCGCGCACCTGGATCGGCGGCATCAGGCGGTGTCTCGCAAGCACGAACGAAGAGAGCCGCGAGCGTAGCGCCCGCGGCTCTCTTTGCAATGCCGTCGGTAACGAAACCGGTCAGGCGGCTTCGGCGACGTCCTCGTCGCTGGCGACCGGGCCCGAATCCTGGCCCTTGGCCGAGACGTCGCGATCGACGAACTCGATGATCGCCATAGAGGCTGCGTCCGAAGCGCGGATGCCAGCCTTGATGATGCGGGTGTAGCCACCGTTGCGCGATGCGTAGCGCTCGGCCAGCACGTCGAACAGCTTCCGGAGCTGGGTATCGTCGAGCAGGCGCGCATGGGCAAGGCGGCGATTGGCCAGGCCGCCCTTCTTGGCGAGCGTCACGAGCTTCTCGACATAGGGGCGAAGCTCCTTCGCCTTTGCGAGGGTCGTGACGATCTGCTCATGCTTGATGAGCGCTGCCGACTGGTTGCGGAACAGCGCGGTACGATGTGATCCGGTCCGCTGAAGCTTACGACCGCCTACGCGATGGCGCATGATTTTGTCCTTCGTTTGTCAGAGGGCCGTACGAGGTACCCCAAGCCAGGCGGCCGTTTAGGGCGCCGCCCTTTCCCTTTCCTCCCTCGTCATTCCAGCGAAAGCTGGAATCTCTCTTCCTTAGCGGAAGAGAAAGGGAGACCCCGGCTTCCGCCGGGATGACAGGCGGGAGGATTGCTCCTCCAACCTCATCAGAATTCCTGTTCGAGCTTCTTGGCCATTTCCTCGATATTCTCAGGCGGCCAGCCTGGGATTTCCATGCCCAGGCGCAGCCCCATCGAAGCGAGGACTTCCTTGATCTCGTTGAGCGACTTGCGGCCGAAGTTCGGCGTGCGCAGCATCTCGGCTTCGGTCTTCTGGACCAGATCGCCGATGTAGATGATGTTGTCGTTCTTKAGGCAGTTCGCCGAGCGGACGCTGAGCTCGAGCTCGTCGACCTTCTTGAGCAGGTAACGATTGAGCTGGTTGGCATCGCCTTCCGGCTCCGCTCCGCCGGCTGCCGGCGAGGCGGTGCCCGCAGTCGGCTGCGAGATCGCCATGCCATCGTCGAAGTGGACGAACAGCTGGAGCTGGTCCTGCAGGATGCGCGCCGAATAGGCCAGCGCGTCCTCTGGGGTCACGGTGCCGTCGGTCTCGATCGTGAGGGTGAGCTTGTCATAGTCGAGCTCCTGCCCGACGCGGGTGTTCTCGACCTTGTAGGCAACCTGGCGGACCGGCGAATAGAGCGCGTCCACCGGGATCAGGCCGATCGGCGCGTCCACCGGGCGGTTCGCCGCGGCGGTGACATAGCCCTTGCCGATATCCGCGGTCAGCTCCATGTTGAGCGTCGCGGCATCGTCGAGGTGACAGATCACCAGATCGGGGTTCATCACCTCGATGTCGCCGGTGGCCGCGATCATGCCCGCGGTGACTTCGGCGGGGCCCGTCGCGGAGAGCTGAAGGCGCTTCGGCCCCTCGCCCTGCATCTTGAGCGCGATCTGCTTCACGTTGAGCACGATATCGGTCACGTCCTCGCGCACACCCGCGAGCGACGAGAACTCGTGAAGCACGTTCTCGATCTTGATCGAGGTGACGGCCGCGCCCTGCAGCGAGGACAGCAGCACGCGGCGCAGCGAGTTGCCGAGCGTCAGGCCGAAACCCCGCTCGAGCGGCTCGGCGACGAAGGTCGCCTTGCGCTTGCTATCGCCGCCCGACTTCTTTTCGAGGCCGTTCGGCTTCTTGAGTTCCTGCCAGTTCTTTGCGTTGACAGCCACTGTGTTCCCCTTGGGGTATGGCAGGCGCGGAAGGCAACCTGCCGGAAATCGTTGAGAGCGGAAGGCACGCGGCCTTCCGCGCCGGATCAGACGCGGCGACGCTTCGAAGGGCGCACGCCATTATGCGGGATCGGCGTCACGTCGCGGATGGACGTGATGTGGAAGCCGACCGCCTGCAGCGCGCGCAGCGCCGACTCGCGGCCCGATCCGGGACCCTTCACCTCGACCTCGAGCGTGCGGACGCCGTGCTCGGCGGCCTTCTTGCCCGCGTCTTCGGCGGCGACCTGGGCTGCGTAAGGCGTCGACTTGCGGCTGCCCTTGAAGCCCATCATGCCTGCCGACGACCAGGCAATCGCATTGCCCTGTGCATCGGTGATCGTGATCATCGTGTTGTTGAAGCTGGCGTTCACATGCGCGACGCCGGCGGTGATGTTCTTGCGCTCGCGGCGGCGAATGCGCTGAGGTTCACGTGCCATGTTATCCGTTTCCTACCTGAAGGAGCGAGCGCCGGAGCGAAAGCCCGGCGCTCAAGCCCATTACTTCTTCTTGCCGGCGATCGGCTTGGCCTTGCCCTTGCGGGTGCGCGCATTGGTATGCGTACGCTGACCGCGGACCGGCAGGCCCTTGCGATGACGCAGGCCGCGATAGCAGGCCAGATCCATCAGGCGCTTGATGTTCATCGCCACCTGGCGGCGAAGATCGCCTTCCACGGTATAGCTCGCGTCGATCGCCTCGCGGATCTGGAGAACTTCCTGATCGCTGAGGTCCTGGACGCGACGCTGCGGCTCGATGCCCAGCTTGGTGGTGATTTCCTTGGCCTTGGTCGAACCAATGCCGTGAATGTAGGTAAGCGCGATTTCGACGCGCTTGTTGGTCGGGATATTTACACCCGCGATACGTGCCACTGTGCTATTCTCCTGCTCCACGGTGCGGCTGGCAGACCGCTCCATCTCGACGCTCGCCCCATCGGACCGGGGCCGCCCCCCAGAACGCAGCAAACACGGCACGCGCGCGAAGCGGTACCGGTTGGAAGGTTAAGGGAGCGAGGGTCACTAGTCAGGTGATCGAGTCGTGTCAACCCGGAGGTCCGCGATCCGACGAAGATCCGCCGGATATGGGCTTGAGCCGCGTAATCGGGCAAGAAGAGATCGGAAATCCATGGGGGGCTCAGGTGATCGCGACGACCAGGCGGCTCGTTCCGTCCGACAGCAGCCGTTTCGGACATAATAATTTCGATGCGATCCGGCTGACGATGGCGCTGCTGGTGGTCTTCTCACACAGCTATGCGCTCCGCTTCGGCAGCGAGGCCCGCGAACCGATGTCGATCGCCACCAACGGCTTCTACAACAGCGGCGAGATCGGCGTCTGGGTGTTCTTCATCATCAGCGGCTTCCTGATTGCGCACAGCTACGAACGATCGGCTTCAAACCGCGCCTTCATGATCAAGCGCGTCCGCCGCATCTACCCCGGCTATCTGGCCGCTACCACGATCTGTGCCCTCGCGATCACCCCGCTGTTCGCGCCAGGTTTTACGATCGGGATCGGCGAAGTCGTGCGCACGATCGTGGGGAATCTGGTGCTTGCCAACCGCTTCCCCCTGCCCACGCTGTTCGCCGACAATCCGATCCCGGCGATCAACGGTTCGCTGTGGAGCATCAAATATGAGTTCCTCTGCTATCTCGGCGTGCTGATGCTGGGTATCCTCGCCCTGCCGGTGCGGCGCCTGACAGCGCTACTGGTCTATGCCGCCATTGTGGTGGCCTGGTGCTGGCTCGATCTCAGCGGCCGCAAACCGGGCGGCCCGGAACTGCTGCGCGCTGCGATCGGCTGGCCCTATCTCTGGTTCCAGATCCTTCCCAATTTCCTCGCGGGCATGATCGCTTACCTCTACCGTGACAGCATTCCGCGCTCCACGCTCCTGCTCGGCACGGGCGTGATCGCCTGCTTCATGGCTTTCCACTTCGGCGGCCGCGGCGCCATCGGCATCGTCGCGGCGCATCTGCTCGCTCCGCCCGTTCTCGCCTACCTCATGCTGTGGTGCGCCTTTCACCCCGCCATCGCGCTGTCGGGCGCCGCTCGCTACGGCGATTTTTCCTACGGTACCTATCTCTATGCCTTCGTCATCCAGCAGATGCTGGTCGCGACGCTCGATCTGTCCTTCCCGCTGTTCGTGCTGCTGTCGCTGATCCTCGCGCTCTCCGCCGGCGTCGCCAGCTGGTGGGTAGTGGAGCGTCACTTCCTAAGGCACGGCGGAGCCCCCGGCCGGCATCTCGCAGCCAAAGAAAGGGCGCCCGCTCACTTCTGAGCGGGCGCCTCGTCCTTCAGTCCGGGATCGGGGCGATCACACCACCCCGTAGGCCAGCATCGCGTCGGCGACCTTCTTGAAGCCGGCGATGTTGGCGCCCTTCACATAATCGATATGATCGGACCCGGCCGAGCCGCCATATTCGACGCAGCGCGAGTGAATGCCCTGCATGATGTCGATGAGGAGGCGCTGCAGTTCTTCTTCCTTCCACGAGATGCGGGCCGAGTTCTGGCTCATCTCGAGACCGGATACCGCGACGCCGCCGGCATTGGCGGCCTTGCCAGGTGCGAACAGGATCTTGGCCTTCTTGAAGACGTGCGTGCCATCCAGCGTGGTCGGCATGTTGGCGCCTTCCGACACCGCGAAGCAGCCATTCTTGACCAGCGTTGCGGCTTCTTCGGCGTTCAGCTCGTTCTGCGTTGCGCAAGGCACCGCCACGTCGCAGGGGACGCTCCACGGACGCGCGCCATTGCCATGGAACTGGGCGCCCTTGAACTCAGTGACATATTCCGAGATGCGGCCGCGGCGCTTGTTCTTGAGATCCTTGATCCAGTTGACCTTCTCCTGCGAGATGCCGTCCGGATCGTAGATATAGCCCTCGGAATCCGACAGGGTCAGCACCTTGCCGCCGAGCTGGTTGATCTTCTCGGCCGCATGCGTGGCGACATTGCCCGAACCCGAGATGACGGCGTTGAGGCCGACCATGTCCTTGCCCTTGGTCTTCAGCATTTCGAGCAGGAAGTAGACGGCGCCATAGCCAGTGGCCTCGGTGCGGATCAGTGAGCCGCCATATTCGAGGCCCTTGCCGGTGAGAACGCCGGTGAACTCGTTGGTGAGGCGCTTATACTGGCCGAACATGTATCCGATCTCGCGGCCGCCCACGCCGATGTCGCCAGCGGGAACGTCGGTGTCAGCACCGATGTGGCGATAGAGCTCGTTCATGAAACTCTGGCAGAAGCGCATGACTTCGTTCGCGCTCTTGCCCTTCGGGTTGAAGTTCGAGCCGCCCTTGCCGCCGCCCATCGGCAAGCCGGTCAGTGCGTTCTTGAAGGTCTGCTCGAAGGCGAGAAATTTGAGCACGCTCTCGGTAACCGACGGATGGAAGCGGATGCCACCCTTGTACGGCCCGATGGAATTGTTGTTCTGGACGCGCCAGCCACGCTGCACGCGGATATTGCCGTTATCGTCTTCCCAGCAAACGCGGAAGCTGATGACGCGGTCGGGCTCGGCGATGCGGCGCAGGATCTGGTATTTGTGATACTGCTCCTTATCGGCGATGAAGTCGAAGATGTCCTCGGCGACTTCCTGCACGGCCTGCGCGAATTCCGGCTGGCCTGGATTGCGCTTCTTTACACCCTCGACGAACGACGCGAGATCGACATGATCAGAAACTGCCATTGGTTATCCCCTGCTCCTAAGACGCTGACCGTATCCCCGTGAGACTCGGCGTCCGTGACCAGAGGCATCCCGCGATTCCGTTACGCTAGCAAGTGCTTTCAGTGGAAAAATAATGGCATGACCCAGCTTCGGCGCCGGGCAGCGACAATGGTCCAGACCCATAACTTATGAGGCCGTGATGGCGCGAAAGCGGGATGAGACGCGAGGAGGACGGCCGAAGGCGTGGCGGCGCCACGTCGAGATCGTTCGACGCTGCGGATCGCCCGCTTTCGCGCCACCCGAAGGGCAAGGGGAAAGAGCGCCCGTGGCCGCGTTGCGCGCTTGTCGGATAGCGCTGTGCTATCCGCCTGCGCTTGCGCCTGCCCCGAGCCTTCCTTCCCCTTGTCACGACCTCATAAGTTATGGGTCTGGACCTTAGAGTTGTGCCGACTTGCGGGCAGGCAGGCAGGCTGTCGAAAATAGGCGCCGTCGCCTTACCAATGCTTCCAGAAGCCCAGCACCGAATCCAGTACCGTCACGGGCACGCCCAATCCGAGCGTCAATATCACCGCGAGGATCGCGATGAGCCCTGCCCAGGAATAGGCCCGCCTGGCAAGGCTGATCACATAAGCCAGCCATGCCAGCCCCTCGCGCCGGGCCTTCGAGGATCGCCTCCGTCTACGCCGCCTAACCGGTTGCTGTTCCATTATGCAGGGAACATGCACCAAAATACGTCAAAGCCAAAGTGACTTTGACGACACTCGACCCGACAGTCGGTCAGGCGCCCAATATTCCCGCGATTGCGGCCGACACTTCATTCATGTCGGCCATGCCATCGACCCGCTGGACCAGCCCACGCGCTTCGTAGAGCGGCAGTATCGGCGCGGTCTTTGCCCGATATTCGGTCATGCGCGTACGAACCGTTTCTTCGTTGTCGTCCGGGCGTCGCTTGAACTCGGCGCCGCCGCATTTGTCGCAGATGCCGGCGACCAGGGGCTTCTTGAAGGCATCGTGATAGCCCTCGCCGCAGCTCGCGCAGGTATAGCGGCCGGTGATCCGCTCGACGAGCGCATCCTCATCGACGTCCAGCTCGATCACATGATCGAGCGTGCGGCCGCGGCTTTTGAGAATCTGATCCAGCGAATGGGCCTGCGCCTCGGTACGGGGATAGCCATCGAAGATGGCGCCTTCGGCCGGCGCCATGCTGTCCAGCTTCTCGCCGATCAGGCCGGAAACGATCTCATCCGAGACGAGTTCGCCCGCATCCATGACAGCCTTGGCCTTGAGGCCGACCGGGGTGCCGGCCTTGACCGCGGCGCGCAGCATGTCGCCGGTCGAGAGCTGCACCATGCCGCGATCGGCGACGAGTTTGGACGCCTGCGTACCCTTGCCGGCGCCGGGCGGTCCCAGCAGGATGATATTCACGAACGCTTGCTCCCCGCGAAATTCTGAAAGATCACCTGCGCTGCCCCCCCTTTAGTTTCGCCTTCTTGATAAGGTCGCCATATTGATGCGCCAGCAGATGGCTCTGGATCTGCGTGACCGTGTCGATGGTCACATTGACCACGATCAGCAGGCTGGTGCCGCCCAGCGCGATGCCCAGACCGTAGTGCGAAGTGACATATTCAGGCACCAGGCAGATGAAGGTCAGATAGGCAGCGCCGATCACGGTGATGCGCGTCAGAACATAATCGAGATAGTCGGCGGTATTCTTGCCCGGCCGGATGCCGGGGATGAAGCCGCCATAGCGCTTCAGGTTGTCCGCGGTCTCTTCCGGGTTGAACACCACCGCGGTGTAGAAGAAGCAGAAGAAGATGATCCCCGCGGCATAGAGAGCCATGTAGAGCGGCGTGCCGTGGTGGAGATACTGGTTCAGCGCGATGATGAAATCGCCCCACATGCTTTCACCCGCGGTGCGCTGGCCGGCGAACTGGCTCACCGTCAGCGGCATCAGCAGCAGTGACGAGGCGAAGATCGGCGGGATCACATTGGCGGTGTTGATCTTGAGCGGCAGGTGGCTCTTGTCGGCCTGCATATGGCCCCGAGCGGTTTGCCGTTTGGGATATTGGATCAGCACACGGCGCTGGGCGCGCTCCATGAAAACGATGCCGGCGACCAGCGCGACCACGCCCACGACAGCGGCGATGATGAACACCGCCGAGAGCGATCCGGTGCGGCCGCCTTCAAACAGGTTCGCCAGCGCGGTCGGCAGCTGCGACACGATACCGGCCATGATGATCAGCGAAACGCCGTTGCCGATGCCACGGCTGGTGATCTGCTCACCAAGCCACATCAGGAACATGGTGCCGCCGATCAACGAGATCACGGTGGTGGCGCGGAAAAGATAGGGATCGACCACGACCGCATCCATCCCGGCGCTGGCACCCCAGCTTTCAAGGCCCACGGCTATGAAATAGCCTTGGATGCCGGTCAGCAGCACCGTGCCGTAGCGGGTATATTGGTTGAGCTTCTTGCGCCCGCTCTCGCCTTCCTTCTTGATCGCGGCAAGCGTCGGCGACAGCGAGGTCGCCAGCTGCACCACGATCGAGGCGGTGATATACGGCATCACGCCGAGCGCGATCAGCGACATGCGCGTCAGCGAGCCGCCCGAGAAGGCGTTGAAGAAATCGAGCACGCCACCTTTGGTGGTGTCGAACAGCGATGCCAGCGCGCGCGGATCGAGCCCCGGCAGCGGCACATGGCTGAGCAGACGGAAGACGATCAATGCGCCCAGGGTGAACCACAGGCGCTTCTTGAGCTCGGTCGCCTTGGCGAACTGGCCCAGATTCACATTGGCGGCCATTTGTTCGGCTGCGGATGCCATAGTATTCACTGACCCCGGAAATGGAAACGGCGGGGGAGCCGATCAGCCCCTCCGCCGCCTCATATAGTGTTCGCGTCGGGCTTGTCTAAGCCCAATGCGAGGCGGCTCAAGCTTTGGCCGCAGCCTTCTTGGCTTCCTTGTCGGCAGCGCGCACCTTCTGGACGGTGCGATGCTTCGCCTTCGCCTTGTCGGCGGCGGCCACGACCTCGATCACCTCGACCGAACCGCCGGCCTTCTCGATCGCCGCCTTGGCGCCGGCCGAGATTCCGGCGACCTTGAACGACAGCTTCGCCGTCAGCTCGCCCTTGCCGAGCACGCGCACGCCGTCCTTGCCGCCGCGGGCCACGCCGGCCGCCTGGAGAACGGCATGATCGATCACGCCGCTGGCCTCCAGCTTGCCGGCATCGACCAGCTTCTGGATCGCGCCGAGGTTCACCTCGGCATAATCCTTGGCGAAGATGTTGTTGAAGCCGCGCTTCGGGAGCCGCATGTGGAGCGGCATCTGGCCGCCTTCGAAGCCCTTGACGGAGACGCCGGAGCGGCTCTTCTGGCCCTTCTGGCCGCGCCCGGCGGTCTTGCCCAGGCCGGAGCCGATGCCACGTCCGACGCGCACCCGGCTCTTGCGGGCGCCTGCATTGTCGCGGAGATCGTTCAGTTTCATTTTGTGCACTCGCTTTCGCTATGTTCGCGCTGAAAATGATGGAAAGGGGCGGACGACCTTCACCGTCCACCCCGTTTCATCGCGGCCCTCCCCCTAGGGGCAGGACCATCGAGGATCAATCCTCGATTTTGACCATATGCTGGACCTTGGAGATCATGCCACGCACGGCCGGCGTGTCCTGGAGCTCGCGGGTCCGGTGCATCTTGTTGAGACCGAGGCCGATCAGCGTCGCGCGCTGATCGTCGGGGCGACGGATCGGCGAACCGATCTGCGTTACCTTGATCGTCTTGTCAGCCATCGTCACTTACTCCGTGATCGCCGCGGCATCGGCCTCGGCAACCGGAGCCGAAACACCACCACGACCCAGCAGGTCGGCGATCTTCTTGCCACGGCGTTGCGAAACCGACTTTGGCGAAGTCTGCTCGCCGAGCGCCTCGAAGGTCGCCCGGATCATGTTGTACGGGTTCGAGGTGCCGACCGACTTGGTCACGACGTCATGGACGCCGAGGCTCTCGAAGATCGCGCGCATCGGACCGCCGGCGATGATGCCGGTGCCCGGAGGCGCGGTGCGGACCGTCACGCGGCCGGCGCCGAAATGGCCCTTGCCGTCATGATGCAGGGTCCGGCCCTCACGCAACGGAACACGGACCATCGCCTTCTTGGCCGCCGCGGTCGCCTTGGCGATCGCTTCCGGCACTTCGCGCGCCTTGCCATGGCCGAAGCCCGCACGACCCTTGCCGTCGCCCACGACGACCAGCGCCGCAAAGCCGAAGCGCTTGCCGCCCTTCACCGTCTTCGAGACGCGGTTGATGTGGACAAGCTTCTCGATCAGCTCTTCGCCCTGATCGTCGGTGTTCTTGTTGCGATCGTCGCGACGGCCACGGTTGCCGTCACGGCCACGGCCGCCACGATCGTTGCCACCGCCGGCGCCACCGCCACGACCACGGCCGCCACGGCCTCGACGCTCGCCCTGGGGCTCGCCGCCAGGTACGGCTTCCACTGGGGCTGCTGCCTGGATTTCGGTTTCGTCAGCCATTTAGAACTCCAATCCGCCTTCGCGGGCAGCATCGGCCAGCGCCTTGACGCGACCATGGAACAGGAAGCCGCCACGATCGAACACCACCTGGGTGACCCCGACCGCCTTGGCACGCTCGGCGACACGCTTGCCGACCGCTGCCGCCGCTTCCGCGGTGGCGCCGGTGCTGCCCTTGACATCCTTGTCGAGGGTCGACGCCGCTGCGACCGTGCGGCCGGCCTCGTCGTCGATGACCTGAGCGTAGATATGACGGCCCGAACGATGCACCGAGAGGCGCGGACGCATGCCGCCCTTCGAGCGAAGCGCGGTACGAACGCGCCGACGGCGGCGCTCGAAAAGAGAAAGACCCTTGGCCATTACTTCTTCTTCCCTTCCTTGCGGAAGATATACTCGCCGGCATATTTGATACCCTTGCCCTTGTAGGGCTCGGGCTTGCGCCAGCGGCGGATTTCGGCGGCGACCTGGCCGACCTGCTGCTTGTCGATTCCGGAGATATTGACCGTGGTCTGATCCGGCGTCGCGATCGTGATACCCTCGGGGATCGCGAAGTCGACATCGTGGCTGTAGCCGAGCTGCAGCTTCAGGTTCTTGCCCTGGACGTTGGCGCGATAGCCGACGCCGGTGATCTGAAGGGTCTTGGTGTAGCCCTCCGTCACGCCGGTCACCAGGTTCTGCACCATCGTGCGCTGCATGCCCCAGAAGGACCGGGCGCGCTTGGTCTCGTTGGCTGGCAGGACCTGGATATGGCCCTCCTCGATCGCGTAGCTGACCTCGTCGGCCAGGCTCAGCGTGAGGGCACCCTTCGGGCCCTTGACCGAAAGCGTCTTGCCTTCGATCGAGGCGGTGACGCCGGCCGGCACGGGGACCGGCTTCTTACCAATGCGGCTCATCAGAAGACCTCCGCGAGAACCTCGCCGCCGACATTCTGCTCACGCGCTTCCGCGTCGGACAGAACACCCTTTGGCGTCGAGACGATGGTGATGCCCAGGCCGTTGCGAACGCGCGGCAGGTCCTTCGAACCCGAATAGACGCGGCGACCAGGCTTGGAGACACGGGCGACATGCTGAATAGCAGGCTGCCCTTCGAAATATTTCAGCTCGATGCGCAGGCCGTTGTGACCGGCGAGCTCTTCCTCGCTATAGCCACGGATATAGCCTTCGCGCTGAAGCACGTCGAGAACGCGGGCACGCAGCTTGGAAGCGGGAGAAGTCACGCTGTCCTTGCGGGCGCGCTGCCCATTGCGGATGCGGGTGAGCAAATCACCCAAGGGATCGGTCAGAGCCATCTTCTATCTTCCTTACCAGCTCGACTTCGTAACGCCGGGGATCAGGCCCTTGTTGGCCAGATCACGCAGCTGAATACGGCAAAGCCGGAACTTGCGATAATAAGCGCGGGGACGGCCCGTCACTTCGCAACGGTTGCGCACGCGGGTCGGATTCGCATTGCGCGGGATTTCAGCCAGCTTCAGCCGGGCGATCAGCCGCTCGGAATCATCCTTGCCTTCGTCGTCCGCGATCGCCTTGAGACGCGCATATTTGCCCGCATAAGCCTTGACCAGCTTCTTGCGACGCTCGTTCTTGTTGATCGAACTCAGTTTCGCCATGACTTAAGTTCTTCCTTCTCTGAGCAGACCGCTTACGCGGCCTGCTTCTGATCCTGATTTTCCACCGGGAAGGGGAAGCCGAACAGACGCAGCAGCTCGCGCGCTTCATCGTCGGTCTTCGCCGTGGTGGCGATGATGACATCCATGCCGCGGATCTTGTCCACCGAGTCATAGCTGATCTCCGGGAAGATCAACTGTTCCTTCAGGCCGGTGGCATAGTTGCCACGGCCGTCGAACGACTTGGGGTTCAGTCCACGAAAGTCGCGAACGCGAGGCAGCGCGACGGTAACGAAGCGGTCGAGGAACTCGTACATGCGCTCGCGGCGGAGGGTGACCTTCGCGCCGATCGGCATGCCCTCGCGCAGCTTGAACTGCGCGATCGACTTCTTCGCCTTGGTGATCACCGCCCGCTGGCCCGCGATCTTCGTCATTTCGTTCGCGGCCTGCTCGACCTTCTTCTTGTCCTGGGTAGCCTCACCAACGCCCATGTTCAGGACGATTTTGGTGATCTTCGGCACTTCCATGACATTCTTGTAGCCGAACTTCTCGGTCATCGCCTTGATGATGGTGTCATCATAAAGCTTCTTGAAGCGCGGGATGTAGGCATCAGCCATTGATCGTCTCCCCGGTCTTGACCGCGACGCGGACCTTCTTGCCATCCTGGACTTCGAAGCGAACGCGCGTCGGCTTGCCGTCAGCGGTCGCGATCGCGACCTTCGAGACATGCATCGGCGCTTCGACACGCTCGAGACCACCCTGGGGGTTGGTCTGGCTCGCCTTGCGATGGCGGGTCGAGACATTGACGCCCGACACGATCACCTTGCCGTCCTTCGGAAAGGACTTGGTGACTTCGCCGGTCTTGCCCTTGTCCTTGCCGGACAGGACGACGACGCGGTCGCCCTTCTTGATCTTAAGCGAGGACATTACAGCACCTCAGGCGCGAGCGAGATGATCTTCATGTGGTTCTTGGCGCGGAGCTCGCGGACAACCGGGCCGAAGATGCGGGTGCCGATCGGCTCACCGCTGTTCTTGTTGATCAGGACGGCGGCATTGCCATCGAACCGGATCGTCGAACCGTCCGGACGGTGAATGTCCTTGGCGGTGCGCACGATGACCGCGCGATGCACGTCACCCTTCTTGACCTTGCCGCGCGGCGCCGCTTCCTTGATCGAGACGACGATGACGTCGCCCACGGTCGCGAAACGGCGCTTGGAACCGCCCAGCACCTTGATGCACTGCACCCTCTTGGCGCCGCTGTTGTCAGCTACGTCGAGGTTCGTCTGCATCTGGATCATTGTTCAGACCCTTCCGTAATCAGGCGTGGTTCGGCGTCGCGTGGGTATCAACCCGCTCGATCACCTTCCACGACTTAAGCTTCGAAATCGGCGCGGTCTCTTCGATGCGCACCGTCTCACCCTCGCGATACTGGTTAGTCTCGTCGTGGGCGTGATACTTCTTCGACCGCTTGATGATCTTGCCGTACATCGCGTGCTTCACGCGACGTTCGACCTTCACCACGACGGTCTTGTCGGTCTTGTCGGAGACCACCGTTCCGGTCAGCACGCGCTTCGGCATGGCTGGCGCTCCTTACTTTGCAGCCGCAGCATTACGCTGCGTCTGCAGGGTCTTGATCTGCGCGATGGTCCGACGGACCTCACGCACGCGGCTGGGCTTCTCGAGCTGGTTGGTCGCAGCCTGGAAGCGCAGGTTGAACTGCTCGCGCTTCAACTCGCCCAGTTCCTGGGAGAGCTGATCGTCGGTCTTTGCAGTGAGATCGGCAATCTTCGCCATCTTATGCGTCCTCGTAGATGGACTCGCCGAAGCGGGCGACCACCTTGGTCTTGATCGGGAGCTTCTCCATCGCACGCTCGAAGGCGACGCGGGCAAGCGGGCCGGGCACGCCGTCCAGTTCGAACAGGATGCGGCCGGGCTTGACCCGCGCGGCCCAGAATTCCGGCGAACCCTTGCCCGAGCCCATGCGGACTTCGGCGGGCTTCGACGAAACCGGAACGTCCGGGAAGATGCGGATCCACAAGCGGCCCTGGCGCTTGATGTGGCGCGTGATCGCGCGGCGGGCCGCCTCGATCTGGCGTGCGGTGATCCGGTCCGGCTCAAGAGCCTTGAGGCCGAACGCGCCGAAGTTCAGCGTGGCGCCGCCCGGGGCGTTGCCATGGATCCGGCCCTTGTGGGCCTTACGGTATTTAGTGCGCTTTGGTTGCAGCATTTCTTATCGCCTTCTGACACCGATTGTCCGGTCGATCAGGCGACGCTGATAAGGGAAAATCCCTTATCGCGCCGGCCGGACCCCCGACGTCTGAGCTTCCATCATCAGCCTGTCCTGGGCCAGCGGATCATGGCCGAGAATCTCGCCCTTGAAGATCCAGACCTTGATCCCGCACACGCCATAGGCGGTGTGGGCTTCGGCTTCGGCATAATCGACATTGGCGCGCAGCGTATGCAGCGGCACACGACCCTCGCGATACCATTCGGTCCGGGCGATCTCCGCGCCGCCGAGGCGGCCCGCGCAGGTGATCCTGATGCCCTCGGCACCGAGACGCAGCGCCGACTGAACCGCACGCTTCATGGCGCGGCGGAAAGCGATACGACGCTCGAGCTGATCGGCGACGCCCTGGGCCACGAGCTTCGAGTCGATCTCGGGCTTGCGGATCTCGACGATGTTCAGCGAGACTTCCGACGAGGTCATCTTGCCGAGCGTGCGGCGAAGCTTCTCGATGTCGGCGCCCTTCTTGCCGATGATCACGCCGGGGCGTGCGGCATAGACCGAGATCCGGCACAGCTTGGCAGGACGCTCGATGACGACCTTGGAGATCGCGGCCTGCGGGATCGCCTTCATGATGTGCTTGCGGATCTTGAGATCCTCGAGCAGCAAACGACCATAATCGGCGCCGTCGGCGTACCAGCGGCTGTCCCAGGTGCGGTTGATCTGCAGCCGCATGCCGATGGGGTTGGACTTCTGACCCATGTTATTCAGCCTCTTCCTGCTGCTCGCGCACGACGACACGAAGACGCGCGAACGGCTTGATGATGCGGGTCGACTTGCCGCGGCCACGCGTTGCGAAGCGCTTCATGACGATCGACTTGCCGACCGAAGCTTCCTTCACGACGAGCGCATCGACGTCGAGGTTGTGGTTGTTCTCGGCATTGGCGATCGCCGAGGCGAGCACCTTGCGCACGTCGATGGCCATCGCCTTCTTCGAGAAGGTGAGGATGTTCAGCGCGTCGCCGGCCTTGCGGCCGCGGATCAACGCGGCGACGAGGTTGAGCTTCTGCGGGCTGCCGCGGACGGTGGTGGCGACCGCAAGGGCCTCCTTGTCACCGACCTTGCGCGGGGATGCGGGCTTCGACATCAGCGCTTACCCTTCTTGTCGGCATGGCCGGGGAAGTAGCGCGTCGGCGCGAACTCACCCAGCTTGTGGCCGACCATGTCCTCGTTGACCGAGACCGGCACGAACTTGCGGCCATTATAGACGTTGAACGTGAGCCCAACGAACTGCGGCAAGATGGTCGAGCGACGCGACCAGGTCTTGATCGGAGCGCGCGCGCCACTGTCCTGAGCGCCTTCCGCCTTCCTGAGAAGGTGGAGATCGACGAACGGACCTTTCCAGACGGAACGGGCCATGGATTACCTCTTCTTCTTCGCGTGGCGCGAACGGATGATGAACTTGTCGGTCGACTTGTTGTGACGCGTGCGCGCACCCTTGGTCGGCTTGCCCCACGGCGTGACCGGGTGACGGCCGCCCGAGGTCCGGCCTTCACCACCGCCGTGCGGATGGTCGACCGGGTTCTTGGCAACGCCGCGGGTCAGCGGGCGCTTGCCCAGCCAACGGTTGCGGCCAGCCTTCGCGAGGTTCTGGTTGGCGTTGTCGGGGTTCGACACCGCGCCCACCGTGCACATGCAATCCGACCGGATGTAGCGCTGCTCGCCCGAGTTGAGGCGAACCATCACCATGCCCTTGTCGCGACCGACGATCTGCACATAAGTGCCCGCCGCTCGTGCGATCTGACCGCCCTTGCCAGGCTTCATCTCGACATTGTGGACGATCGTGCCGACCGGCGCCTGGCCGATTTCCATCGCGTTGCCCGGCTTGGTGTCGGTCTTCTTCGCCGCGACGATGACGTCGCCGGTGGTCAGCCGCTGCGGTGCGATGATGTAGGCGAGCTCGCCGTCCTCATACTTCACCAGCGCGATGAACGCCGAACGGTTCGGGTCATATTCGAGATGCTCGACGGTCGCGGGCTGATCCCACTTCCGACGCTTGAAGTCGATGATCCGGTACTTCTGCTTGTGGCCGCCCGCGATGCCACGCGCAGTCGCATGGCCCATATTGTTGCGGCCGCCCGACTTGCGCTTGCCTTCGGTCAGCGCCTTGACGGGCTTGCCCTTGTGCAGTGCGGACTTGTCGACGAGGATCAGGCCGCGGCGGGCCGGGCTCGTCGGGTTATAATGCTTCAGCGCCATGGCGTCAGATTCCCGTCGTAACGTCGATGGACTGGCCCTCGGCCAGCGTCACGATCGCCTTCTTCACGTCGGAGCGCTTGTAGGGGGTGCCCTTCCAGCGCTTCGTCTTGCCTTTTGCGACGATCGTGTTCACGCCCGTCACCTTGACGTTGAACAGGGCCTCGACCGCAGCCTTGATCTCCGGCTTGCTGGCATCGCCGGCAACCTGGAAGACCACGGCGTTATGCTCCGAAAGCAACGTCGACTTCTCGGTGATGTGGGGCTTGAGCACCACGTCATAGTGGCGGTTGTCCACCACGCTGTCCTGCTTCTTAGCCATTGAAACGCGCCTCCAGCTTCTCGACCGCGGCGCGCGTCAGCACCAGCGTTTCATGCTTCAGGATGTCATAGACGTTCGCACCGACGGCCGGCATCACGTTGAGCTTCGGGATATTCGAAGACGCCAGCGCAAAGCCGTTGTCGACCATGTCGCCGTCGATGACGAGCGTCGTGTTGCCGAAACCCAGCTTGCCGATTTGCGCGAGCAGCAGCTTGGTCTTGGGCTCCGAGACGGTGAGCGTGTCGAGCACGACCAGCTTGCCGTCCTTTGCCTTCGACGACAGCGCCATCTTCAGGCCGAGCGCGCGAACCTTCTTGTTCAGCGACGGGTTGAAGTCGCGAACCCGCGGACCGTGCGCCTTGCCGCCGCCGATGAAGATCGGGGCGCGGCGATCGCCGTGACGAGCCGTACCGCCGCCCTTCTGGCGACCGAACTTCTTGCCCGAACGGGCAACGTCCGACCGCTCGCGAGCTCCGCGGGCAGTGCCGCGGCGCTTCTCGAGCTGCCAGGTGACGACGCGGTGGAGGATGTCGGCGCGGGGCTCGACGGCGAAGATCTCGTCGTTGAGCTCGATGTCGCCCGATGCCGTGGCGTCGAGGGTCTGAACCTTGACCTTCATGATCAGCCCTCCTGGCCTTCAGCCGCTTCAGGCGCTGCGGTGACTTCCGCAGGCGTCTCGGCGGGCGCGTTGTTGCTGTTGGCCGCGGACTTCAGGCCGGCCGGGAATGGCGCGTCCTTGGGAGCGGCGATCTTGACCGAGTCCTTGACGAGCAGCCAGCCACCCTTCGAGCCAGGCACCGAGCCCTTGACGAAGAGAAGGCCGCGCTCGGCGTCGGTCTGGACGATTTCGAGGTTCTGCTGGGTGCGGTTGGCGGCGCCCATGTGGCCGGCCATCTTCTTGTTCTTGAAGACCTTGCCCGGATCCTGACGCTGGCCGGTCGAACCGAGCGAACGGTGCGAGACCGAGACGCCGTGGGTCGCGCGCAGGCCGCCGAAACCCCAGCGCTTCATGCCGCCCTGGAAACCCTTGCCCTGGGTGCTGCCCTGGATGTCGACGAACTGGCCCGCGACATAATGGTCGGCGGAGATCTCCGCGCCCACGTCGAGCAGACCATCTTCCGACACACGGAATTCGGCGACGAACGCCTTCGGCTCCACCTCGGCCTTGCCGAAATGGCCGCGTTCCGGCTTGCTGAGATTCTTTGGCTTGGCCGAGCCGGCGCCGAGCTGAACCGCGACATAGCCATCACGATCCTGTTCGCGGCGAGCCACGACCTGTACATTTTCCAGCTGCAGGACGGTTACCGGCACATGCCGGCCATCATCCTGGAACAGGCGGGTCATCCCCATCTTCTTAGCGATCACGCCAGTGCGCATGATCCGTTCCCTTCAAACAGAGGCTCGCGTTAGCGGCGAGCGTGCCACGAAAAAAGCTTCGGTATGAACCGAAGCCTCCAGCCCAACATGGTAGTGACCCCCGCCCGGGCTCGGTTTTTCGCATTGCTGCGAAAAGGCGGGGACCAGGACACCGGCACCTTTCCGAAGAATGGGCCGGTCGGTATCCCTAACTTTTCCGCCAAATCTCGATCCCGAGGGAGAGAAAAGGCAAACGCGGGACCGACTCGATCCCGCGTGGAGCCGGCCTCTTAGGCCAGTTTGATCTCGACATCAACACCTGCCGCGAGATCGAGCTTCATCAGCGCATCGACCGTCTGCGGGGTGGGCTGCACGATATCCAGCAGCCGCTTGTAGGTCCGGACCTCGAACTGCTCGCGCGACTTCTTGTCGATGTGCGGGCCGCGGTTCACGGTGAACTTCTCGATGCGGGTGGGCAACGGGATCGGACCACGGATGAGAGCGCCGGTACGGCGGGCGGTGTCTGCGATGTCGCCGGTAGCCTGATCGAGAACTCGATGATCAAAAGCCTTCAGACGAATACGAATATTCTGCGTTTCCATGTCCACACCGATGCGAAAGAGCCGCGCCTTGCCAAAGAGAAGGCGACCCGGTGGGCCGCCCTAACCTCCGGCGGAGGCAAAAATATCAATCAAAAGCGCACCGCCCGACTCCCGGAGGAGCCGAGCGGTGCCGCCCTATATTACTTCGAGATCGCGCTGACAACCCCGGCGCCGACGGTACGGCCGCCTTCACGGATCGAGAAGCGAAGCCCCTCTTCCATGGCGATCGGGGCAATGAGCTTGACGCCGAGCTGGACGTTGTCGCCAGGCATGACCATCTCGGTGCCCTCGGGCAGCTCGACCGTGCCGGTCACGTCGGTCGTGCGGAAGTAGAACTGCGGACGATAGTTCGCAAAGAACGGCGTGTGACGGCCACCCTCTTCCTTCGACAGGACGTAGACTTCCGAGGAGAAGTCGGTGTGCGGCTTGATCGAGCCCGGCTTGCAGAGAACCTGGCCACGCTCGACCTCTTCACGGCCGACGCCGCGGATCAGCGCGCCGATGTTGTCGCCGGCCTGGCCCTGATCGAGCAGCTTGCGGAACATTTCGACGCCGGTCACGACCGTCTTGCGGGTATCCTTGATGCCGACGATCTCGACTTCCTCGCCAACCTTGACGATGCCGGTCTCGACGCGGCCGGTGACGACCGTGCCGCGGCCCGAGATCGAGAACACGTCCTCGATCGGCATCAGGAACGGCTTGTCGAGCGGACGCTCGGGCTGCGGGATGAACTCGTCGACGGCCTGCATCAGCTTGAGGACGGCGTCATGGCCGATCTCGGGCTTGGTGCCGTTCAGGGCGCAGACGGCCGAACCCTGGATGACGGGGATGTTGTCGCCATCGAAGTCGTAGGACGACAGCAATTCGCGGATTTCGAGCTCGACGAGCTCGAGGATCTCGGCGTCATCGACTAGGTCGACCTTGTTCATGAACACGACGAGCTGCGGCACGCCGACCTGGCGGGCGAGCAGGATGTGCTCGCGGGTCTGCGGCATCGGGCCGTCGGTGGCGGACACCACGAGGATACCGCCGTCCATCTGGGCGGCGCCGGTGATCATGTTCTTCACATAATCGGCGTGGCCCGGGCAATCGACGTGCGCATAGTGGCGCTTCTCGGTCTCATACTCGACGTGCGCGGTCGAGATGGTGATGCCGCGCTCGCGCTCTTCCGGCGCCTTGTCGATGTTGTCATAGCTGGTGAAGGTCGCGCCGCCGGTCTCGGCGAGCACCTTGGTGATGGCTGCCGTGAGCGACGTCTTGCCATGGTCGACGTGTCCGATGGTGCCGATATTGCAGTGCGGCTTGGTCCGCTCAAACTTAGCCTTAGCCATTTTTCGCCTCTTCTCTTCGAATCAATTGCCGGACGCGCCGCCCTGTGCGGACGCGCCCATAACTACAAATTTGCGATTATGCCAGCTTTGCCTTGACCTCTTCGGCCACGTTCGCTGGCACTTCTTCATAATGCGAGAACTGCATCGTGTACTGGGCCCGGCCCTGGGTGAACGAGCGGAGCTGGTTCACATAGCCGAACATGTTCGCCAGCGGCACCTGAGCCTCGACAACCTGCGCGTTGCCGCGGGTGTCGGTGCCCTGGATCTGGCCGCGACGGCTGTTCATGTCGCCGATGACGTCGCCGAGATAATCCTCGGGGGTGACGACTTCGACCTTCATGATCGGCTCGAGCAGCTTGATGCCCGATTTCTGGGCCGCTTCGCGCATCGCGCCACGGCCGGTGATTTCGAACGCCAGCGCCGACGAATCGACGTCGTGGTACGCGCCGTCATAGAGCGTCGCGGTGAAATCGATGATCGGAAAGCCGATCAGCGAGCCCGAAGCGGCGATCTCGCGGATGCCCTTCTCGACCGACGGAATATATTCCTTCGGAATATTGCCGCCCTTCACCTCGTCCTTGAAGATGACGCCCTGACCGCGCTCGCCCGGCTCGACCGACATCTTGACGCGGCCGAACTGGCCCGAGCCACCCGACTGCTTCTTGTGGGTGTAGTCGACCTCGACCTTGCGGCCGATCGATTCACGATAAGCCACCTGCGGCGCGCCGATGTTCGCTTCGACCTTGAACTCGCGCTTCATGCGATCGACGAGGATTTCGAGGTGGAGCTCGCCCATCCCCTTGATGATCGTCTGGCCCGATTCGGCGTCCGACGAAACGCGGAACGACGGATCTTCGCGCGCCAGGCGATTGAGGGCGATGCCCATCTTCTCCTGGTCGGCCTTGGTCTTCGGCTCCACCGACAGCTCGATCACGGGGTCCGGGAACTCCATGCGCTCGAGGATGATCGGTGCGTTCTGCGCGCAGAGCGTGTCACCGGTCGTGGTGTCCTTGAGACCCGCCAGGGCGACGATGTCGCCGGCATAGGCTTCCTGGATGTCCTCGCGGCTGTTGGCATGCATCAGCAGCATGCGCCCGACCTTTTCCTTCTTGTCCTTGACCGAGTTGAGCACGGTCGTGGCGGCGTCCATCTTGCCCGAATAGATGCGGGCAAAGGTGAGCGTGCCGACGAACGGATCGTTCATGATCTTGAAGGCGAGCGCCGACATCGGCGCGTCGTCGGTCGCCGGACGGCTGTCCGGCGTCTCGCCATCGAGCTTGAGGCCTTCGACGGGCGGAATGTCGAGCGGGCTCGGCAGATAGTCGACGACGCCGTCGAGCAGCGGCTGAACGCCCTTGTTCTTGAACGCCGAGCCGCACAGCACCGGCACGAACGAGAAGTTCAGCGTTCCCTTGCGGATCAGCTTCTTGAGCGTGGCGACGTCGGGCTCGGTGCCTTCGAGATAGGCTTCCATGACGTCGTCGTCCTGCTCGACCGCCATTTCGATCAGCTCGGACCGCGCCGTAGCAGCCGCATCGGCCAGCTCCGCCGGGATCTGCTGATATTCGAACTTGGCGCCAAGCGATTCCTCGAGCCAGATGATCGCGCGGTTTTCGACCAGGTCGACGAGGCCCTTGAAGCCGCCCTCGATGCCGATCGGGAGATAGAGCACGGCCGGACGGGCGCCGAGACGGTCCTTGATCATCTCCACGCAGCGTTCGAAGCTCGCGCCGGTGCGGTCAAGCTTGTTGACGAAGCACATCCGCGGCACCTTGTACTTCTCGGCCTGCCGCCACACCGTCTCCGACTGCGGCTCCACGCCGGCGACGCCGTCGAAGCACGCGACCGCGCCATCGAGGACGCGCAGCGAACGCTCGACTTCGATGGTGAAGTCGACGTGGCCTGGCGTGTCGATGATGTTGATGCGGTGATCGTCCCAGAAGCAGGTAGTCGCGGCCGACGTGATCGTGATGCCGCGCTCCTGCTCCTGCTCCATCCAGTCCATCGTGGCGGTGCCCTCATGGACCTCGCCGATCTTGTAGGACTTGCCGGTATAATAAAGGATACGCTCGGTGGTCGTCGTCTTGCCGGCATCGATGTGGGCCATGATGCCGATGTTGCGATATTTATCGAGCGGGTGGCTGCGGGCCATGATCTTAAAACTCCGATGTCGGGGAGGGCTTTGAAGGCCCAGCCCCGACGATATGGGAACCTACTGTTACACTTTCGAGGCCCGCCCCTCGCGGAGCAGGCCCGATAAGCAACGCTGTTACCAGCGGTAGTGCGAGAAGGCGCGGTTCGCTTCCGCCATGCGGTGCGTGTCTTCGCGCTTCTTGACCGCGTTGCCGCGGTTGTTCGCGGCATCCATCAGCTCGCCCGACAGGCGACCGGCCATGGTGTGCTCGGAACGGGCACGCGCGGCCGCGATCAGCCAACGGATGGCCAGGGCCTGCGAACGCTCCGGACGGACTTCGACCGGGACCTGGTAGGTCGCACCACCGACGCGGCGGCTGCGGACCTCGATACCGGGCTTCACATTGTTGAGTGCGTCATGGAACACGCCGAGCGGCTCGCGCTTCGCGCGGGTCTCGACGGTTTCAAGGGCGCCATAGACGATGCCTTCTGCGACGGACTTCTTGCCGTCGAGCATGACACTGTTCATGAATTTGGAGAGCACCTCATCACCGAACTTCGGATCGGGAAGGATGATGCGCTTTTCTGGGCGACGACGACGAGCCATTTCGATCTACCTCTTACTTAGGACGCTTGGCGCCGTACTTCGAACGGCTCTGCTTGCGGTCCTTGACACCCTGCGTATCGAGCACACCGCGCAGTACGTGATAGCGCACACCGGGAAGGTCGCGCACACGGCCGCCGCGGATCAGGACCACGGAATGCTCCTGAAGGTTGTGGCCTTCACCTGGGATGTAGCTGATCACCTCGCGGCTGTTGGTAAGGCGGACCTTTGCCACCTTGCGCAGCGCCGAGTTCGGCTTCTTCGGGGTCGTCGTGTAGACGCGCGTGCAAACGCCGCGCTTCTGCGGATTCTTGTCCATCGCAGGGACCTTGGACTTGGCCTTCTGCGGCTCGCGACCCTTGCGGATCAGCTGATTGATCGTTGGCATGAAGCCCTTCACCTCTAAGAGAGTTACTTTACCAATGCCCGACTTGCCTTTCCCGGCCCGAAAAATCAGGCCATACGGAAATGCACGAAAGCCCCGGCGGTCATTACGACCCCCCAGGCCCTCACACGCATCAGCAATGTTCAAGCTCCCAGCTGCGGCAAGCCACCCCTGGGAAGGGCGCGCCTATAGAGAAGGAGTCGGATTGGGTCAACCAGTCGAAGCCGGCCAAATCGTCGCCCGGCTGTCGACTATAGGGCGGACCCTGCCGTTCCGTCTCTGGTCTCCGCTTCGATCCAGGCAAGATAGTCGCTGGATCCCCCAACCACCGCCAGACCCATGAACTCGGGCAGTTCGTAGCTGTGCAAGGCCTTCACCCGCGCCTCGACGCGTGCGGCCAGCGCCGCACGCGTTTTGATGACAAGGACGTGCTCCTCGGCCCGCTCAATCGCGCCCTGCCAGCGATAGACGCTCATTGCCGGCAGAATCTGGACACAGGCGGCAAGCCGCTCGCCGACCAGCGCTGCCGAGATGCGATCGGCCTCGTCCCGTGATCCACAGCTGGTGGTCATCACCATGGCCCCCTCCATCACGCGCTCCTCTCCGACTTCGCCTGCGGCTTGATATAAATGGCGCGGATCGATGGCCACCGCGCCCGCAGCTCGGTTTCGACCTCGGCGACCATCGCCTCGATCCGGCCGGCCGGCACGCGATCTTCGAAATCGACCGACAGGCCCACGAAGATGTTTCGCGGCCCCAAATGGATGGTCACGATCTCGTTGACCCCGGTCACCTCCGGGCGCCGGTCGACCGCGGCGCGCACGGCCGCTTCCAGCGCGGGATCGGCCGGCTCTCCGATGAGCAGGCCCTTCGACTCCCGCGCCAGCGCCAGCGCGACGCCTGCCAGCGCGCACCCGATCACGACGGAGGCGACCCCATCCCAGCGTGGATCACCCATGATCAGACTCAGCGTGATACCGGCGCCTGCCACCAGCAGCCCGAACAAGGCCGCCGTGTCCTCGAACAGCACGATGAAGCTCGGCGGATCCTTCGAGCGCCGAATCGCCTGCCACCAGCCCAAATCGCCCCGCGCAGCGTCGAACTCCCGCATGGCGATGAACCAGCTGGTACCCTCGAGCAGGAGGGAAATGGCGAGAACCACATAATTTATCAGCGGCGATCGAATCGGGTCCGGTTCCGCGATGTGCTTGACGCCCTCATAGATCGACAGCCCGGCGCCCGTTGCGAAGATCAGGATCGCGACCACGAAACTCCAGAAATAGAGTTCGCGGCCATAGCCGAACGGATGCCTCGCATCGGGCGGTCGGGCGGATCGCTTCTGACCGTAGAGCAGCAGCAACTGGTTGAGGCTGTCGACCACCGAATGGAAGCCCTCGGTCAACATCGCCGAAGAGCCCGAGATCGATGCCGCCACGAACTTGGCCACCGCGATACCCAGATTGGCTGCGAGCGCCGCAAAGAGCGTCAGGCGACTATTGGGTTGTTCGGCCATGAGGCTCCTGACGTGGCTGCATCGATGCCGAAACGCGCCCGATATGGAAAATGTACCATCGCAGCTTTATTCGATTGCGAGGAGACTAAGAAGTTCCCGAGCAAAATCGTCTATATTTGCGCCCTGTCGATGGATCGGCAGCAACCCTCGGTCGTTTCTTCGTGGACTGGGAGGTTCACGATGTTGAGTTTCGGCGCATCCCTTCGCAACCGTCCAGCTCACGTCAGCAGCCCAGCGTTCACGCGACGGTTCGGGCGGCGCGGAAAGCTGCGCTACTGGCTCGCCGCGCTGCCGCTGGTCGCAGTCGCGGCTGCGACCTTCGAAGGCCCCGCGCCGGCGAAGATGTCCAGCGACGGCGGCGCCCGGCTGGCCGCTCCCCAACAGCAGGGCCGTTGGTCGATCGACGGTGCCAGGCAGTTGATCGAGATGATCGAAGACGCCGCCAAGGACGGACTGAACCCAGCCGACTATCACCCCGAGGCGCTCCGGGCGGCGATCACCTCGAACAGAACCGGCGCGCCGCTCGATGCCGCGGCCACCGCTTCGGCGCTCGGCCTGGCGCATGACTTCGCTTATGGCCGCATCGACGACAAGGCCGCCTTCGACTGGCACTTCGCACCACAGGCCGATGCGAGCCTGCTCGCGGCCGATCTCGAAAATGCCGTCGCGTCAGGGCAGGTCGCAAGCTGGCTGCGCACCCTGCTCCCTGACAACGAACAATATCGCGCATTGAAAGCCGCCTATGTAGCGACCAACCCGTCCGACGCAGCTGCCCGTGGCCAGCTGCGCGCCAATCTTGAGCGGTGGCGCTGGATGCCGCGGTCGCTCGGCGAGCGCTATATCTACGTGAACATCCCCAGCTACCGGCTGGAACTCATCGAGAATGGCGTCCGGCAGGCGACCTATAATGTCATTGTCGGCGCGCCAAGGACCCCTACACCGCAGCTCGCGCTGCAGGCCCAATCCGTGGTGGCCAATCCCAGCTGGATCCTGCCGCCCAGCGTGCTCAAGGAAGGTGGGTGGTACCGGAAAGGCTATAGCGTGTCGCGCCGCAGCGACGGCAGCCTGATGGTACGCCAGGCGCCCGGTCCGCGAAATGCGCTGGGCCGCATCAAGATCGACATGCCGAACCCAATGGCGATCTACCTGCACGATACGCCTCATAAGGCGGCGTTCGATCGCGCCGACCGAGCGCTCAGCCATGGCTGCATCAGGGTACAGAATATCGAGGAGCTGGCGGCGATGCTGAGCGGTGGCACCGATCTCGACGATGCCTTGGCGGAGCCTGCGAAGACCAGGGTGCTCCAGCTCCAGAAGAGCGTTCCGGTCTACCTCGTCTACTTCACCGCCCAGGCGGAGGCCGACGGCACGGTCAGCCTGCTCGCCGACCCTTATCGACGTGACCAGGCGTTGCTCGAGCGCATCGGCAAGCCGGGCGACAACCCGGTTCGAATGGCCGCTCGCTAACGCGCCGTCGATCTGCAAACCTTCTGCCAGCTCACGCTCCATACGGCGAACCGTGCCGGAAAAGCGGCCAGCCTGCATAAGCACAGGAACTAATGTGGCCTAGGCCAATGAAATAGTTAACCCGATCTGATAAGGTCCGACCCTTGTTAGCGTAAGAGCGGGTTGGGCAAATTGCAGAACATCATCGACACGCCGGTCAGCCGGCGCGGATTACTGGGTTCAGCTATTTTCGGTGGATTGGCGCTCGCAGTGACGGGCACTTCTGTGGCAGCACCGCTGCTGCCGGCGGCAAAGCTGCGGCCTGAAGTACGGGCGCGGGCACTTGCCGCGATGAGCCGCCACGTCGGCAGCATCAAGTGCCGCGACCTGATCGGCATCTGCGATTTCGATGATCCGTCATCGACACCGCGCTTTCACCTTCTCGACGTGGCATCGGGCAAGGTCGACAGCTTGCTCGTCGCACATGGTCGTGGGTCCGATCCAAGCCACACGGGCTGGCTGCAGAAATTCTCGAATGCGATGGGGTCCGCAGCCTCGTCGAGTGGCGCCTTCGTGACCGCCGAAGAATATTTCGGAAATCATGGCCGCTCGCGCCGGATCGATGGCCTCGATCCCACCAACAGCAACGCGCGCTCGCGCGCCGTCGTCATCCACGGCGCCTGGTATGCGGAGCGGGAAATGATCGCGCAGCATGGCAAGCTCGGCCGCTCCGAAGGCTGCTTCGCCTTTGGCGAGGGTGACTTGGCCAAGGTGATGGCGCGGCTCGGACCGGGCCGCCTCATCTACGCCGACAAGATCGACCGTGCCTAAAATGAGTCGAACCGCATGATCAAGCATGATCAAGCGGCTGTTGCGATTCCAGAAAATGCTTTAGATTCAATCCTATCTGGTCAATAAAAAGGGGACTGGATAGTGACTGGATCTGCTTTTTATCGATGGTTGGGCCACATGGCCCTTGCCGTCGCCGCGATCACCGCCCCCCTGCTCCCGGCACACGCCGCCAGCCCGCTTGGGGCGCCGCGCTTCGCAGCGGTGCTGATGGACGCCGACACGAGCGAAGTCCTGTTCTCCGAACAGGCCACCGCAATCCGCCATCCAGCCTCGATCACCAAGGTGATGACGCTCTATATCGTGTTCGATGCGCTCGACGCAGGGCGGCTCCGGCTCGATGACCGCGTTATGCTGTCGGCGCATGCGGTCAGCCAGCGCCCCTCCAAGCTCGGCCTGGGCATCGGTCAGTCGCTGTCGGTCGAGGAAGCGATCAACGTCGTGGCGGTGAAATCCGCCAACGACGTGGCTGTCGCGCTCGCCGAGAAGATCGGCGGCAGCGAAGCGAACTTCGCGCGGATGATGACGGCGAAGGCGCGCGACCTCGGCATGCGTCAGACGGTTTTCGCCAATGCCAGCGGCCTGCCCGACCCCGCCCATTTCACCTCGGCGCAGGATATCGCCATCCTGTCCGCATCGATGATCCGCAATCATCCCGATCGATATCGCTGCTTTTCGGAGCAGAGCTACAGCTATGGCCGGCTGCGGATGGCCAACCACAACAAGCTGCTCGGCACCGTCGCCGGTCTTGATGGGATCAAGACGGGCTTTACCAACGACAGCGGCTTCACCCTGACCGCCTCTGCGGTGCGCGGCGGCCGCCGGCTGATCGCGGTGGTGCTGGGCTCACCCTCGGGATGGCAGCGCGATCGCGACATCACCGCACTCCTCAACGCAGGATTCACCGCGCTCGATATTCGTCGCAGCGGCGGCACCGAAGATATCCCGGCGCTGCTCGCCAGCAGCGGCTTCGCCCTCAACCGCAGCCTCCGCTCAGCCCCGCGCATCGCCGCGATCGATATCGAGGAAGGCGACGGCGAATAGTCAAGTCCCTCCGCATAACGAGAGGGCGTCTCGTCGAAGGCCATGACTGAGATCCCGGCCGCGACGAGACAGATAAAGGATGGGGCAATGGATTGGACGGGCTGAGGGCCCGTCCTTTTTTGGTCCGGCTATTGCAGGATGAGCCGGCGGCTCGGAGCGGTATAGGAGGGCTCGCTCCGCGTGATAATCAGCCTGTCCAGCTTGATCGGCTTGCGCAACGCTTCTGCTGCCGAACGCGGCACATGGCGCAATTCGCACGCGACCAATCCATGCGCATGGGCTGCGATCATCAACGCGCCGGCGCCGAGCAACAGATTCTTCCCCAGGCCCAAGGCTGCCTCCCTGATGACGCCTCTATCCGCACACAGCATAGCAGCAGGTCGGCACGCCCCCACAGCATGATTCTGCCAATCGCCACAGGATGTCGACCAACAACATCCGTGGCGGCCGGCCTGTCGGACTACATGTGCAGCGTGCGGCCGAACGCCGCCAGCACGCTCTCGTGCATTGCCTCGCTGATCGTCGGGTGGGGGAATACCGTTCCCATCAGCTCGGCCTCGGTGGTCTCCAGAGTCTTGCCGATGGTGTAGCCCTGGATCATCTCGGTCACTTCGGCACCGACCATATGCGCGCCGAGCAGCTCGCCGGTCGCCTCGTCGAACACGGTCTTCACAAAGCCCTCAGGCTCGCCCATCGCTATCGCCTTGCCGTTGCCGATAAACGGAAACTTGCCCACCTTGACCTTATATCCGGCTTCCTTCGCCTTGGCTTCGGTGAGGCCCACGGAGGCGACTTGCGGCCTGCAATAGGTGCACCCCGGGATATTGCGCTTGTCCATCGCGTGCGGATGCTGGCCAGCGATGTGCTCGGCGGCAATGACCGCCTCATGCATCGCCTTGTGCGCCAGCCACGGGCCGTCGACGACATCGCCGATCGCATAGATGCCTTCCACGTTGGTCCGGCAAAACTCGTCTACCTTGATGTGGAAGCGCTTGTCCGGTTCCACGCCGACCGCTTCCAGCCCGATCTTCTCGACGTTGGGCACGATGCCGACGGCGACGATCACATGGCTGAATTCCTCGGAGGTGACCTTGCCGTCCTTGTCCTTGATCTCGGCTGTGACGCCCGCGGCCGTGGTCGCGATCTTCTGTACGCCGGCCGACGTGCGAATCTTCATGCCCTGCTTGGTGAGCGCCTTGGTCATGAAGGCGCTGACCTCCTCGTCCTCGACCGGCAGGATGCGGTCGAGCATCTCGACAACCGTCACATCGGTGCCGAGGTCGCTGTAGAAGCTCGCAAACTCCAGCCCGATCGCGCCCGATCCGATCACCAACAGTTTCGTCGGCATCTCGGATGGGGTCATCGCGTGGCGATAGGTCCATATCCGTTTCCCGTCGGCCTTGGCAAAGGGCAGGTCGCGAGCGCGGGCGCCGGTCGCGATGATGATGTTCTTCGCCTCCAGCTCGGTCTTTGCCCCATCGCGGGTCACGGTCAGCTTGCCTTTGGCGGTGATTTCGCCATCGCCCATGTGGACGGTGATCTTGTGCTTCTTCATCAGGCCGGTAACGCCCATGTTAAGCTGCTTGGCGACACCGCGCGAACGGCTCACCACCTTGGCAAGATCGAACGACGGCTTGCCCGCATCCAGCCCGAAATCGGCGGCGTGGAGCATGTGGTGGTAGATCTCGGACGAGCGCAGCAGCGCCTTGGTCGGGATACAGCCCCAATTGAGGCAGATGCCGCCAAGCAGCTCGCGTTCGACGATAGCGGTCTTGAGACCCAGCTGGGCTGCACGGATGGCTGCAACATAGCCGCCCGGTCCCGAGCCGAGAACGATAAGATCGTAGGTTTCCGCCACCTGACTGCTCCTCACTTAAGGCTGTGCAACGACGGCACGTGGCCGCCCATCATCATCGATCGCGACGAACGTCATCGTCGCATGGGTAACCTTCTCGCTCTCAAGGCCCGCCCGCGCGCGCCGCCAGGCCGTCACGTCGATCTTCATCGATGTCCGCCCGACCGACATCAGCTCGGCATAAACCGACACGACGTCGCCGATCTGGACAGGCCGATGGAAGGTCATGCCGTCCATCGCCACGGTCGCGGTGCGCCCCCGGCTATGGGTCGACGCGACCGTACCGGCCGCGAGATCCATCATACTTACCAGCCAGCCGCCGAAGATATCCCCATTCGCATTGGTATCGGCTGGCATCGCCACCACCCGGATCGCCGGCTCTCCACTGGACGGCAATGCCTCGCCGGGGTCGGCCATCAGGCAAGCATGCTCAGGGGATTTTCGACCAATCGCTTGAACGCCGCCATCAGCTGTGCGCCGACCGCGCCATCGATGGCGCGGTGATCGAAGCTGCCGGTCGCCGTCATGATCGTTGCAGTCGAAAGCACATCGTCGACGATGTAAGGCCGCTTCTCGCCCGATCCCACCGCCATGATCATCGCCTGTGGCGGGTTGATCACCGCGGTGAAGTGTTTGATGCCGAACATGCCCATGTTCGAGATCGAGGCGGTGCCGCCTTGATATTCATCGGGCAGGAGCTTGCCCTCCTTCGCGCGCTGGGCAAGATCCTTGGCTTCGGTCGCGATCGCGGCAATGCCCTTGGTGTCGGCGCCCTTGACGATCGGCGTGATCAGCCCGCCGGGGATGGCCACGGCGATGGAGATATCCGCGCGCTTGTACTTCACCAGCATGTCTCCCGCAAAAGAGACATTGCAGTCCGGTACTTCCATCAATGCGATCGCCAGCGCCTTGATCAGCAGATCGTTGACCGACAATTTGACGCCGCGGGTCTCAAGCGACTTGTTCAGATCGCTCCGCAGCTTGAGCAAAGCGTCGAGGCGGATATCTACGGTCAGGTAGATATGCGGGCTCTGCTGCATCGATTCGGTCAGCCGCCGCGCGATGACCTTGCGCATGCCCGAAAGCTTGACGACTTCCTGCGGGATTTCGCTGGAAATGGCGCTGGCCGCGGGCGCGGGCTTGGCTGCAGCTGCGGGAGCCGCGGCAGCGACAGCAGCGCCTGCAGGCTTTGCGACACCCTGGGGCGCACCGTCGAGGTCGAGCTTCACGATCCGCCCGTTGGGGCCGGAGCCGGTGATTACGGTTAGATCGATGCCTTGCGCTGCCGCCAGCCGCTTCGCGAGCGGGCTGGCCTTCACCCGCTCATTCGATCCAGCCGGCGTGGCAGCGAGCTTGGGAGAAGGCGCAGGGGCCTTCGCTTCGCCGGAAGACGGCGGTGTCGGCTGAGCCGCGGCAGCAGGCTTCGTGTCTTCCTGGGGCTTTTTCGGTGCGGCCGCAGGCGTCGTCGCGGCGTCCTCATCTTCGCCCTGGATCAGCGCGATCACCGCGCCGACCTTCACGCCCTCGGTCCCTTCAGCGACAACGAGCTTCGCAATTGTCCCCTCGTCGACCGCCTCGAATTCCATCGTCGCCTTGTCGGTTTCGATTTCAGCGAGCAGATCGCCCGACTTGACGACGTCACCCTCCTTCACAAGCCATTTGGCCAGGTTGCCCTCCTCCATGGTCGGCGAGAGCGCGGGCATCTTCAACTCAATTGGCATATTATATGTCCCCTGAGGGCGGAAATGGGGTCGATGCGGGTTTCTCTTTCCCGCTCAATGTGACGAGGTCAAGGGCTAGGATGGGGCGCTTGCGCAAAATGCTCAAACGGCGCACCGTTCAATCGATAGACGGGGAGCGGAACGGGCGTGCGTACCTACTTGGTGGTCATCGACGACAACGACGCGTCGCGCGTGGCGCTGCGCTTTGCCGCGCGCCGTGCCACCAAGACTGGCGGCGCGGTCGAGATCCTGGCGCTGGTGGCCCAACAGGAGTTCGTCCAGTGGGGGGCCGTGCAGGCGGCGATGGAGGAGGAGGCCCGGCTCCGCGCCGAAGCCATGGTAGCGCAGGCTGCGAGCGCCCTGATCGAGGAGACCGGCATCATGCCGTCGATCACCGTCCGGCAGGGCGATCCCGTTATGGCGGTCCGCGAGATTCTCGCCGAGCAGCCGCATGTCGCGGCGCTGGTGCTCGGTGCCCCCGCCGGCGGGCCGCCGAGCAAGCTGATCGGCCATTTCGCCGGCGCCGAGGCCGGGCAGATGCCCTGCCCGCTGATGATCGTGCCGGGCTCGCTGAGCGAGGAAGCGCTCGACCGGATGAGCTGAACCGCGTTGCCGCTTGGACCTCTCCGTCAGCCGGCAATCCGCGGGCCGAGCACGGCTACCAGCTCCGCACAACCGGTCACATCCGCCGCATCGAACCGCCCCGCCACCGGACTGTCGAGATCGAGCACGCCGATGAGCCGCCCCTCGTGCACGATCGGCATCACCAGCTCGGACGCGGAGGCTGCGTCGCACGCGATATGGCCGGGAAAGGCATGCACGTCGGCTATGCATTGCGGCTCGCGCGTCGCCGCAGCGGTCCCGCACACGCCCTGGCCGAACGCTATCCGGATGCACGCCGTCTTCCCCTGGAACGGGCCGAGCACGAGCTCATCATCGATCGCGCGATAAAAGCCTGCCCAGTTCAGGTCGGGAAGATATTCCCAGATCAGAGCGGCCGCATTGGCCATATTGGCGATCGCGTCGGGCTCATCCGCCGTCAGGGCCGCCAGCGCCGCCGCCATGTCCGCATAAAGCTCCGCCTTGCCGCCATGCTGGTCGATATCGAACTCGTACATCATTCCGGTCTGGCCTCGCTTTGCTTGCGCTTCAACCCGCTTGCGATATCGTCTCGCCAATAGTGCGGGGGAGCTTGCCATGACGATGTCCTTTTTTCGACTGATCTGGCTGTTGCCGATCATGTTCGCCGCCCATGTCGCGGAAGAATATCTCACCGGCTATCCAGCCTGGGCGACCGAGGTCACGGGCCAGCCCATGGAGCTGCCGACCTTCCTCGCCAGCAATGCCGCCTTCATCGTCATCATGCTGCTGCTGACGCGCTGGGCCGCTAGATCGAAATCGCCGGCCGCGATCTTCTGGCTGCTGGCCTGGGCGGCCGGCAACCTGTTCTGGAACTTCGTCTATCACCTCATGAGCGTTGTCGCCTATGACAGCAGCTCGCCTGGAATCATGACGGCGACGCTGATCTACCTTCCGCTCTCGCTGGCGACATGGCGCGCCGCGCTCGACGAAAAGCTGATCCGGCCGGCCGCGCTGCTCGGGGCGATCGCAATCGGCGGCGCCTTCATGGGCGCCGTCACGGCCTTCGGCATCTATCATCTCGGCGGGGTGTGATCCGCTTCAGTCTATCGCGGGTTTTCCGCGCCCGGCCTTCACCCCGGACCGCTTGGACTTGCCCTCGAGCCGCTTCACCTTCGACGAGAAGCTTGCCTTGGTCGGCTTGCGCCGCTTCGGCACGATCGTCGCCTGGCGAATGAGATCGAGGAGCCGCTCCAGCGCCGCCTCGCGGTTGCGCGGCTGGTCGCGATATTCCTGGGCCTGGATGACGATCACGCCGTCAAGCGTCAGACGGGAGCCCGCGAGCTTCTGCAGGCGGGCCGATACCGCGTCGGGCAGCGAGGGCGAGCGCCGGGCATCGAAACGCAGCTCGACGGCACTCGAAACCTTGTTGACGTTCTGCCCGCCCGGCCCACTCGCCCGGATGAAGCGCTCCTCGATCTCGTCGGCATCTATCGAGATGTGATCGGTCACGGCGATGCGCGGCATGGCGGTCAGGCCGGGTCGGCGAAACCCAGCGCGGCGAAGCGCTCGGGCAAGGGCGCCCGGGCGGCGATCGGCGGCTTGCCGTCGCGCGGCACGCTGATCGCGAGCGCGTGGAGCAGGGTTACGCCGCCGCCCCGGCCATAAACCGGATCGCCGAGAATCGGCACGCCGATGCCGGTCGCGGCATGCACGCGGATCTGGTGCGTGCGGCCCGTTGTCGGTTTGAACTCGACCAGCGCCTTGCCGCCGGACGTGGCGACCAGCCGCCAGGCGGTGCTGGCAGGCTTGCCCCTGGGGTCGCCGACCATCCGCCAGCCGCTCTCGCGGGTCGAAACTTTCGCGAGGGGAAGGTCGATCATCCCCTCGGTGGCCGTCGGCACACCGTCGAGGATCGCAAGGTAGGTCTTCTGCACCAGCCCCTCCTCAAAGGCGAGTGCGAACCGTTTGTGGGCCTTGGGATTGCGCGCGAGCAACAGGCAGCCGGAGGTATCGCGGTCGAGCCGATGGACCGCGCTGGGCCAGCGCTTGAAACCGAAGCTGAGCGACTGGAGATGGTTCTCGATGCTGATGCTGCCGTCGCGCGGCGCATCGACCGGCAAGCCGGATGGCTTGTCGATCACGATAGCTTCGCCATCGATGAAGAGGATATGTTCGTCCAGCATCGCGCGCTCATGCACGTCTGCGGCCGTCACCGCAATCGAATGCGGATGGCGGCCCCGCTTGCCTTTCGCGCCGGTTGCCTCTATGCGCGCCCATCCCGTCTGGTCATCCCTGGAGGCAGACGGGTCTTGGAAACTCAAATGCGAACTGGAGACATGTTATGAGCGAAGTGCTCGACCTGTCGGCCGAGGCGCGCGATCGGGCAGGCAAGGGAGCCTCCCGAGCCATGCGTCGTGAAGGCCGCGTCCCCGCCGTTATCTACGGCAACAAGCAGGAGCCGACTGCGATCCACCTCGAAGAGAAGGTGCTGATGAAGATGCTCCACACCGGGCATTTCTTCAACAGCGTCGTCATGCTCGACGTGGCCGGCGAGAAGATCCGCACCCTGCCGAAGGACGTCCAGTTCCATCCCGTCACCGATCGCCCGCTCCATGCCGACTTCCTGCGGATCGGCGAGCATTCGAAGGTGACCGTCAACGTCCCCGTCCACTTCATCGACGAAGATCTGTCGCCGGGCATCAAGCGCGGCGGCGTGCTCAACATCGTCGTGCATGACCTTGGACTGTCGGTCGACGCGGCCGAGATCCCCGACGAGATCACTATCTCGCTGAAGGGCCTCGAAGTCGGCGACAATATCCACCTGTCGCAGATCACCCTGCCGAAGGGCGCCACCGCGGTCGATCACACCGACATCACCCTCGCGACGATCGTCGCCCCGTCAGCTCTGAAGAGCTCCGAAGGTGGTGAAGACGCCGGCGAAGCTGGCGCCGAGGGCGCCGAGGGCTGATCTCCCTCCCTTCGACCGAACAGAGCCCCGCCCGCGCAAGCCGGCGGGGCTTTTTCTTTGTGGCAATCGTCATCTGGTATGGCGGGCCGTGAGCGGATAGGACACCGCCATGCAAATCTGGGTCGGTCTCGGCAATCCGGGCGCGCAATATGCGATGCATCGGCATAATGTGGGCTTCATGGCGGTCGACACGATTGCCGAGTTCCACGACTTCGACCCTTGGAAGAAGCAATTCCAAGGCTGGGCCGCGGCGGGCCGGATCGGTACGCAGCGCATCCTGCTGGTAAAGCCCGCGACCTTCATGAACGACAGCGGCCGATCGGTCGGCGAAGCGATGCGCTTCTTCAAGGCGGAGACCGGCGACGTCACCGTTTTCCACGACGAACTCGATCTCGCGCCGTTCAAGGTCAAGGTGAAGACCGGCGGGGGCACCGCGGGGCACAATGGCCTGCGTTCGACCGAGGCCCATATCGGAAATGCCTTTCGTCGCGTCAGGATCGGCATCGGCCATCCCGGGCATAAGGATCGCGTGACCGGCCATGTCCTGGGCAATTATATGAAGTCCGAACTCGATCCGCTCGCCGAGATGCTCGGCGTGATAGCCCGCGAAGCGCCATGGCTTGCCTCGGGAGAGGACGCCCGCTTCATGAGCGAGGTTGCCCTGAAGCTCGTCGGCGACTGAGCCATTTAACGATTGTGTTCACTATCTCGCTGTCGGATTATCCGCAGCATGTCGCTGACGCTCTGGTACCACCCCTTCTCGTCCTTCTGCATGAAGGCGCTCATCGCACTGTACGAATGCGGCGCAGCGTTCGATCCGGTCATCGTCGATCTGGGTGATGAACACTCCCGAGCCGCATTTTACGCGCAATGGCCGCTCGGCAAGTTCCCGGTCATGCGCGACGAGGCGAGCGGGGAACTGGTTCCCGAATCGACGATCATCATCGAATATCTCGCGCATCATTATCCGGCCGCCGGGCTGATCCCGGCCGAGCCTGCCGCCGCGCGCGGGGTACGGCTCTGGGACCGGCTGTTCGACGACCATGTCCATCATCACATGCAGAAAGTCGTCGCAGACCGGCTTCGCCCCACGGCCTCCCGCGATCCAAGCGGCGTTGCCGAAGCGCGCGCGCGGATTCGCCAGTCCTATGACCTGATCGAACGCCATATGGAGGGGCGTGAATGGGCGGCCGGCGACTTTTCCATGGCCGACTGTGCCGCCGCTCCTGCGCTGCACTATGCGTGGAAGGTCGAGCCTTGGGGCGACCGGCCTGCGCTGTCCGCCTATTTCAGCCGTCTTGCCAGCCGTCCGTCCTTCGCGCGCGTTCTCGCCGAGGCGGAACCCTACGCCGATTTCTTTCCGCAGGAATAGGCCTCGCCGCGTTCATAGCGCGGGGCGGCGCGAAAGTCCGTTTATCGGCGGTTCAGCTTGGGCGATTTAAATTTCTCGCCCTGATTCCAACAATGGAGGCAAAGCCATGCGTTTTGTTCGGACCGCCATCATTGCCATCGCCGCCACGGCGGCTCTCGCCGGAGCGGCCATCGCCGCGCGTGACGACAGCAAGATGATGCTGGTCGCCCTGCCCGACGGCTCCGTCGAGCATATTCGCTATGAAGGTGATGTCGCTCCGCAAGTGATGTTCGTGCGTGATCCCGTGCCTGACCCGATCTTCGTTGCGGCCTCAGGCCCCGGCTCCGCTTTCGCCGAGATGGAGCGCATCTCGGCGGCGATGGAAGCGCATGCCCAGGCTATGATGCGCCAGGTCGCGGCCATGCAGGCTCAGATGTCGGCGGCCGACGGCAGGGGCATCTTGATGACGAACGCAGCGGGCCGGCCGGTCGGCGTGATGCACTATAGCTATGTGTCGAGCACGACCACCGCCGACGGTTGCACCCAGACGGTCCAGTACAGCTCCGACGGATCGAGCAGCCAACCGAAGCTGATCCGGACCAGCGCGGGATCATGCGGCACCGCCAAGGCCGCGCCGGCGGTCACGCCGACCAGCGCGGCTCCGGCTGCCAAGCCTGCACCGAAGATCACCCCCGCAAGCGCGCCCAAGCCGCTGGCGCAGTTCACGCCGTCCAGAACCTGATCGCTCTCGATAGCACATCAACAAGGCTTCGAAGCATGCTTCGGGGCCTTGTTGATACCCAGGTCGCTTCCACTGGCCTTTGTCGTCGCCACCGGCTATCGCGCGCGCATTCGAACAGGGCTTGAGGCAATATGGGTTTTCGCTGTGGAATCGTCGGGCTGCCGAATGTCGGCAAGTCCACCCTCTTCAACGCGCTGACGGAGACGGCGGCCGCGCAGGCGGCCAATTATCCCTTCTGCACGATCGAGCCGAACATCGGCCAGGTGGCGGTGCCCGATCCGCGCCTGTACGAAATCGCTAAGATCGGCGGCTCGGCCAAGATCGTCGAGACCCAGCTTGCCTTCGTCGACATCGCCGGCCTGGTGCGCGGCGCGTCGAAGGGTGAAGGGCTTGGCAATCAGTTCCTCGCCAATATCCGCGAGGTCGACGCGATCGTCCACGTGCTTCGCTGCTTCGAGGATGGCGACGTCACCCATGTCGAGGGCAAGGTCGATCCGATCGCCGACGCCGAGACTGTCGAGACCGAGCTGATGCTGTCGGATCTCGAAAGTCTCGAGAAGCGGGTGCCCGCCTTCGTCAAGAAAGCGGCGCAGGGCGACAAGGAATCCAAGACTGCCGCCGCGGTGCTCGGCCAAGCGCTCGAACTGCTACGGGAAGGCAAGCCCGCCCGGCTCACCCAACCGAAGGATGACGACGAGGCGCGCATTTTCTCACAGGCGCAACTGTTGACCGCAAAACCGGTGCTTTACGTGTGCAACGTCGACGAAGGATCGGCTGCCGAAGGCAACGCGCTGTCGGCCCGCGTCTTCGAAAAGGCGAAAGCCGAGGGCGCCAAGGCGGTGATCGTCTCGGCCGCGATCGAGGCCGAGATCGTTACGCTGGATCCGGCCGACCGCGCCGAGTTCCTGTCCGATCTTGGCCTGTCGGAAACCGGGCTCACCCGCGTTATCCGCGCTGGCTATGAACTGCTCGACCTGATCACCTTCTTCACCGTCGGCCCCAAGGAAGCTCGCGCCTGGACTGTCGAGAAGGGCGCAAAAGCACCGAACGCCGCCGGCGTGATCCACAGCGATTTCGAGCGCGGCTTCATCCGCGCCGAGACGATGGGCTATAAGGACTATGTCGCGCTGGGCGGCGAGGCGGCGGCGCGCGAAGCCGGCAAGCTGCGCTCCGAAGGCAAGGAATATATCGTCCACGACGGCGACATCATGCTGTTCAGGTTCAATGTCTGATGCGCTATTTCGAGGATTATGATGAGGGGAGGATCGAGCGCTTCGGCGCTTATCCGGTCACGCGAGAGGAAGTGATCGAGTTCGCTTCCAAATATGACCCCCAACCCTTCCACCTCGACGATGCCGCCGCTGCGGCCAACCCGATCTTCGGCCGGCTCGCGGCGAGCGGCTGGCACAGCTGCGCCATGGTCATGCGAATATTGACCGACCACTGGACCGAGCAAGGCCATTTTTCGCTGGGTGGCGTCGGCGTCGACGAGTTGCGCTGGGTGAAGCCGGTTTATGCCGGTGATACCCTCAGCGTCGAAGCCGAGATATTGTCGAAGAGCGCACCGCGCTCGAAGCCCGAAATGGGCTTCGTGAACTTCCGCCTGACCGTCTTCAATCAGCATGACGAGGTCGTGATGACAATGAAGGTCACCAATATCCAGAAGCGCCGCGCGGCCGAGGGCTAGCCTGGCCGGAGGCCTCGTGCGGCCTCCGCTGCACCAACCGCTACCAGATGAGCGGCAGATACTCGACGCTGCCATTCACGCCCGTGCGTATCCTCGGCGGATCATCAGGATCGAGTCCGAACTCCGGGATGCGCGGCAGCCATTCCTCCAGCAGGATCTTGATCTCGATCCGGGCCAGCATCGATCCGGGACAGACGTGCGGCCCGGCTCCGAAGACGGTCTTGGTGTTCGACTTGCGCCGGAAGTCGACCTTCAGAGGCTCGGGATAATCCGCCGGGTCGACGGCTGCGAACGGCGTCGCCAGCATCACCTTGTCGCCCTTCCGCATGGGCGCTCCATGGAAATCGATGTCTTGCACCACGGTCCGGCCGGGATTGGTGAGCGCGAAACGGCGAAGGAACTCTTCGGTAGCCGACGCGACAATCGCCGGATCCTCCACGAGCTGGCGGCGATGATCCGGGTTCAGCGCGAGGAAATGCATGATGTGGCCCATCATCGACGCTACCGTATCGAGACCACCGATCAGCAGCAGCGCCGTCACGCCGACCGCCTCGTGCATGGCGATCGGCCGCCCTTCCACCTCGGCGGTAGCGATCTTGCTGATCAAGTCGTCGCCCGGATTCACGGCACGCGCGGCAACATGCCTGCCGGCATATTCGAAAAGCTTGGCCATCGCTTCATGCTTCGGCGAATCGACGGCGACCTGTGCGTTGGCAAGCGGCAGCAGAGTGAGACGATCGCTCTCCGGCAGGTCGACCATCTTCATGAAAATGCGGATCGGCAGGTGTTGGGCGAAGTCGGTGACGAACTCGCAGCGTCGCATCGGCTTCAGCTGCTCGACCAGCTCGATCGCCAGCGCGCGCGCTTCCTGTTCACGGGCCTTGAGAGCGGTTGCCATGAAGGCCGGCGAGAACAGCTTTCGAAAGATCTGCTGGCGCGGCGGATCCGCTTCGATCGGGACGAGCTTGGGCCGGGCAGGATCGACGGGGTCGACCGACGCTCCCTGCGCCGACGAGAAACGCGAGAAATCGGCGAACGCCTCGGCGAGGACCTGGCGATTCGCGATGATCCAGTGCCCGCCATTATACGGCGACCAGAACACCGGCGGCACGCCCCGGTCCTGCCACCGCGCGTAGGATTCGTGATAGCTGGCATCGCCGACCAGCGGTCGGTAGCCATCGAAGTCGAGCACGAGGCTCTCGGGCACATGGTTCGGGATCGGCGATCTGGTCGCAGGCTGGGGTGCGTTCATACTGGTCTCCTGCGGCATCGTCGCAGGGGCGATAATCTCTTACAACCGGAGCGGCAGATCATCGCAAATGAGATGGTTGCACCGCCGGGGGTGCTTATGCGGTGTCGGTGGAGTTATCCGGTGGCTCGAGCGTAGCCAGGCAGGCGGCGTACCTGCCGATGATGTGAGGATGGGTCTTGGACGAGATCGAACAATTGCTCCGGCTGGACGGCAAGGTAGCACTGGTGACCGGTGGGGGCCGGGGCATCGGCGCCGCCGCCAGCACGTTGTTCACCCGCGCAGGCGCCGGGGTCGCCGTCTGCGACATCGACCCGGACACCGCGGCTGACGTGGCAAGCCCCTTGCCGGGCGCACGGGCATATCAGGCGGATATCTCCGACGAGCAGGCCGTCGAACAGCTTTTTGCGCAGGCAGTGTCTGACTTCGGCCGGCTCGATATCCTCGTCCATGTGGCGGCGATCTTCCCAAAGCGCCCATTCCTGGAGATGACCGCTGCACAATGGGACCAGCTTCAGGCGGTGAATACGCGTGGTACGTTTCTCGTCATGCGGGAGGCGATTAAGGCGATGAAGCAGGGCGGGCGCGGAGGCGCGATCGTCAACGTCTCCTCCGTCAGCGGCGAACGGGCTGCGGTCACGCATAACAGCTCCTATGGCGCCTCCAAGGCGGCGGTGACCAACCTCACACGGTCGGTCGCGCTCGAGGTCGCCAGCGACGGGATCCGCGTAAACGCGGTGCTGCCCGGCGGCGTCGCGACGGAAGGGGCGAAGGAGGCCACCGACCTGATGAAGCAACAGGGGCTGCAGATTGGCGGACCGATGACGATCCCCGGGCGTCTCCCGCTCGGTCGAATGGCCGAGCCGCTCGAGATCGCCAATGCCTGCCTGTTCTTCGCCGCCCCGGCCTCTTCTTATATCACCGGGCAGGCGCTGGCCGTGGATGGCGGCTTCCTGATCAGCTGAACAGCCTCGGCGTCAGCGTCGCCAGACGCCGACGCGTCGCTACCGGCCAGGCTTCGCGCGCCGTTATAATGGCGCCGTCAAGCGCATGGTCGCAGCCTTCCCGGCAGGCTGTGCCGCCATCGGTGCGGCCCGCCACCGCGGCAACCAACGCCTGGGCACGCGTGACATTGGCGTTCATGATCGCGATCACCGTAGATACGTCGACATGATCGTCGGACCAGGCGTCATGATCGGTCACCATCGCCACGCTCGCATAGCAAAGCTCAGCCTCGCGGGCGAGCCGGGCTTCCGGCAGTCCGGTCATGCCAACCACGTCACAGCCCCAGCTTTTGTGGAGCAGTGATTCGGCGCGCGTGGAGAATTGCGGGCCTTCGATCACGAGCATCGTGCCCCCGATCCGATGCGCGCCACCGTCGGAAAGCAGCGCCGCTGCGACGGCATCGCCCAGCCTGGCGCAGGTCGGGCAGCCGAACCCCACATGCCCGACGATGCCGTCTCCGAAGAAGCTGCGCCCGCCGCGCACGGTGCGATCGACATATTGATCCACCATCACGAAGGTGCCCGGCGGAACATCTTCCCTGAACCCGCCGACCGCCGACACCGCCAGGATCTCTGTGCAGCCCGCCGCCTTGAGCGCCGCGATGTTCGCGCGATAGTTCACCTCGCCAGGCGCCATCCTATGGCCTCGTCCATGGCGCGGCAGGAAGGCGATCTCGCGCTCGCCGATCGTGCCGATGAGCAGCGCGTCCGATGGCTTTCCCCACGCGGTATCGACATCGATCCACTCGCCATCGGCGAGCGCCGGCATCCGATAGAGCCCGCTGCCGCCGATGAGGCCGAGCCGGTTGGTGGTCATTGCCGGCTATCTCCTGCCAGAATATGAGAAACGAAAAAGGCCGCCCGGCTTCGCCGGACGGCCCCTTTTCTCATCGAGCCGCATAGGCTCAGTGCTTAATGCCCGCCCAGATGTTCCGGTAGGACAGATAGGCCAGCGTGGTCGCGATCAACAGGAAGATGATCACTGCGAGCCCGGCCCGATGCCGCGCCTCGAGTTTGGGCTCGGCCGTCCAGGTGAGGAACGCCGCGACGTCCTTCGCCATCTGGTCGACGGTCGCCTTGGTGCCGTCGGCGTAAGTCACCTGCCCATCCGCCACCAGCGGCGGCGGCATCGCGATGTTGAGGTTCGCGAAATAGGGGTTGTAATGCAGCGACGGCGGCGTCTTCGAATCCGGGAACTTCTTGAGCAGTTCCGCGGGCTGCGCCTGATAGCCGGTCAGCAGCGAATAGACATAGGCCGGCCCGTCATGACGCGCCTTGGTCATCAGCGATAGATCCGGCGGCAACGCGTTGTTGTTGCCAGCCCGCGCCGCGACCTCGTTCGGATAGGGCGACGGGATCTTGTCCGCAGGCGTGCCCTTGCGGGTCGCCGGCTCGCCGGTCTCGGGGTTGATCGAGGGAACCTCGGTCGACCAGCCCTTGGCAATCGCCTTGACCTCGGGATCGGTGAACCCGAGATCCGCAAAGTCGCGGAACGCGACCTGATGAAGCGAATGGCAGGCCGAGCAGACTTCCTTGTAAACCTGGAAGCCGCGCTGCAGCTGCTGGCGGTCGAACTTGCCGAACGGCCCGTCCGACGCGAACGAGACTTCCTTCGGGTGAAGGTGGAACTCGTGCTCGGCGGTGGGCTGCGGCGGCTCGCTGATATAGGCGGCCGCGCCCATGATCAGCGAGTAGAGCAGGATCCCGGCAAAGCCGAGGCCTACCAAGAATGCGACGGGACGAACCATGGTCTCTATATCCCCTTTAGGCCTGCGTGCTCGTCGAGAGCGTTGCGCCGCTCTTTCCTTCCAGCACCGCCTCGGTGATCGAGTTGGGCAACGGCAACGGACGCTCCATCCGCGACACGATCGGCAGGATGATCAGGAAGTGCGCGAAATAATAAGCTGCGGCGAGCTGCGAGATCATCACATAAGGCTCTTCCGCCGGCGATCCGCCGCAATAGCCCAGCACGATCACGTCGGCGCACAGCAGCCAGAAGAACTTCTTGAACGCCGGGCGATAATTGCCCGAGCGCACCGGTGACTTGTCGAGCCACGGCAGGAAGAACAGCAGCAGGATCGCCGAGAACATCGCCACCACGCCCAGCAGCTTGGCCGGGATGCCGAAGATGTTGAAGGTGAAGGCGCGCAGGATCGCGTAGAAGGGCCAGTAATACCATTCGGGCACGATGTGCGCCGGCGTCGAGAGCGGGTTGGCCGGGATGTAATTATCCGGGTGGCCGAGCGCGTTCGGCGCGTAGAACAGCACCAGGCAGTAGAGGATCAGGAACACGCCCAGTCCGAAACCATCCTTGGCGGTGTAATAGGGGTGGAATGGAACCGTGTCCTGCGGCCCCTTCACCTCGATGCCGGTCGGATTGCTCGAACCGGGGATATGCAGCGCCCAGATGTGCAGGATGATGACACCCGCAATCACGAACGGCAGCAGATAATGCAGCGAGAAGAAGCGGTTAAGCGCGGCGTTATCCGGCGCGAAGCCGCCGAGCAGCCAGGTCTGGATCGGCGTGCCGACGACCGGGATGGCGCCGAACAGGCCGGTGATCACCTTGGCGCCCCAGAAGCTCATCTGCCCCCAGGGAAGCACATAGCCCATGAAACCGGTGGCCATCATCAGCAGATAGATGACGAGGCCGAGCAGCCACACCATCTCGCGCGGCGCCTTGTACGATCCGTAATAAAGGCCGCGGAAGATGTGGAGATAGACCACGATGAAGAAGAAGCTCGCGCCGGTGGCGTGCGCGTAGCGCAGCATCCAGCCCGAGTTCACATCGCGCATGATGTGCTCGACCGAGTCGAACGCCACCGCGCCATTGGCGGCATAATGCATCGCCAGGATGATGCCGGTGATGATCTGGATGCCCAGCGCCGCGCCCGAAAGCACGCCGAAGTTCCAGAAATAGTTCAGGTTGCGCGGCACCGGATAGCCCGCACCGATCGCATTGTAGACGAGGCGCGGCAGCGGAAGCCGCTCGTCGAGCCACTGCATCATCGGATGCTTAGGCGCGTAATGATTTGCCCAGGGGAAGCTCATGTCGTTCTACCTCAGCCCACTGCCACGACGGTGTCGGATTTGAAGGCATATTTCGGCACTTCGAGATTCTTCGGCGCCGGGCCTTTGCGGATGCGCGCGGCGGTGTCGTAGGACGAGCCGTGGCAAGGGCAGAAATAACCGCCAAACTCGCCCTTGATCTCGCCTTCGCCGGCCCCCAGCGGAACGCAGCCGAGATGGGTGCAGACACCCATCGTGATCAGCCACTGCTTCTTGCCGCCGACGGTACGCTGCTCGAGCGTCTGCGGATCGCGCAGCGACGCCGGGTCCACCTTGTCGGCAGCGGCGATTTCGGCCGCAGTCAGGTGGCGGACGAACAGCGGCTGCTTGCGGAAGATCGTTTTGATCGCCTGGCCTTCCTTGATCGCCGAGAGATCGACCTCGATCGACGCCAGAGCGAGCACGTCGGCCGAAGGATTCATCTGATTGATCAGGGGAAGCAAGACCGTCGCGGCGCCGACGCCTGCGAAACTCACTGCCGCTATGTTAATGAAATCACGGCGACGGACGCCGTTTCCGGCGTCTTCACCGGGCGTATCTATATGTTCGAGCGTCGCCATTCCGGAACCCTTGCGCTGCCACGATGCTGGCGCGTGCGACGAGGGTAAGAGCGAACTGCCATTGCCCCCTGCGCATGCGCGACCGCCCGCAAAATCCCCGGCGGCTGCGCGCTGATAGCGCCGGTTCGTCGGCTTTGCCAATCCCATTTCACGATTATTGCCGCATCGCGACACATTCCGATATCAGCAGGAACATGCGGATCGCCCTATACCAGCCGGATATCGCCGGAAACGTCGGCACAATTCTCCGACTCGCCGCGTGTCTCGGCGTCGCCATCGACATCATCGAACCTTGCGGATTCGCCTTTTCGGATCGGGGCCTGAAGAGATCCGGCATGGATTACGCTGCGGACGCGGACATTGTCCGCCATGCCGACTGGGAAGCGTTCAACAGCGGCAGGCGCGGCCGCATCGTGCTTCTATCGACCCGCAGCGAGCTGACGCTCGTCGATGCCTGCTTCGCGGCCGATGACATATTGCTGCTCGGGTCGGAGGGCGCAGGTGTACCACCCAGCGTCCACGATCAGGCGGATCTGCGCGTCCGCATTCCGATGCGGCCGGGTTTCCGGTCCTTGAATGTCGCGGTCTCGGCTGGCATCGCGCTCGCCGAAGCGCTGCGACAAACCAAAGGATGGCCCGAATGACATTGCAACTCGATGCTGATCAGGCGGCGGCACGGGCCTGGTTCGAGTCCCTGCGCGACCGTATCTGCGCCACGTTCGAGGCGATCGAGGCCGAGGCCGGCAGCGACGCGCGCTTCACTTACTCGCCCTGGAATCGCGATGGCGATCCAGAAGCCAAGGGCGGAGGCGGCGTCCAGGGACTGATGAAGGGCCGGGTGTTCGAGAAGGTCGGGGTCAACGTCTCGACCGTCGGCGGCGCCTTCGCACCCGAATTCGCCAGCACCATCCATGGCGCAGGCGCCGACAATCCGGCGTTCTTCGCGACCGGCATCAGCCTCGTCGCGCACATGGCCAATCCGCACGTTCCAGCGGTCCACATGAATACCCGCTTCCTCAACACCACGAAGCGCTGGTTCGGCGGCGGTGCGGACCTCAACCCCCCGCTCCCCTATGCCGCGGACACCGAAGCCTTCCACGCGCGCCTGAAGCTCGCCTGCGATACACATGCGCCCGACTATTATGAACGCTTCAGCAAGTGGGCCGACGACTATTTCTGGATTCCGCACCGCCAGGTCCATCGCGGCGTGGGGGGCATCTTCTACGACCATCTCGACTGCGACGGACCAGCCGACTTCGACGCCCATTTTGCCTTCACGCGTGATGTCGGCGATGCCTTTCTCGACATCTTCCCGAAGATCGTGCGCGCCCGCATGGCCGCTACGGCGACCGAGGACGACCGACGCCGCATGCTCGCCTTCCGCGGCCGCTATGCCGAGTTCAATCTCGTCTATGACCGGGGAACATCGTTCGGCCTGAAGACCGGGGGCAACATCGACGCGATCCTGATGAGCCTGCCGCCGGTGGCGACATGGGAGTAGCGGACAGCATCCACGACCTGGCAGGGAGGCTGAAACAAACGCGATGCCGCTGACGTCGGTCCCTTCGCACATGATAGCCACCATCGTCACATCTCTGGAGATGCGCGAACGGCCAAAGGCACGGATGCTGCCGGCGGCACCGTTCCGGCTGACGCGCTGGAAACAGCCCGGCGCTGCGAAATATCAGGCGCTGTTCCGCCGCATCGGCGAACCCTGGATGTGGTTTTCAAGGCTGGTGATGGCCGAGGACGAGTTGCTCGCGACCATCCATCATCCTGCGGTCGAGATTTATGCGGTGGAGGATCGGCGGGGGATCGAAATCGGGCTGCTGGAGCTCGATCGCAGGCAGCAGGGCGAGGTGGAAATCGGCTTTTTCGGGTTCGTCACCGAACTGACCGGCAAGGGTCATGGCAACTGGCTGATGGCGCAGGCGCTGGCGCTGGGCTGGCGTCAGGACACCAGGCGGATGTGGGTCCATACCTGCACGCTCGATCACCCCGGCGCGCTCGGCTTCTACCGGCGGCACGGCTTCGTCGCGTTCGAGCGCGCCGTCGAGACCTTCGCGGATCCGCGACTGGCAGGTATATTGCCGCGCGAGGCTTGCCCGCACATCCCGGTGCTTGGGTAACGCGATTTCCAGTCAGCTGGAATCAGCTGACGACTCGGAAACCACGGTAGAACAACAGCGTGGAGCGGCTAGCCCGGTGATCAAGGTCTAGGACATCGCGATCCTGCGATAGATCAACGCGATATACACCGCCATCACCAGCGACAGCATCGCCTGCAGCCCCGCACTGATCAGCGCCTGGGCGACCACCAGCAATTCTCCGTCGCTGACCGCCAGCTTGAGCAGTTGGACAAGCGAGCCGATCACCAGCTGGTCGACCAGCGCGACGATGATCTGCAGGAAGATGAACAGCACCCAGAAACCCGCAAAGCGCAACACGTTGTCGCGGCCGAGCGCCCAGATCCGGCGGAGCACCTGCGCCGTGCCAAGCTGCTCCAGCGCCAGCACCGGCGCTGCGACCAGCATCCGCACCATGATCACCAGCATGGGAATGATGATGAGCAAGGAAAACAGCGTGGACACCGCCGGAGAGGCGGGGCTCGCACCGAACGCGATCGCAGCCAGCGTGCCCATGGTGACGACCCCGATCGCTATGACGATCCAGATCGACATGACGACGAGGCCCGCCAGCAGCGCCGCCGGCGCCCGCTTCAACGCCCCGAGCAGCGCCTCTCCGACGCTGATGCGTGGCACCAGAACGATCAGCGACACCGCCAGATACCCATAGATCGCCAGGATCAGCGCCGGCAGGACGAGCAGCATCTGGGGGCTTGCGGTCCCGGTGCCGGCGGCGCTGCGCATCGCGGGCGCGCTGGCGATGGCAATGCCCAGCAGAACCTGCATCGGCCCGAAGATCGCCAGGCCCACCGGGATCAGCAGCCCGCTCTCCCGGCGCATGAAAGCTATCGTCTCTTCCCAGACAGTCCCGAGCGAGAAAGCGGTCATTCGATTGCATATCCCCAGACAGAACATCTCTCGCCTATCCTGCCGGGCCCTTGCTGTGCAATCGCCTCGCTCTTGATCGCGCAAGAAAATAGGCATTATGCGGTCAGCATGACGATCGATCACGACGCGATCGAGTGGCGGGTATCCCCCGGCCTCTCCCCTTATGCCGACACGCTCGCAGAGATGGAGGAGCGCGCCGCAGCCATCCGGGCCGGCGAAGCGCGAGAGTTGATCTGGCTGCTCGAGCACCCGCCGCTCTACACGGCCGGCACCAGCGCTGCGATCGACGAACTGCTCGCGCCGGACCGGTTTCCGGTGTTCAAGGCAGGACGTGGCGGGCGCTATACCTATCACGGCCCTGGGCAGCGGGTCGGCTATGTGCTGCTGGACCTCGAGAAAAGGGGCCGCGACGTGCGCCGCTTCGTGTCGGGGATGGAGGCGTGGCTGATCGCCGCTCTGGCGGACTTCGGGATTGTGGCGCGCAGCGAGCCGGGGCGGGTCGGTATCTGGACCGGCCAGGGTGCCGACGAGGCCAAGATCGGCGCGATCGGCGTTCGGATCCGGCGCTGGGTCAGCTTCCATGGCTTCTCTCTCAACGTGGATCCCGACCTTTCACATTTTCTGGGCATCATTCCCTGTGGCTTGGGCGATTTCGCAGTGACCAGCATGGCCCAGCTCGGTGTTTCGCCGGGCATCGACGCGGTCGACGCGGCGTTGCGTCGCCATTTTCCGGACATGCTCGCAGGACTGTGCGGCAACGCATCCGTCGCTTGAGTGGCCGAGTCGTTCCCTGTATCTTGAGCGCAACTCAACAAAATCAGGGAGTTCCTCATGAATCGTCCGATCAGCATCCTCCTCACCGGTAGCCTCATCGTGACGGCCGCTGTCGGCCTTTCGGGCTGCGGCAAGAAAGCAGGAGACAGCGACACCAATGTCGTAGAGATGAATGCCAGCGATGGATCGATGAACGACATGACGGTCGTCGAGAGCGCAACGCTCGACCAGGCGGGCGGCGCAGTATCTGCCGACAATGCGGTAGCCGTCGATAACGGCGCCGAAGCCGGCAATGCGAGCAACGCGAACTAAGACGGGGGACTATCAGGCGGGGGCGCTTCGATTTGTCCGGGAGAGGTAAGAATGGCGTTCCGATGGCTGGTTTTGGCGGCGGCTGGCATGATGGCGATCGGCCAGGCCGGTCCGGCATCCGCCTATTTGTTCTGGGTCCAGCCCACCTTCAAGGGTGGTCCCGTAAATGGCGACGAGCCGGGCTTGGGCATGGAAATGCCGAAGGCGACTCCCGCGGAACTCCGGGCGCATATGTTGTGGAATATGCGCGCCGGGCTCAACGTCGCGGCGCTGCAGTGCCAGTTTTCACCAATGCTGCTGACGGTGCCCAACTATAACGATCTCCTGTCGAAGAACGCCGTCGAGCTCAACACGGCCTACAAGACGCTGAACGCCTACTTCAGGCGCACCGGCGGCAAGACGTGGCAGAAGGCCTTCGATCAATATACCACCAAGACCTATAACGGCTTTTCGACGATGCACGCCCAGCTCGGCTTCTGCGAGACCGCGAGCGCAATCGGCCGCGATGCCCGCAAGCTCGGCCGCGGCAATCTCACCCAGCTCGCGGTCGATCGGATGCGGGAGTTTCGCAACAGCCTGATTCCGGTCGGCGACATGATTCGCGCGCARCGATGGATCTCGGTGTCGGTCCAGCCGCCATCGATGGTCAAGGAATGCTGGACCCGCAAGGATCTGCTGAAGGCGGCGTGCGTGCCGGCCGGCTATCAGCAGGCCAGCACCAATCCGCAGGCTGCCGGATAATATCTCCAGCCGCCTCGTGAGCTGGTCGAGCCAGGCGCGAGGCGATGGACGACGCCCTCAGCGAATGCCCACCACCTTGTGGGTCTGGGTCGACAGCCGCCATTTCGGATGCCGAAGGATGAACGCGATGGCGGCTTCGCGCGCATAGGCGAGATCCGGACCATCCATCGGCTGGATCAGCAGATGCTCGAAATCCCAGGTCTCGAATTCCTGCGGATCGAGACCGGCCTGGGGCCAGACCAGCTTGAGTTCATTGCCTTTGCGCAGCACCACGTCGGTACCGGACTTGGGGCTGACGCAGATCCAGTCGATGCCCGGCGGAGGCGGCTGCGTGCCGTTGGTTTCCACCGCCGTCTCGAATCCGCGCGCCTTCAATGCCGCGATCAGCGCGATGTCGACCTGCAGCAGTGGCTCGCCGCCGGTCATCACGAGAAAGGGCGCGTCGAACTCCCCCCATAGCTCGGCGGCGCGATCCGCCAGCGCATCGGCATTCGGATAGCGGCCACCATTGTCGCCATCGATGCCCACGAAGTCGGTGTCGCAGAATGTGCACTGCGCGCCGGCGCGATCTTCCTCGCGCCCGCTCCACAGATTGCAGCCGGCGAAGCGCAGGAACACGGCACGCCGCCCCACCTGCATGCCTTCGCCCTGCAGCGTCAGGAACATCTCCTTGACCGCATAGCTTCCCATCAGGCGTACACCGCGGGATCGGCCAGCCCTGCCTCGGCAAAGCCCTTGGCGCGCAACCGGCAGCTGTCGCACAGGCCGCAATGACGCCCGTCCGGCGTCGGATCGTAGCAGGACCAGCTCATGCCGGCGTCCAGCCCCAGCCGATTGGCCTCGCGGGCGATGTCGGCCTTGGTCATGTGCTGGAGCGGCGCGTGGATGGTAAAGCCCTGCCCTTCCACTCCCATCCGCGTCGCCAGGTCGGCGAGCTGCTGGAAGGTAGCGATGAACTCGGGTCGGCAATCGGGGTAACCCGAATAATCGAGCGCATTCACGCCGAGGAAGATGTCGCGCGCGCCGGTCGCCTCCGCGAAACCGAGCGCCAGCGACAGGAAGATCGTGTTGCGGGCGGGCACATAGGTCACCGGGATGCCGGGCTCGACGCCGTCCTTCGGTACCGCGATATCGTCGGTCAGCGCCGATCCGCCGAAGGCCCGCAGGTTCAGCGGGAGGGTGACGTGCCGGACGACGCGGAGCGCCGCCGCGATGCGCTTCGCCGCTTCGAGTTCGACACGGTGGCGCTGGTTATAGTCGATCGTCAACGCCGCAAGCTCGAAGCCGCGCTCCAACGCCAAAGCTCCGGAGACCATCGAATCCAGTCCGCCCGACAGCAGCACGATTGCCCGGCGGCCCGCGGTGTTCACATCGTCAGACATGGCGCGCGCTTAGGCGATTTTGGCGCGTCGGTCTACCGGCCGACGCGGCCCGCCATCCGCCCGCGCCGCCGAGCGTTCCAGCCCGCGAACGGCAGGCTCGACAAAAAGAAGCTCTTACAATTTCCCGCGTTCGTATATGCATAGCGCAAGTCGGCTGGGGAAGCCGGCGGACGAGGGGGGATGCTATGACTTATTGCATCGGCATAATGCTCCGTCAGGGGCTGATCATGATTGCCGACACCCGCACCAATGCCGGGATCGACAACATCTCGACCTATCGCAAACTTCATGTGCTTGCCGACAATGATCAGCGGCTCTGCGTCGTCGCGAGCGCCGGCAATCTGTCGGTCACCCAGCTTGTCCTGGGCATGCTGGCCGAAGGCCTGCCGCCGCTCGGTCCGGAAGACGCTCCGCGCAAGGTCGAGCATATGCCGACGATGTTCCGCGTCGCCCAGCTTGTCGGCGAGGCGGTGATGGCCGCCGGCCGCCAGCTCAAGCCCGCCTTGCACGCCGCTGGCGTGTCATCCGGGATCTCGTTGCTGCTCGGCGGCCGGATCGGTGACGGGCCGCCCCAGCTGTTCCTGATCTACGACGCCGGAAACTTCATCGAGTGCCAGCGCGACAGCCCCTTCTATCAGATCGGCGCCACCCAATATGGCAAGCCCATCCTCGATCGCGCGATGAACTTCGAGAGTTCCATCGATGAAGCGGTGAAGGTCGGCCTGCTGTCGTTCGATTCGACGATCCGGTCGGACAAGTCGGTCGGCCTTCCGTTCGATGTGATGGTGATCCGCGCCGATCCGAACCTGCCGGTGATCACGCGACGGATCGAGATCGACGATCCCTACATGCGCACTTTGTCGGCGCGCTGGTCGGTCGTCCTGAACGAAGGCCGCGCCGCGATCCCCGATCCTCCTTTCCTCGCCGACGAGGAAGGCACGCACGATGGCGATGTCGTGGAGCTGAAGTCGGTCAGCTGAGCAGGCAAAAAAATGGGCCGCCCTGGAGCGGCCCAGTGAGGCTGTGAAGCCTGCTAAGGGAGGAAAATGTACCTAAAGGGGAAGGCACGATTTGCTTCTAACCCGATGGGGATAAACAAAGCGTTAACCGGCTGGTGGGGCCGGAAACCCGGGACCTATTTCGCGGCAGTCTGGGCAGTGCAAACGCCCACCCGATGCGCCTGCGCCGAATAGTCGAACGGTTCGTTATGAGCGATTCCCTGCGTCTGGATCGTCGCCAGGGTAGGTGATTGCACCCGCACGGTCGTGCGGCCCCAGCCGGCGCGCTGGCAGCTGTAGTGAACCGTGGAACTCTTGGGTTCATTTGCGATCACGAAGCGCGAGCAGCCCGGCTGGTCATGCTCGATCTGCACCAGCCGGATCTGGTCGGTTACGCACATCAGCTTCGGCGAACTGCCCTTGACATCGAGCTGCCACAACCCGCTTTCAAGCTGCTTCAGCGCCGCGAGCGACAGCTCCGGCGAGGCCGCCACCGGCGGGGCGATGGCGGCCGGCGCGGCCATCGTCTGCGACGCCGCCAATAGCAGACCAACCGTCGCCGCCCTGAATGCGAAACCCATCATCGCCCTCTCGTACACAATAGAGCACTCGATTCGCTTATCGCGTCACGCAGGATAGCCAAGTTCGACCAACGGTCGTTATCATACGATCGATATATGAACGGCCGAAGATGGCTGTGATGTGCGCCACTCAGGCGATCGAGCTCAGCGCCAGCGAGAAGCGTCTTGCGCAGAACTCGCAATCGACGTGGATATCGCCCTCGGCATCGGCCATCTCGGCGCGATCTTCGACGGGAAAACGGGTGATCACGCCACGGATATGCTCCGGATCGCAGCGGCAGCCGCGGGCCAGCGATACCGCAGCCATGGTGCGGACCTCGTCCTCCTCGTTGAACAGGCGCCACAGCACGGTCTCCAGCCGGAGATCGGCGTCGGTCAGTTCGTCGAGAGTAAGCGTCTGGCCCAGGGCACGGACATGGTCCCATTCGGGATGGTCGAGTCGGGTGTGGATTCTATCCCGGCCCTCTTCGCCTTCGGGCAGGTGCTGGATCAGGATGCCGCCGGCGACATGGCGGCCATCGGGCATCCGTCGGCTCGCGAGCCGGACCAGGCTCGGCAGTTGCTCGGACTGGCTGAAATAGCGTTCGGCGGCTTCGGCGAGCGATCCGCCCTCGAGCGGCACGATTCCCTGATAGCGTTCGCCGGTGATCGCCTGGTCGAAGGTGATGGCGAGATAGCCCTTGCCGAACAGCGCGAACAGCGACGGATCGGCAGGGATTTCGGCCAGCCGCTCGGGATCGTGGCGAATATAGCCGCGCATCTCGCCGCCCTTGTAGTCAGCGACCATCAGCTGGACCGCGCCGGCCTCGGCCTGCGCCTGCAGCGTCAGCTGGCCCTCGTCATGCTTCAGTGTCGAGCCCAGCAGTGCAGCCAGCATCAGCGCTTCGCCAAGCAGCCTTTCGATGACCGGAGGATAGCCGTGCGCGCCGAGGATCACGTCCAGCATCGGCCCAAGCCGCGCGAGCCGCCCGCGGGCATGCCGCTCGGGAATCGTGAAGCCCAAGGCGATGTCGAGATCGTTACGGCCGGGATCATTAGGTTCGGAAGCCAAAGAACAGTCCCCATCGTCACCCTGAACCTGTTTCAGGGCCCACTCCCCCACAAGCCCCACCCGGGAGGAGGATGGGTGGATGCTGAAACAAGTTCAGCATGACGAGCGGGATTTTCAAGCCCGCTCGCCTCTCAACATTTACTGGAGCTTCCCCAGGCACCAGAGCAAGACCGCCTTCTGGGCGTGGAGCCGGTTCTCGGCTTCGTCCCAGATCAGCGATTGCGGCCCGTCAATCACCGCGTCGACCACCTCCTCACCGCGATGCGCGGGCAGGCAGTGGAGAAAGGCGGCGCCCGGCGCAGCCTGCGCCATCAGCGCCTCGTTGACCTGGAACGGCATCATCGCCGCCAGCTTCGCCTCGGCATGCGCCTGGCCCATCGAAATCCAGGTATCGGTGACGACGACATCGGCGCCAAGCGCAACCTCGCCGGCATCGCGCGAGAACGCTATGTCGCCGCCTCGCGCTTTCGCTGCGGCCACCACCGTCGGATCGGGATCATAGCCGTCGGGACAGCCGATGCGCACCGGGAAGCCGAGCAGGCTTCCCGCCTCGATGATGGAATGCAGAACATTGTTGCCGTCGCCCAGCCAGGCCCAGCTCAGCCCCGCAACCCTGCCCTTGTGCTCAAGCACGGTCAACAGGTCCGCCATGATCTGGCACGGATGCGAATGATCGGTGAGCCCGTTGATCACCGGCACCTCCGCATATTTGACGAGATCGGCGATCTTCCCGTGATCGTCGGTGCGAATCATGATCGCATCGACATAGCGGCCAAGTACGCGCGCGGTGTCGGCAATCGTCTCGCCGCGGCCAAGCTGCATGCTGCCGGCGTCCATCACGATCGTCGTGCCGCCGAGCTGGCGCATCGCCATGTCGAACGAAACGCGCGTCCGCGTCGAGTTCTTCTCAAAGATCATGGCCAGCGTATAGCCGGCCAGCGGGGCATCGCTGTCCACCGTGCCCCTCGGCAAAGCCTTGCGGGCCTCCTTGCGGGCCTTGGCGGCGTTCAGCATCGCATTCAGCCCATCGGGGCCGGCATCGGCGAGGTCGATGAAATGCCGGGTCATTGGGCCGGCGCGTAGGACCGCGCCCCTGCCGACAGCTTCTCGATGCACTCGGCGATGTGGCTTTCCTCGATCACCAGCGGCGGCAGGACGCGGACGACATTCTCGCCCGCCGACACCGTCAGCAACCCGTGATTGTCGCGCAGATGCGCTACGAAGTCGCGCGCCTCGGCGCTATCCTTCAGCTTGATGCCCAGCATCAGGCCCACGCCGCGCACGCTGTCGAACAGCGTGTCGTGGTTGGGGATGAGCTGTTCGAGACTCTGGCGCAGCCGATCGCCCATCTTGCGGACATTGGCGAGGAACGCGTCGTTGACCGCGACCTCGAACACGGCCTCGCCCGCGGCCATCGCCAGCGGATTGCCACCATAGGTCGAACCATGGGTACCGAACACCATGCCCTTCGCCGCTTCTTCGGTCGCCAGGCAGGCGCCGAGCGGGAAGCCGGCGCCGATCCCCTTGGCCACCGCCATGATGTCGGGCGTGATGCCATATTGCTCATGCGCGAAGAAGGTACCGGTCCGGCAGTAGCCGCACTGGACCTCGTCGAGGATCAAAAGCAGCCCCTGCTCGTCGCAGATCTCACGCAAGCCTTGCAGGAACTCCGGCGTCGATGGCGTCATGCCGCCCTCGCCCTGGATCGGCTCGACCAGGAAGCCCGCGGTGGTGGCATCAACCGCGGCGCGCGCTGCCTCAAGGTCGTTGAACTTCACCACCTCGAAGCCCGGTAGCAGCGGTTCGAAACCTTCCCGCATCTTGGGCTGGTTCGTGGCCGAGATCGCGCCCAGCGTCCGGCCGTGAAAGGCGCTGGAGAAGCTGATGATCTTGGTCCGCTCGGGCGCGCCGTTGACATAATGATAGCGGCGCGCGGTCTTGATCGCGCACTCGACCGCTTCGGCGCCCGAATTGGTGAAGAACACCGTGTCGGCGAAGGTCTTGTCGACCAGCTTCTGCGCGAATGCCTCGCCCTGGGGGCTACCGTAGAGGTTGGAGACATGCATCAGCGTCGCCGCCTGGTCGGCAATCGCCTTCACCAATGCCGGATGGCCATGGCCGAGCATGTTGACCGCGATGCCCGCGGCGAAATCGAGATAGCGCTCGCCGCCCTCACCGATCAGATAGCAGCCTTCGCCTCGCACCGGACGCACGCCGCACCGCGGATAAACCGGCATGAGCGGGGTGATGGTCATGGCAAAGCTCCCTCTTTCCTCTGATCGCTGTTGAACTGTCCCGAAAACGCAAAAAGGCGACCACCCGGCCGCCTGTCGGAGCGCGCATATAGTGAAGCAGCACCACGCTCGTCAAACGCTTCATCGCATGCCGCTGGGCACGTTAACCGACTGCTGATAAAATTGGCCGAAAATCCCGTAAATCCCGAACCATCATAGGTCGTCGATGCGTCGCCTGCTGGCCCTTCCCTTGCTCTCCATCCTTGCGCCGGCCGCTTCGCTCCGCGCGCAGGACATCATCGTGTCGCCGCTCTTCGGCACGGAGCTGCGTTATGAGCAATATTCGGCGGAGCGGCTGTTGAGCCCCGAGGACGCGATCCTGATCCGCGCACGTCCCGGCCTGGGCCTCTCGACCGGCCCCTGGTCGATCGCCGCGGTAAGCGATGCGGCGGTGACGGTCCGGCGCAACGAGAGGAGCGCGCTCGGGGGCCGGGTGCCGATTCGCCCCGAGGCGGTGCAGGTCGACGAGTTGCGGCTCGATTATCGCGGCCTGGCCAAGACCGAGATAAGCCTTGGCCGGCAGCACCTGGGAATCGCCGATCCGGCGATCACCGGCGACCGCGATGGCCAGCAGACCTTCGATGCCGCGCGCCTGCGCTGGACCGGGCTGCCCGGGCTCAGCGCCGATCTTGCTTATGCGTGGTCGAGCAGCAGCCTGTGGGCAGCATCGCAAGCGCCGCTTCCGGCGACCGTGGCCGGCGATAATATCTTCGCGCAGCTCAGCTGGACCAGCGGCCTCGGCACGCTGAGCGGCTATGCCTATCAGATCGACCAGCGCAACACCGCGCAAAGCGATTTCCGGCTGCTCAACCAGGTCTATGGCGCCCGCTTCGCTGGCAACCGGCGCATCGGCGAAAGTCTCAGCCTCGCTTATTCGCTCGGCTTCGTCCGCCAGACCGGATCGCTCGCAAATGCCGTCAGCCGGATGCCGACCTATTGGCAGATCGGCAACCGTCTCGACCTTGGCGACCTGAGCGCGTCGCAGATCAGCTATCGCCGCTTCGCCGCCAACGGCATCAGCACGCTCAACGGCAACACGCTGAGCCTGGCGACCAGCGCTACCCGCGGCAAGCTGACGGTCGGTGCGGCCTACAAGGATTTCCGGCCGCTGCCCGAGAGCGGCGCGATGTCGACCCAGGACCTGCGCATTTCGATGGGACTGATTTTCTGACTTGATTGGTCGCCCAGCCCCTAGCCTTCGGATCCTGCGACGCCCAAGCCCGCGGAAGGCGACGATGCGATACCGCCGCCCGGTGAAGGCTCCCCAAAAGGCTAGCATCCTTGCCGCGACCCGCGCGTACCGCTAAGGCGCGCCGGTCATGCAGTATGTCAGCACCAGGGGTGACGCGCCCCGTCTCGGATTCGAAGATGTAACGCTCGCGGGGCTCGCCTCCGACGGAGGGCTTTACGTACCCGAACATTGGCCCAGCTTCAGCACGGCCGAGATCTCGGCTTTGCGCGGGCTTTCCTATGTCGACACGGCGGTCGCGGTCATGCGCCCGTTCGTCGCGGGCGCGCTCGACGACGCGGCGCTCAGGAGCCTGTGCGAGGCTGCCTATGGCCGCTTCGCCCATGCCGCGGTGGTACCGCTCAAGCAGCTCGATCATCGCCAATGGCTGCTCGAACTGTTCCATGGCCCGACGCTGGCTTTCAAGGATGTCGCGCTCCAGCTTCTCGGCCTGCTGTTCGAGCGCTTCCTGGCCGATCGCGACACCCACCTGACCGTCATCGGCGCGACCAGCGGCGACACCGGCTCCGCCGCGATCGATGCGCTGGCCGGCCGCGCCAAGGTCGACATCTTCATGCTCCACCCCAAGGGCAGGGTGTCGGACGTCCAGCGGCGGCAGATGACCACCGTGCTGGCGCCGAACGTCCATAACATCGCCATCGAGGGCAGCTTCGACGACGCCCAGGCCCTGGTGAAGGCGATGTTCGCCGACAGGCCCTTTGCCGGCCGCTTCAACCTCTCCGCGGTCAATTCGATAAACTGGGCCCGGCTGATGGCCCAGATCGTCTATTATTTCTACGCCGCGGTCCGGCTTGGCGCACCCGAGCGCCCGGTCGCCTTCTCGGTGCCGACCGGCAATTTCGGCGACGTCTTCGCCGGCTATGTCGCCGCGAAGATGGGCCTGCCGGTCGCGAAGCTGATCGTCGCGACCAACGTCAACGACATCCTCCACCGCGCGCTGTCGGCCGGCGACTATTCGGTCGGCTCGGTGACGGCTACCGCCGCGCCCTCGATGGATATCCAGGTCAGCTCGAACTTCGAGCGGCTGCTGTTCGATCTGCATGGGCGTGACGGTCCCGGCCTCGCTGCCTCGATGAAGGGCTTCGAGTCGAGCAGGCGCTACAGCCTGCCCCAGGCGATGCGCGACGAATCGAGTGCGCTGTTCAGCAGTGCGCGGATCGACCCCGACCGTATGCAGCAGGCGATGCGCTGGGCGCACGACCGTGCCAATGAGGTGATCGATCCGCACAGCGCGATCGGCCTGGCCGCGGCGCAGGATGCCGCGCTCGATCCGGACATCCCCGTCGTCACGCTGGCGACAGCGCATCCCGCCAAGTTCCGCGATGCGGTGGAGCGCGCAACCGGCATCCGCCCGTCGCTGCCGACCCGGATCGGCGAACTGTTCGAGCGCGAGGAGCGCTATGCGGTGCTTCCGGCTGAGATCGGCGCGATCGAGGCATTCGTGGCCGATCAGACCGCGGCGGTCGCCTGACCATCATGTCCGGCCCGCACATTCACCGGCTGGCTAATGGCTTCACCATCGCGGCCGAACCGATGGCCGGCGTGGAGACGATTGCGATCGGCCTGCATGTCGATTGCGGCGCCCGGCATGAGGACGCCCGCGCCAACGGCTTGGCCCATCTGTTCGAGCATATGGTGTTCAAGGGCGCCGGCGGCCGCAGTGCGCGCGAGATCTCCGAAGCGGTCGAAAATGTCGGCGGCTATCTCAACGCCTTCACCTCGCGCGACCAGACCGCCTTCCAGGCACGCCTGCTCGCCGAGAATCTCGATCTCGGCGTCGAACTGATCGCAGACCTGGTCCGCAAGCCGCATTTCGACAGCGGCGACCTCGCCCGCGAGAAGGACGTCGTGCTGCAGGAACTCGGCGAGGCGCGCGATCTGCCCGACGACATCATCAACGATCATTTCCACGCGACGGCCTGGCCTGGCCAGGCGTTCGGCCGGCCGGTTCTGGGCAATGAGGATACGATCGCCGCGATCTCGGTCGACGACCTGCGCGGCTGGACCCGCAAGCATTATCGCCCCCAGGGCATGGTGCTCGCCGCCGCCGGCAAGATCGATGTCGACGCGTTGGTCGCCATGGCCGAGGCGCGCTTCGGCGACATGGAACCCGCGCCCCGCCCCGTCGCCGAATTGGCGGTCTATGAAGGCGGCAGCTTCGTCGAGCGGCGGCGGCTTGAATCCGCGCACATATTGTTCGGCTACGAAGCCGTCGGCTATTTCGACGCCGATTATTATCCGCTGATGCTGTTCAGCCAGGCCGCCGGCGAGGGCAGCTCGTCGCGGCTGTTCCAGGCGGTGCGCGAGGACCGCGGCCTCGCCTACTCGGTCGGCAGCTCGGTCGCCGCCTGGCGCGATACCGGCATGCTGACGGTCTACCTCGCTACCGCGCGTCGCGAGGCGCAGAACGCCGCGGATCTTTCGCGGGACATATTGCGCGAAGCGGCAGCGACTCTCACCCCCGTCGAGCTCGCCCGCGCCAAGGCGCAGATCCGGGCGACGATCCTGATGACGCTCGAATCGGTCCAGGGCCGCGCCGATCGCCTCGGCTTCCAGACGCTGGTTCACGGCAAGCCGCTCGATCCGGCGATGATCGTCGCGAAGATCGAAGCCTGCACCCTCGATCAGGTCCGCGCCGTCGGCACCCGAATGCTGGAAGGCCGCGAGACGCTCGCGACGGTGGGGCCGGCGCTCAAGGCCGCGGCGTGAGGCTGTTGGCCGATTGCGTCATTCCAGCGGAAGCTGGAATCTCCCTTCTTCCTCGCCACCGGGAAGGCAACGAGATCCCAGCTTTCGCTGGGATGACGCACTTGGGCTAGGGGCTGGCGGTAATGAACCTCCACACCCTCATCACCGAAGCCTGGGACGATTACGGCCTCGTCGACTCCGGCCATGGCCGCAAGCTCGAGCGCTATGGCCGCTTCCGCTTCATCCGTCCCGAACCGCAGGCAATGTGGGCGCCGGCATCCGATAACTGGGAAGCGGACGGCGACTTCATCGGCGCGTCCGACGAGGACGGCGGCGGCAAATGGCATCTGTCGCGCGACGTGCCGCGCGGCGGCTGGCACATGCGCTGGGAGGAGGTGCGCTTCACCGCGCAGAACACCCCCTTCCGCCACCTCGCCTTCTTCCCGGACATGGCGCCGCAATGGCAATGGATGCGCGATCGCACCGGCGACGGCGACGAGGTGATGAACCTGTTCGGCTATACCGGCGTCGGCACGCTGGCGCTGGCCGCCAAGGGTGCCAGGCTGACCCATGTCGATGCCTCGAAGAAGTCGGTCGACGCCGCCAAGGCCAACGCCTTTCTCAGCGACATGGCCGACCGCCCGATCCGCTGGATGGTCGACGACGCCGCCAAGTTCACCGCGCGCGAAGTGCGCCGCGGCCGCCGCTATGACGGCATCTTCCTCGATCCGCCCAAGTTCGGCCGCGGCCCCGAAGGCGAGGTCTGGCGGCTCGAAGAACATCTCCCCGCGCTGATCGCCAATTGCCGTGCGCTGCTCGACGACAAGTCCAAATTCCTCGTCCTCACCGTCTATGCGATCCGCATGTCGGCGCTGGCGATCGGCGAGCTGCTGTCGCAGGCGATGGCCGACCTCGGCGGCACTGTCGAGGTGGGCGAGATGGCGGTGCGCGAAGAAGCCCGCGGGCTGCTGCTGCCCACCGCGATTTTCGCGCGGTGGCGGCGCGACTAAGCCCCCGGCCCCACGCCAGGGGCGGCAATCGGGCGATCCAGCCGGCCCTGACGACGACGACGCCATAGCTGCCGAAAGCCGCGTCCGGGTCGAAATTTCCGGGTGCATGGGGTTGTTCGGCCGTTTTTTAATTTTTTCGGATTCGGTGGCGGTGCCGGCGCCTGACCTATTCACCTGAATCCGTTCGTCCCGAGCCCTTCGACTGCCTGCAAGGCAGGCGCTCAGGACGGGCTTCGGCCTCCGGCCGAAGTCGAGGGACGGAAGCGTGTCTCGACTTCGCTCGACACGAACGGGTGGTTCTATGGCACCCGCCAGCATCCGGCGCATCGCCGCGGGGCTGGTCGCGCGCAAATAGTGCCTGATCGCAAGGATGCGGGCGGAATGGATACTGTGCTTCCATGCATTGCGATTGCCGCGCGGCGCGCCGCTGCCTTTGCCGCCATGCATCCGGCAGCGCCGGGCGCCATGCACCGCCGGCGAGCGGCACGCCCCACCCGCCCGCGTCCGCGCGCCGCAGCGGGGTGCGTTAGCGAGGATGTCTGGCTGCATCGGCGTGCGGTCTCCGTATCAGGTTCCGATCGCTTAGCAGAAGAGGGGCGAAAACGCCAGAACAAATGAGGAACACTCGGAAGATCGGGAGGCCTTCCGGTGCAGCTATCTGGTGCCAGTGCTTCATACAGGAGCGGGGCAGGCGCACTTAAGAGCGCCGGCCGATCAGGTTTCGATTTTCCGGATTCGCCATCGAATTCATGCTAAGATGGGCCGATCGGATGACGGCGATGCATGTCACGCACGCGCGAATAGGCGGCCTGTGCTGCTTCCTGCTAATGCTTTTGGGCACCGGCTTGCCGTTTCTCCTGCCGGCAGCCACCGCGACCCCGCGAGCGCCCGCCGTCGTCCTGCATCTCGACGGCGCGATCGGGCCCGCCAATGCCGATTATGTGGTGCGTGGGCTGAAGATGGCAGCGAGCCGCAAGGCCCCGCTCGCCATCCTGCGTTTGGACACGCCGGGCGGACTGGACAGTTCGATGCGCGACATCATCCGCGCCATCCTCGCTTCACCGGTGCCGGTCGCGACCTATGTCAGCCCCAGCGGCGCGCGCGCGGCGAGCGCGGGAACCTTTATCCTCTATGCCAGCCATATCGCTGCCATGGCCCCCGGCACCAATGTCGGCGCGGCGACGCCGGTCCAGATCGGCGGCGTGCCTTCGCTTCCCGGCGGCGATGAGCGGAAAAAGGACGAGAAGAAGCCCGGCCGCCCCCCGACCGACCATATGGAGGCGAAGGCGATCAACGACGCGGCCGCCTTCATCCGTTCGCTGGCAGAGTTGCGCGGGCGTAACGCCGATTGGGCGGAGAAGGCGGTTCGCGAAGCCGCCAGCCTATCGGCCGCGGCGGCGCTGAAGGCGCATGTCATCGACCTCGAGGCGCGCGATCTCCCCGACCTGCTCCGGCAGATGCAGGGGCGCATGGTCACCGTCGCCGGCCGGCGGGTCGCGATCGACAGCGCGGGGGTTGCGCCCATTCATGTTCTGCCGGACTGGCGCACACGGATGCTGGCGGCGATCACCAATCCCAATGTCGCCCTTCTTCTGATGATGATCGGCGTCTACGGACTGATCTTCGAATTCATGAACCCAAGCTCCTTCCTGCCCGGCACGCTCGGCGCGATCTGTCTGTTGACCGGCCTGTATGCCTTCGCGGCGCTGCCGGTGAACTATGCCGGGCTCGCGCTGATCCTGCTCGGCATCGGAATGCTGGTCGCGGAAGCGTTCCTGTTCTCGCACGGCATCCTCGGCACGGGCGGCGTGGTCGCCTTCGCGCTCGGCGCTTCGATCCTGGTCGATGCCGAGTTGCCCGAACTGCGCATCTCCTGGTCGCTGATCGGGGGGATCACCGTGGCGAGCGCGGCCTTCATCCTGCTCGTCATCCGCACCGCGCTGGGCTCGCGGCGGCGCAAGGTCGTGACGGGCGCCGAGGAAATGATCGGAGCACCTGGCACCGTCCAGGATTGGAGCGGCGGCAACGGCCATGTGTTCGTCCATGGCGAGCGCTGGTCTGCATTTGGCGATGGGCAGCTCCACAGGGGTCAACCGGTCCGGGTGAAGGGGTTGTCGGGCCTGACGGTCGAAGTCGAACGCGCTGCGACAAAGGAGGACTGAATGTTGATGAACCTGGCTTTCTACGCGCCCATCGTTCTTCTCCTGCTCCTGTTCCTGACGGCGGCGATCAAGATATTGCGCGAGTATCAGCGCGGCGTGGTGTTTACCCTCGGCCGCTTCACCGGCGTCAGAGGACCCGGGCTGATCATCCTCATCCCCTTTGTGCAGCAGATGGTCCGCACCGACCTGCGCACGACCGTGCTCGACGTGCCGACGCAGGACGTTATCTCGCACGACAACGTGTCCGTCCGCGTCAATGCAGTCATCTATTTCCGCATCATCGATCCCGAGCGGGCGATTATCCAGGTCGAGGATTTCCTGAACGCGACCAGCCAACTCGCCCAAACCACGCTCCGCTCGGTGCTCGGCAAGCATGAGTTGGACGAAATGCTCGCCGAACGCGACAAGCTCAACAACGACATTCAGGAAATCCTGGACAGCCAGACCGCCGCATGGGGCATCAAGGTCGCCAATGTCGAAATCAAGCAGGTCGATATCACCGAGACAATGGTGCGGGCGATCGCCCGCCAGGCCGAGGCGGAGCGCGAGCGGCGCGCCAAGATCATCAATGCCGAAGGCGAGCAGCAAGCAGCGCAGAAGCTTCTGGAGGCGGCGGCGATCCTGGGGCAGCGGCCCGAGGCGATGCAGTTGCGCTACCTCAGCACGCTCAACGTCATCGCCGGCGAGAGGAGCTCGACCATCCTCTTCCCCTTCCCGATGGAATTAGCCCAGTTGCTAAATGCGGGGGCACCGAAGCAGCGAGAAGGGATGCCCGAAGGCTGACGATCGGGAATTTTCCAACCATTGCGAATAAATCTACGCGGCGTTTGAAGAGATTCGGCGACACGATACTTAGTCACTTTCGAGCACGCCCGACCGCCGACGTCAGCGGTATTTAGTATTGTGTCCCCGGAATTATGCTGCGCGACGGTTCGGCGAAGATGTCCAAGTCCGATCCTTCGGACATGAGCCGCATCAACCTGACCGACGACGCCGAGACGATCATGTCCAAGGTGCGCAAGGCCAAGACCGACCCCGAGCCGCTGCCCGCCACGCTCGAGGGGCTGGAGGGACGCCCCGAGGCACGCAACCTGGTCGGCATCTATGCAGCGATGACCGACAGCACCCCGGCCGACGTGCTGGGCCAGTTCGGGGGCCAGGGATTCGGCGCGTTCAAGCCGGCGATGGGCGAACTGCTGGCGGGAAAGCTGGGGCCGATCGCCGAACGGCTGAAGGCGCTCAAGGCCAACCCGGCCGAGCTCGACGCGATCCTGGCCAAGGGCGCGGAAAAGGCCCGCGCGCTGGCGGCGCCCACGCTCGCCGCGGCATATAAGGCGATGGGCCTCTGATACCCTCCCCTCCCTTGCGAGGGAGGGGATCGAAGGATGGGCGCGAGCATGGCGAGCATCCGCGTCGGCGATGACCCGAGGCGCCGGAATTTCCGGGTGCATAGGGTTGTCTGCGCGTTTATTTGTTTTTTCCGTCTCAACCCCGGCCCGCGACAGCATCCGAGCCATGGCCGAGGCGCCCGTCGCGCGGACATAGCGGGCGATCTCCCGGAACCGGGCAGAGTGCACACCGTGCTTCCAGGCATTGCGATTGCCGCGCGGCGCGCCGCTGCCCTTGCCGCCATGCATCCGGCAGCGCCGCGCGCCGCCCACCGCCGGAGAGCGGCAAGCCCCACCGACCCGCGTCCGCGCGCCGCAGCGGGGCGCCCTGGCGAGAATGTCTGGCTGCATGGGCGTTCGGCCTCCGATTCGAGTGCCAATCGCTTAGCAGCAGGACGCCGGAAAAGATAGAACAAAAAGCGAACAGCGGCCGAGATCGGGACGCTTTCGATGGTGCAGAGGAAAGCACATAATGAGGGCTCGTGCGGCAAAGGCACGGGCCACGGAGGCCCGGCTTCGGGCGCAGGAAGCGCAGCGAATGCGAAAGCGATGCGGGAAGCGCGTCGTTCGCTCATTGCAGACAGCAAAGCCTTCGTGGTGGATATGCAGCGACGACGTCACCATTAGCTACCCCGCCCGACCATAGACATACGTTCAATTAAGAAACGACCATGCTCCCCCAGATTGGCACATCATCGTTACGGGCTGAATACGAGCACAAGGAACTGGCGGATGGTGATCTGGGTCATCACCATGCTCAGGGGTCAGCGGGAGCGAGGTCCGGATTTGCGTTCAGATGCAGATGCTCTTCATCGATCAGGCGCTGCTTTTGCCACCGGAGGGTGTCGGCGATCAGGCGCGTCCGCTCCCGGCGCGCTTCGCGATCCTCCGCCGCTTCGGCCTCGGCACCCCACGCGGTGGCGGCTTTCTGCGCTACCGTGCGGATATTTGCCAGTGGCGATGTCTCAGCACGGTCGCGATGATAGGCTTCCTGGCTTCGGCACAAGGTGGCTGAGGGGTACATGTACTGCCTTTCGGCCGCTGGTCGACGGCTGGATGAGGGTGTATTTGCGACCCGACGTAGTCGCCGCCGCGCGGCAGACCGTGCCTATTCTCTGCCGGGGTCGCGCCTTTCATCTCGCTCGGCCTGAGCGACCGCGTCGCTGAGCTGGGAATAGCGGTATTCCTTGTAAAGGTACTGAGCGATCAGGCTGCGCCTGATGCCGTGACGATCCATCACGCCAGCTTCATCTCGGTTCGGGTCCAAGTTCATCTGTCGCCTCCTACACGCCGCGTTTCGGGGTCACTGTGTTCATCCGCAACCGGACGTAGGCGCATGTGCTCCAGTTTCTGGAGCCCCTGCCGGATCACTCGACTGCGGTGCTGAAAGGTGTTCGATCCGGTGCCCACCCTGCCTTCGGCGAAGTCATCGGCCAAGGCACGATCCATCTCCTTGACGCGCCGCTTCAGGTCATCGAACTCAGGGAAGTCCATTGCTCGCTGCTGAGCAGGCGTAATCGCGTCGAAATCGTGGGGCTTCCGAGACGGAAAGGGTGTCGAGTCGATCAACACCCGGGCGCGTCGGGCCAAGGCGCGCTGCTCGTCGCGAACGCCGGTCTCGCCGGTCGCTTCGGCGCGCATGATGGCATCCTGCTCACGCGCCAGAAGAAGGTTGAGATCCGGCGGGCTGTCTTGAGCAGCGACTCCGAGAGCGACTGGACGTTCTGGTCTGCTGGGGGGATCTGTCATGGCGTGCTCCCTTGTCGCGGGAGCACAATCCTGTCTCTCAGCCGTGCCTTGCGATGCGATGGCGCGATACGACTAATATGGGGGGCGGATGCCAAAGTACTAGAGTGGTGCCCGATTATCAAACTGGCAATCGTCGTGACGCCCCCTAATGACCGAGCCAGACCTGTCCGGCTCGCTTGTAATCTTCAGGCGCACAACCACATAGTATGTATGGCGTTGGTCCGGCCCGCCGCTGCTGCGGCTGAGGGACATGTCGGCGCCGGCGTTAGCAGGAGGACCACATGTCCCTTCCACGCAACTCCAAGATATTTTCCGACAAGGCCGTCGCGTCTAGGCGCAACCGTGACGCGGCTCAAGATCAACATGAAGCGCATGTTGAAGACTTGACGGCTGACATTTACCAAAGTTTATCGGACAAGGCGCTCATCATAGAGGAGCGTCAACAAGACCAGTCCGACGACGAGCGCTGGGTAAGTGAAGGCGGATCTTCAAGAAAATCTCGCAAGGGTTAATTCGTTACGCCCCCCATCGGACCTCCCGAGTGTCTCCGGCGGTGCGCTGACGTTTGTCGTGCTAGGGGATAGCGTTGGGGTGGCCCTCGCGTCGCTACAGGGGGGACGCAGGCTAACGGCTTCGTCGGATATGTCGGCTTCTGTCCTGCGCTTCCCGGAAGCGGGCCGGCAGCACTCCACCCCCAAGCCGTCATATTCTTTGCCCGTGCGAAGCAGATAGCTGACTGTCAGCTTCCGGGCGACCGCAACGAGCGGTTTTAGGGCACAAACCCGCCGCACATCCTTTCCCCGACGTGCCCGGTCAACAGCCGGCGGAGCACCGCCCCCCTTTTCGAGGTCTCACGCCGCACCGTCCCGCGCGCCGATCACTCCACCAACCCCTCGATCGCCTCGGCCATCGCCACGTCGCGTCCCGACAGCCCGCCCGCGTCATGCGTGGTCAGCAGGATATCCACCCGGTTCCAGACGTTCGTCCATTCGGGATGGTGATCGTGCTTCTCCGCCAGCAGCGCGACCCGCGTCATGAAGGCGAAGGCGGCCGAGAAGTCGGGGAAAGTGAAGCTGCGGCTGATCGCGTCGCGGGCCTCGTCATAGTCCCAGTCGGGCAGGCCATCGAGCGCGTCGGCGCGCTCGTCGTCGCTGAGGGGCTCGATCGGCATGGCTGCATCCTCTCGCTGGCATGATGTGGATATGCTCTCTATGTCGGCGCTTGATGAGCGAAGGTCAAACCATGGCGCCGGGCGCGGAGCGGATCGAGGCGATCGCGCGCGCGACGATCGCGCGGCTGCCCGCCGAATTCGCGCGGCACCTGGGCGATGTCGTCCTCAGGATCGAGGATCTGGCCGACGACGCAATCCTGGCCGAGATGGGCATCGAGGATCCGTTCGAGCTGACCGGGCTCTACACCGGGCTGCCGGTCGGGTCGAAGTCGGTCGACCATTCGGGCACGCTGCCCGACATGATCCACCTGTTCCGCCGCGCGATCCTGGACGAATGGATCGAGACCGGGGTGAGCCTCGAGGCACTGGTCGCGCATGTCGTGGTCCACGAGATCGGCCATCATTTCGGCCTGTCCGACGCCGATATGCACGCGCTCGAGGACTCCGTCGCGGGATGAGTGCGCGGTTGGCTTTCACGAACGTCGCCTGCATCCGCGGCGACCGGCTGTTGTTCGAAGCGATGGGCTTTGCGCTCGGCAAGGGCGATGCGGCGTTGCTGACCGGTCCCAACGGGGCGGGCAAATCGAGCCTGATGCGGATCGCCGCCGGGCTGCTCGCGCCCTCGGCCGGCACGATCGAGCGCGAAGGCGGCATCGCCTTCACCGGCGAGGCGGCGGCGCTCGATGCGCGGCTGCCGCTCAAGCAGGCGCTGCTGTTCTGGGCACGGCTCGACGGGGTCGGCCGGACCGACGTCGAAGGCGCGCTCGACATGATGGGCATCGCCAATCTGGCGCAGGTGCCGGTCCATATGCTCTCGACCGGACAGCGCAAGCGCGCCGCGCTTGCCAGGGTAATCGCCGGCCATGCCGCGATCTGGCTGCTCGACGAGCCCGGCAACGGCCTCGACGCCGCCTCGCTCGACCGGCTGGCGGCGGCGATGGCGATCCACCGCGCGCGCGGCGGCATCGTCGTCGCGGCGACCCACCAGCCGCTCGACCTGCCACAGGCGATCGGGATCGCGCTGGGGGCCCAGCCATGAACGCAGCCATGAATCCTTGGGGCGCGATCATTCTGCGCGACGTGCGGCTCGCCTATCAGGGCGGCGGCGCGATGCTGCCGCTGATCTTCTTCCTGCTGGTGGCGACGCTGTTTCCGTTCGCGGTCGGCCCCGATGGCGCGCTGCTCGACAAGGTCGGCGGCGGCGCCTTGTGGATGGCGGCGCTGCTCGCGGCACTGCTGCCAGTCGACCGGCTGATCGCGCCCGATGCCGAGAGCGGCGTGCTCGATCAATATGCGGTGCGCGGTCTTTCGGACGAAGGCATCGCCGCCGCCAAGATCGTCGCGCACTGGCTGGGCTTCGGCCCGCCGCTGATGATCGCCGCCCTGCCCGCCGCCGCGCTGCTCAAGCTCGATGGAGCGACCCTGCTCCATCTCGAACTCGGCCTGGCGATCGGCACCCCGGCGTTGGCCGCGCTCGGCGTGATGACCAGCGCCCTCACCCTGGGCCTGCGCGGTGCGGGCGCGCTCGCCGGGCTGGTGATGCTGCCACTCGCGGTGCCGCTGCTGATCTTCGGCGCCGGCGCGCTGGGCGATCAGGGCGCTGGCGCGATCAAGCTGCTGGCCGCTACCGCCCTGCTGCTGACGGCGCTCGCGCCGTTCGCCGCGGGCGCGGCGCTGCGGGCGGGGCGGGACTGAGCGTCCCTCCCAAAAGGCCGTCATGCTGAACTTGTTTCAGCATCCACCAGGCGGCATGAGCAGGTTGCGAGGCCCCTGTGGCGAGGTTCCGCTCTACCCGTCTGGACAGTCACGGTGGCGTGGTGGATCCTGAAACCAGTTCAGGATGACATGATTCTGATGAGGAGCCCGAATGCCCGACCATAGCCCCTGGAGCCATCACCGCCGCGCCGGCATCGCCGACGATATCGACTTCGAGATCAAGGGCCAGGAACTGCAGTTCCTCGAGATCGAGCTTGATCCCGGCGAGAGCGCGGTCGCCGAGGCCGGAGCGCTGGTCTGGAAGGAAGCCAGCGTCGGCATGACCACCGTGTTCGGCGACGGCAGCGGCGGCGGCAATGGCGGCTTCATGGGCAAGCTGCTGGGCGCGGGCAAGCGCCTGATCACCGGCGAGAGCCTGTTCACCACGGTGTTCACCCACAATGGCCAGGGCAAGGCACGGGTGGCGTTCGCCTCGCCCACGCCCGGCGCGATCGTGCCGCTGCGGCTCGCCGACCTCGGCGGCCGGCTGATCTGCCAGAAGGACAGCTTCCTCGCCGCCGCCAAGGGCGTGTCGATCGGCATCCACTTCCAGCGCAAGGTGATGACCGGGCTGTTCGGTGGCGAGGGCTTCATCATGCAGAAGCTCGAGGGCGACGGCTGGGTGTTCGTGCAGATGGGCGGCACCGTGGTCGAGCGCGAGCTCGGGCCGGGCGAGGAACTGCACGTCGATACGGGCTGCCTCGCCGCCTATACCGCAGGGGTGGAGTTCGACCTGGTCACCGCGGGTGGGGTGCGCAGCGTGCTGTTCGGCGGCGAGGGGCTGTTCTTCGCGCGCCTGACCGGACCCGGCAAGGTCTGGATCCAGTCGCTCCCCTTCTCGCGCCTGGCCGGCCGCATGCTCGCGGCGGCGGGAAGCCGCGGCGGCCAGAACCGCGGCGAAGGCTCGGTGCTCGGCGGCTTGGGCGATTTCATCGGGGGAAATGACTGAGGAGGGCGGTTCGCCCGCCTCTCATTCGTCATCCCGGACTCGATCCGGGATCCCGCTTTTCTTGACAGCGTACGAGGGAGAAGCGGGATCCCGGATCAAGTCCGGGATGACGGGGAAACTTGGGCAGTCACTCTACCTGCGTCAGCACGAAAGCATAAGCCTCGGCGTCCTCGCGCAGCGAATCATAGCGCCCCGATTTACCGCCATGCCCCGCCCCCATGTTGATCTTGAGCAGCAGCAGATTGTCGTCGGTCTTGGCGGTGCGAAGCTTCGCCGCCCATTTGGCCGGTTCCCAATAGGTGACGCGCGGATCGTTCAGCCCGCCGGTGATCAGCATCGGCGGATAGGCCTTGGCCTCGACATTGTCATAGGGGCTGTAGCTGCGGATCAGCTCGAATGCCGCCTTGTCGGTGATCGGATTGCCCCATTCGGGCCACTCGTTCGGCGTCAGCGGCAGGCTCTCGTCCTGCATCGTGTTGAGCACGTCGACGAAGGGCACGTCGGCCACCACCGCGCCCCACAGGCCGGGATCGGTGTTCGCGACCACCCCCATCAGTTCGCCGCCCGCCGAACCGCCGTTGATCGCGATCCTGCCCGCGCTGGTGAAGCCCGCAGCGATCAGCCCCTTCGCCGCGTCGGCGAAGTCGCGGAAGGTGTTCCAGCGCTGCTCGGCCTTGCCCTGGAGATACCAGTCATAGCCGAGATCGTCGCCGCCGCGGATATGCGCGATCGCATAGGCCCAGCCGCGATCGACCATCGACAGCCGCACCGTCGAGAAACCCGGCGGGATCGCATGGCCATAGGCGCCATAGGCATAGAGGAAGAGCTTGCCCGACCCATCCTTCGGAAAGCCCTCGGGATAGAGTATCGACACCGGGATCGACTTGCCGTCACGCGCCGGCACCATCAGCCGCTCGGTCGCATAGAGCGACGGATCATAGCCCGACGGTATCTCCTGCACCTTGAGCGTGGCCAGCCTCCGCGCCGCCGGATCATAGTCGAACACGGTCTGCGGGGTGACCATCGACGCATAATGCAGCCGGTAGGCGGCGGGATCATATTCGGCATTGCTGCCGAGCCCGGCGGTGTAGCTGGCCTCGGGGAAGGCGATACGGTGCTCGCTTCCGTCATAGCCTCGCAGCCGGACCTGATCGAGGCCGTCGACCCGTTCGGTGAGCACGAGATGCCGCGCGAAGCTGGTCAGCCCGCGGATATAGACGCTTTCCGATCCGGCGATCACCGTCTCCCACCGGCCCGGATCGGCCGGATCGGCGCGGGCGACGCGGAAGTTGACATGCTCGTCATTGGTCAGGATCCACAGCGATCCATGCGCGCTGTCGACCCGATATTCGCGCTTGGTCTGGCGCGGGCTGATCAACACCGGTTCGGCGCCCGGATCGGCGGCGGGCACCAGCCGCACCTCGCTGGTCTGGTTGTCCCCGGTCGAGATCAGGATCCAGCGGTCGTCCTGGGTCTTGCCGACGCCGACGTTGAAGCCGAGCTCCTCGGTCTCCTCGTAGAGCGTCCGGTCGGTCGCCGGATCGCTGCCGAGGATGTGCAGCCGCGCCCGATAGGTGCGCCAATTATCGTTGACCTCGGTGTAGACGAGGCTCTGTGAATCCGCGCCCCAGGCGACCGCGCCGTTGGTGACGCGGCTGACCGTCTCGATATCGGCGCCGGTCGCCAGGTCGCGGATCTTGAGCACGAAGCGCTCGGCGCCGCTCGTATCGGCCGACCAGGCTGCGAGCCGCCCATCGGGGCTGACGCTGAGCACCTGCAGCCGGAAATATTCGACCGTGGCGGCTTCGGCCGGCTCGTCGAGCAGGATGCTCTCCGCGCCACCGGTGGCCGGCTTGCGATACCAGATCCGATATTGCCCGCCCGGCTTGAACGCCCACCAGTATAGCCAGTCGCCGTCCCTGTGCGGGACGCTGGCATCGTCCTCCTTCAGCCGCCCCTTCATCTCGGCGAACAGCGTTTCGACGAGCGCGGCATGCGGCGCCATCGCCGCTTCGAAATAGCTGTTCTCGGCGCGCAGATAGGCGAGCACATCCGCGTCGTCGATGACCGGATATTTCTGGTCCTTGAGCCAGAAATAGGGGTCTTCGATGGTATAGCCATGGCGGCTGTAGCTGTACGGGCGGCGCTCTGCGGCGGGGGCGGCGACGGGCGTCCGGGAACGGTCGGGCATGGGCGCGTTCAAGCCGGCACCAGCCCTGCGAGCACCGCCCGCTCGGCCTCGTCGAGCGCCTGCACCTGCATCGTCGCCTCGGCGATCACCGCCTCGTCGCCGCCCTTGCCGCCCGCCACCGCGGCCTGGCGGCGGCGATCGAGTTCGGCGAGCGCATTGCCGATCGGAGCACGCGCGGACTCGACGTCGCTATAGGCCTGCTGCGCGACCACCCACGGCTCGCTGCCCTCCGCCGCGCTGCGCCCCGCCTCGATCTGCGGCCGCGCCTTCTCCAGCGCCGCCTTGAATGCAGCGTCGGCGGCATTGGCGCTGGCCAGGATCTCGGCGATGTCCGCCGACGCCGCCAGAGGCGGCGGCGCGGGGGGCGGCACCGCCGGCGCAGCTTCCGCCTGCATCATGGCCCGCTCGATCGGGCGAGGCGCCAGCGAGGGATAGCCGCTACGCGTATCGGCGCAGCCGGCAAGCGTGGGGAGCATGGCGAGAGCAGGGAGCGCCAGCAGCGCGGCGGAACGGCGGGTCATCATGGCGCGAAATCTAGGCCCCCGATAAAAACTGCGCAACGGGGTTGCGCCCGCCGCGACTGCCGACTAGGAACCCCGTCACAACGCGCCCGTAGCTCAGCTGGATAGAGCATCAGACTACGAATCTGAGGGTCGGACGTTCGAATCGTTCCGGGCGCGCCATTTTTCAATCACTTAGCCATCAAGAGTCTGGAAGTCCGGCATTTGGACGGGCTTTTGAACGGAGCCGCACTCGATCGAATGAGTGCGTAGCGCTTCCTATTCCATCGCGCCGAATCATAAGCAGCTTTGATGAGCGATGCGTCAGCTCATTTTTGCAGCACGTTCAGCACCGAAATGAAGTGGTCCTCAATGGCCTCTGACTGCACCAGACAGGCAGTGTTCGCCAATCCGCTTTAGGATTACCCTTAGGGTGAGATGACCGCACCAGCAGCCTCACCGACGGAGCCTCTCCGTTCCTTTCAAACGCCGAAGCGGCTCGTTACCTGCGTCTATCACCTCGCACGCTCGAGAAGTTTCGAGTGACAGGAGGCGGGCCAAAATCCAGAAAGCTTGGTCGACGCGTCGTCTACGCCGTGACCGACCTCCATGAATGGGCCGGCTCCCGCGTATACGGCATAGCGGCAAAGCCGTTGCCAAGATGGAGAGCCGCGCGTTCCAGGCCTCATAAAAACGACGGCATCAGAGTGCCATTTTTTGACTCAGACTGTCGGAACGCCGGTATACCGTCAGGCCATCTTCRAAATTCCTCCSGCAGACATTTCGTGGGTCAGCCGGCGATCCCSCCGTTGACCGATTGCATCAGGCGGTCGTTGCTCGTCGGGCCGAGAACACTGTTTCTCGCCGCATCAGGACCCACGCGAATGCGCCGACCCTAGCCGAGCTTGGCGCAAATCCCCGAGGATGAGCTGATCCTCAGCGTTGGCGGCGATGGCGCCTATAATACCAGAGACTGTCACGCCGCCATTGCCGGGCGCGGGGCCGATCCGGTCATCCCGGTTAGCCGCAATGGCCGGACATGGATCAAAGATTCGGCCCCGGCGTCGATGCCCGCAATGAAGCGCTGCGTGCGATGAAGCGGCTTGGCAGGGCCATTTGGAAGAAGTGGAGCGGCTACCACAGCCGCAGCCTGGTCGAAACCAAGATGCACGGCTTCAAGCTGCTCGGCCAGCGCCTCTGCGCGCGCGCCTTCGATCGTCAGAAAACCGAACTCAAAGTCCGTGCCGCAATCCTCAATCGCTTCTCGCAAATCGGAAAGCCCAATACCGTCCGTATCTCGTAATAATATCAAATAATCAGGAATTTATTCTCATATCGCGTTATGCGACAAAGCCATTCGCCCTTGGTTAGGGAAGCAGGAAATGTTGACGGCGCGCACGATATAATCGTACGCGCCGCAATTAATATTAGGCTTAATTTTAGAACCGTACGCGCGCTCCGAATGTAATGCGGCGGCCGCTGTCTTCATAGTAACGAACAATGTCGAGGTTGTCGTAGTTGACAGACGGCTCGTTGAACAGATTGGCTACGTCGAGGTTTAGCGAAATGTTGCTGTTCACGTCGTAGCTGAGCGATCCGTCAACCTGACCGAACGAACGCTGGAAGTCACCGTCGCCGAAGTAGCTGACTTGGTCGTTAGTGTACTTGCTGCGGTACGTATAGGAGATACGAGCGCCAAACCCGTACTTCTCGTAGTACAGCGCAGCGTTGTACGCCTTCTTGGACACGCCCGGCAGCGGTGTCGCGGCAGCGCCGCTCGCCGGAACGACGCTGCCGACATCAAGCAACGTCACGT